>NZ_CP157005.1:916500-1222000 GCF_039904985.1 Methylomonas sp. AM2-LC
GGACTATGGTTCCCAGAGTGGTCAGTTATTACGGTCAGCCACTGAAATCCTTTTGTCCATTTTGCGGAAGTACATTCACAAAATTCCCAACAGGTTTTACTCGATTCATACGGGGGAGATATCCAGATATCCAGTCATTTTCCGTTTTTAAAAAACTTGCAGCTATAACAATCTGCTTGGTATTGCTATGGTTTGTTGCTGATTGGGGCAATCTCTCAGATAACATCAGCTTGTTTGCAGGATTCGGAACTGCATTTTTTCTTGCTATGACATTAGCTGAATTGGTTTTTCAAGGAATTGAACGTTTAGCGGCCAAGTTTTTGCATAAAAGTAACTACTACTGGGCATTATTGGTATTGGGAGCAATGATAATTGCCCATGAGCGTCGGGCGCTTGCAGGCTATGTCGCTGTATTTTTCATTATGATTATTGCTCGTGGTTTTGTTGCTGCGTTTCTTCAGAATCGAGAAAAACATAAAAAACCACATTTCAATAATTGATCAGTCCGCGAGCTCGATTGTATTGGCCTATTTGGTCAATCAGATCACTTCTGTTTTGACCAGCGGCGCTTCTTAATAATTTAGCGATATTGTTGCCATCATGGTCGCCTTCTTCATTAAGTAATTGTTGCTTGGCTTCGCCCAAACTGCCAATATTTTCACTACTCACAGCAACCCCGGCAAAGGTTTCATACATTGCGGCACGATAATAAGCTTGTTGACTTGGTGTAAGTCTGTCAGCTATTTTATTTACTCGTTGATCAGCCCAGGCTTGTGTAGCTTGAGAGAATCCGGGATAGGATTGGGATGCAGCATATTTGAAAGCATCCCATTTTTCAGCGCCTTTTGATCGGGCCTCATCGTAACTATCATTGAACTGTTTTAAGTATTCATGGCCGGCAGAACCTAAGGCTTCAAGATTTTTGGCGGTACTGTAAACTCCACCACCTATGTAGTTATATGATGCCTCTGCTGCTGACGGTGTATCGTTTGCCGCCGCAGCAATAGACGCCCTAAAATGTTCTGCCTTAATATTGGCCAGTTCACCAAAGCCTTGTCTCGATTCCTGATCGATGGCATTCAAATTTTGATCGTGATGCGCTTCAATTGATTTCTTGCCGACTGCAATTTTACCGCTGGTACTGTGAATCTGACCCTGCGCCCGATGGCTGACACCTTCGGTTTCATGCCTTGGATCGGAAAGATTAGCCTGCTGAACCATCGATTGGACTTTACCAATTTTAGGCACTTGGCTTGTAAGGTTTTCATTTTGACTGGGATTCCTATTTGAATCAGCTTTCGGCGCATTGAATGCATCCCCCAATAACTGGTAACCAGCTATTTCAGCGTTATGTGATTGCTGGCTATCCAATGTCCGATAACTCGGCGATGAGAATCCGGTTAGTAATGACATGCCTGCTGCCACATAAGCCTGATCACCATTGCTAATCCAGCCTGCCGCTTTCCATTGCGACGCTAGGCGTTGGGCGTCTCCCCTAAGACCATATTGATCCAGGGTTTGATCAAGATGTTCCATCAGCTTTGGATCATTCGCAATTTTGTATCCAGTTTCTGCCGCGCCGAAACTGGCTTGTGAACCGAAACGTTGTTGTGCCGATACGGTTTTCTGATAAGTTTCGGATGCGGAAACAGCATCGGTGGCGCTATGTTGCAGGGATGATATTGATTGGCTCTGCAAGCCCATGGATGCAACGTTTCGCGTACCAGACTGGGCATCTAGAGCCAAGCTTTTGGCGAGGCCTGCCTGATAACCCTGGCTGTCGTTGACGGTTTGGGTAATATCGGCCGCAATGGAATCGGATTTGTCCTTGCCAACTTTAAAATCATTCTGCAAACGTCCCGAGATCGCAGCCCCCAGTCTTTCATCAGACATTTTTGCGGCGGCATTGGCGCTGCCGGCCACCAGCGCCGAAAAGTGATCCGCCGATATACCAGTATCGGCATGCCTTTTGGCAAAAGCTTCACCAAACTGCCGATTATAAGCATCGGTATGACTGGAGCTGCTGGCGATTTGTTTTCCCAAAGAGTGACTATCAAACGCATCGTTGGTGATGCTACTGGATTTGGACGCCGTTGACGACAAGCTATTCATGAAACTACTGCTGGCTTGTTCGGAAGCGCTGGAAGCGGAAGAGACCGCCGCGCTCATATCCTTGCCTGCTGTAAAGCTTGGCAGGACTTTATCGCTGCCGGTCTGGGTGACCGCCGACAACGGACTGTATTGATGTTGGGGATGAGCATTCAAGACTGGCGCCGGACTCACTACGTCGGGTGTGGTGATTTTTTCATTGGCATAATCACCACCATCCATCCGTCCCAGAAAATGCGTTGTAGTCACTGCACCTCGATAAATCAGCATCAAGGAAATCGCCGGTGTCGAAGCCGCCAACATGCCACCGATTGAGAGCCATTGTTGCAACTCCATGTCCATCTGGTAAATACCCATCATGGAGGGCAAATTGTAATTGGCCGCCGTCAACGCTGACATTTTGCCAGCCGCCGACATATTGATGAACAAATTAATCACCGCCAGGATAGGCATCCAGAGCTGTATCCATAACAACATCGAGAAATAGCCGATGTTCATGCGTATACCGACACTGCCAAACAGCACTACAAACCCCATAATTGGTGCAATCGCATAGCTCAATCCCTCGATAAACGCCATCATCGGCCGGACGATTTTCGAGAACAAAGTCTGTTCCGCCGCCCATTGGGTATTGCGTTGCTGGATGGCTTGTTCGATCATGGAGGCTTTGGTCCAGTGCAGACCATCTTCATGCCTGCCGATGACGCCTTGTTCAAACATCGGCATAATGGCCGACATCAACATGTAATTGCTGGCGTTGACCACTCCTGGTCCGGCCAAAGCGTCAAACGCATCCTGAATTTTCGGTACCGCATCTGCGGCAGCTGGCACACCTAAAATCTGTTGTAACTTGGTTTCCAACGCTGTGCTGAAAGCGCCATTGGCCATCACGCCTAAAGCCGTCCAGGCATCGGTGCACGTCAGGGTTTGCGGTTGACCGCCGACATAGATTTCGGTCATGTAAATGTCGGAGTCGAAGCGAATGGCATTGAGCGGATCGGCATCGCGCAGAATGGCGTCAATGGCTTTCAGATTCAAATCGACCCCGGTCAGTGTACATTCTTTGACGTAATTGGCGAAAGAGCTTTCCATGTCGCTGCCGGCCACCGGTGCATTGGCTGCGCCTAAACCAACACGGGATAACAAATTCTTCCGAACGGCGGTCAAGGTTTGCAGGGTATCGGCAAAACCCTTGCCGGTCATGGTCGGCATCCCGAAAGCCTGTTCAAACATGCGTGTGGTACGGTAACCCATATTCGACATCACACTGCCAACCGCTGCCGGCCCCAGTGGTACATTATCGACCACCACTACACTACCGGTATAGGCATCCTCAATACTGACCTGGACTGACGGCGCATACAACATCAGCCACAGCACATACGCCAACAACAAATCCTGATAGCGTATCCCTTGACCATCAAACTGCATCAAGGCTCGTAGCATGATGATGATCACCCCGATCACGCCACCGACGGCTGCGGCAGTACGGTAATCGCCGGTTCCGGAAATCATCGACACCGCATTCAACACCGCTTGCAGATAGGCCGAATCGCCCACCGAGAAAATTTCAAACATGGGCTACCTGTCTTACACTGAATAAAGAAAAATACATACCGATTTTTGTGCAGTTAAGGGCTTGGCCAGGCTGCGGCAGTTGCAGGGAGCTGAGTTACCGAACCATACTGGCGAGGTTTTACGGTGTTCATCAGTTGCTGATAAAACGCCATCAAGGTTTGCGGATTGCCGTAACGGCCGGCGATAGTGACGTATTCGTCCTGTATCTGTTCGCGGGCGACTCGCAATGAATCCATCAGCAACTTGGCGTAAGCATGGTCATTCATTTGGGCGGCAGCCTGTACTGCACTCAGGGTATCGTTGACGATTAATTGCGCCATTTCCAAAGCGATTACCGGTGCTGCTTCTTCCGCCCATAGTTTGGCAATTCCAGCATCTTCACGAGCCAGGTTATGAATCATGCCGCCAATCGCATCCGGCACGGTTTGCATGAAGGCTTGTTCGGTGGCTGTGATGGCGCCGGTATTGGTCGAAAATTTATAGATCAGACCGTTGCCGGTATCGGCTGATCCAAGCAGAATATCCATCACCCGCTGTTTCAATCCGATCAGATTGAGGTTTTGGACGATGGGTTTAAGACATTGATCGGCGCCATGACCATCTGAGCAGGTGTACATATTCACGGTTTGATAGCTATTGCCGGCATCGTTACCGTACATCAAGTCTTTGATGCTCAGAATCGGTGGCGGACCGCTAATGGCATTGTTTTCGCCCTTGCCGTCCGGAGCAGCTTGCGGCGCATCGACGATCACCGTACCGGAGATACTCATGACCGCTTCCAGCAAGCTATTGCCGCCAAATCGAAACCAGGCGCCTGCGTTTTGATTAACCAAGGCTCGCCAGACCAGATTGCCCTGGATTTTTTGCGTCAGGTCATTGGGTGAATTTTGTTTAATCTGCTGCATCGGATCGCCCAGTGTACTGGTATTGGTCCAGCTGGAAAACACATCGCTGATACCTTGGGTAAACGAAGCATTGGACAGATTGGCTTTGCTCTGTAAATCGAAGGCCTTGACCGTGTCGTTCACCAAACCCTGAGACAAACGGCAAGAATTGCTGAACATCTGGTTCATTTCCTGAATTTTCTTTTGCAGATCGGTCATCACCGAAGCACACCAGGGACACATCGCGCCGACCGCTAGCTGGAACGCATAGCCCGCAGCATTGCCGGCGACGTTACGCAGTAATTGCACGAATTGATTGAAGTTGATAAAGCTGAAACTGCCTCCAAAAAGATCGATGCCACCACAACCGGCGCTGAACGAGGGCGGCACAAACGACACCAGATTGGTATTAGTAATCCCATTGCGAGCTACCAGATTGCCTCCGGTAATGACACCCCGGCGTTGACCCAAATGCGCGGTCGGCGCGGTGAAATTAGTCATGGTGCCAAACATGCCATCCATTTCCTGTTGTAAGTCGGCATAGGCTGGTACCGAACTCTCAACCAGCAGCAGAAAAATAACCAATCGCCTATACGAAAAATTCATTATTGGATGCTCCCGGTTTGCGCGCTTTGCTGCAAGGCTTGAATCAATGACAGAGGATCTTGAGCGGTTGTTGGACTGATGCTGCCAGCTGTTGGCAGCAACATCGGCGTAGAGCGGATACCCTGTGTGGTTTGATACTGGGAAGGCTCTATCCAGCCGGCTTCTTTGCCTGCCAGCAAAATCCGGCTGGTCATTTCCTCCAGTGACAGCACGCCTTGCGATAACGGCACGATTTGCTTAGGCGGATTCATAAGGAACAGCGCCGGTGTCTGCTCAACCCCAAGCAATGCCGCCTGTCCTTTGTCGAGCTTGAAGTTTCCGAACAATCCATTCGGCATCGGTAATCCATCCAGTGAAACCGCATAGATTTTGAAGCCATAGGCTCTTTCCAGCATGCTCAAGATCGGTGCCTGCACATGGCAATACCGACAGTCCGAGCGGAAGAAAAATAAAATGCCAATATGTGCTGCAATGTCTTTCAATGCCCGATCTGCGGCTACGCCAGCTTGATGATTCGCTTCATTGGCGGCAAAGGTTGAGATTGGACGGCGAACGGTTTCATCCAGTTGCGGATCGGACATCACCACATAACGGGCGGCGTTGGTAAACCGTTCGGCCTTGTCCATCATTACCCGTTGCAGGTAATAAAACGCCGCTACATTCTCCTGAGTTGGCTCATCAATGGCCTTGTTCAGGTAACGTTCCATGTTTTGCTTAAGCCAGACGGAAGACAAGGGTGCGGGTTCAACAGGCATTTCGCGGGTTTCTGGTTTAGGTGGCTTCTCGGCAGATATTGGCGGTTTTGAGTCTGGAATGGCGGATTCAATGGGTTTTTTCGTGATCGGTTCCGGCTGAACTTCATACCAAAACCAACCGCGTTGTTTGTCTTCGAAGTACGAAACGCGGGGTAAATCTGTGCTGTCCTCTCCCCAAGCTTTTAGGGCTGGGAAGGTAATAAAAATCAGGATAAGCAAATAGGCGTGAGTTCGGTTCATAGCCTAATTGTCAGCTATGTTCCATACAGGGTGACTTGCAAAAAATCGCTAATTACGCATTTTTTGCAAGTTAGAAACATTTTTTTTGTGGTAGTGACCGTCTACCTTGCAAAAAATGACGAAAAACTTATTTCTTGCAGAAGTCCTACGAAATCGAGCTTGTAAAATCACCGGACAAGCGGACTCATTTTTTTGCTTAAAAAACCTAGCAAACGTGCTCACTAATAGCTTGAAAAACAATTGTAAATTTTATGCAAAACGAATCTTGTCCAAATTTAGTTCCTAGCTAGGGTTTTTGAGCCAAGTTTTTTGCTAGGTTAAATGGATAAAATTTTCTGATGTATCAACAGGACTTAATTTATTGATACAGAATGGTTTTCTATGAAAAAACAGTTGCTAGGTCGCAACAAAGAAAATCCGCTTACGGATGGCAAAAACAGTGGTTTTAGCCGAAAAAGTTATTAGGTTTTTACACCCTAAAAACCTATAGTTAAGTATAGGATTTTACATGCTCGAAACAAATGAACTTAGCACACCACACACTGAATCGGATCAGGCCGTGATCGAATGGCTGGAGACCAACATAGAGCTCTTGCATAACCAAGCGAAGATGCTGGTTGACGATTACTGGCGACGGGTCAATAAGGAGCGAAAGCAATATCCCTCATCGGAACGTGGCCGAATTGGGGTGCGGATTCGAAGGCGGGAGCAAAGTTATTCATTTGCCATCGAGTGGTTTGTCATGACCTCGGTGTTTGTGAATGGCCGATACAAACCGATGGCTCAACACCTCAAAAAGGGCAAGGGATTTCGCTATCCTATGCAATGTATCCTGAAAACCGAGCCTGACTGGGAAGCCAAACTGGTCGAAGAGTTCGAAACCGAGTTCGTGGAGATTCGTAAGCAGGTCGACTTGCTGGGAAAGTTTCGGGACGTTTTTTATCAATGCCGACGCTGCATGTTGGAACGTAGGTTATGAATTTTTATATTTCAGCCCGTCTTAAAGCTTAAGCTTGATTTTTGAGAAGCCAGTCCATCACCTGAGCTACGTTTTTATCGGGTGGATATACCGGATAAAAGCACTTTTTTATTTCGCCGTTATTGAGAATAAGCGTCAGCCTTTTGATCAGTTTTAAACTTTCAATTTCAAACATTGGCAGTTTTAAGGCGGAAGCCAAAGAAAAGTCGGCATCGCTCAGCAGTGGGTAGGTCAGCGCTAGGCGGTTTACAGCCTCCCTTTGTAATCCTGTGGTTTGAGTACTTACCCCATAAATCCCTACGCCCAGAGGTTTGAATGCCGCCAGATTGTCACGATACGAGCATACTTGCGGCGTACATCCGGCTGCACCTGGAATTTGAGCCCACCCTTCAGGAATAGTAAAACCGGGTCTGCCGGTCATTGGATAACAAAAAATCACGTTCCAACCCGATAACTGCGATACGTTGATTTCCTGATCCTCAGTTGACTTTAGTGAAACGTCAGGCATCAGCCTATTTTGTAAATGTTCACAAGCACCATCATCCGTAGGCACAGGTAAATCATCAGGAAATGAGAGAAGCACATCAGGTGCAGGCGGTATCTTTTGCATGGGGGTGATTCTCCGTATTTTCTAAAATTTAACGCAAAAAGTCAGTATAGCGATGGTCTGTTATAGATCGTGAGATTGGGTTTGCCTATATTTAGATTAAAAAAAGATTATAAATAGATTAGCACGCTATTTTTTGTGATTTCGAAAAGCGCTGTAAGCCTTGCCAGACGTGGTCTGTAGAGATTTATGAAAATCATCTTCGCGTCGGTCGAATGCCGTTATTTGTGTCGGCCTAATGCCGTGGATTGCGTCGGTCTAATGCCGTGTTTGTCGGTCGAATGCCGTTACCCCGTCGGCCTAATGCCGTGCCTGTGTCGGTCGAATGCCGTGCCCGCGTCGGCCGAATGCCGTGTCGCGGGGGGCTGGAAAGGCTAAAAATAGCGTCGGTCGAATGCCGTGTATTTTTAGTGAGGTTTGCCGTTCAGAAAGCGTTGTTGGCTGGGGGTTGGATGCTTTTTGATCTTGACTGAATCTTCCGTGACCTCAAAGCTTTCCAAATTTCCGATGGCGATCAGCGCTTCCAGGGCTTTTCGCAAACGGTATTTGAAGTCACGAAGCGTTTTGGCGCCACTGCCGCTCAATCGGTGAATGGTGGTGATTTTCAGTGGGTAGGGAGCGGCATGTGATGATAAAAATCCATGCAGCCATAGGGCAAGCGGTTGTTTGCGTAACTTTTGGCGTTGCTCAAACTCAATGTAGGTGTAACCGTCTTCGAACAAATGCAGCATGGATTCGGTCAATTCGACGACATAACGCTGAGTCATTTCATCTCGGTGATAACGCAAAAATCCTTTTTCACCGAACGTATCACGGCCGTTGAAGGTGATTTCCACAAAGGCGCCGCCCAGCCTGGCCATAGATTCCTTCAGCCATTCATGCTGGCTTTTGCCAGTGCCTTTACCCAAAGACGACAACATGGCGTATGCGCTGAACGTCACGCTAAATCCCGGCAACTGCTGTCTGGACAAATGCACAATTTGCATCCACACATCCAGGTCGGACTGATTGAGTTGCACGCCCAAATAACGTACTTCAATGCCGTCCACAGCTGCCAGTAAAGTGCGTTTTTTGTAGGCGATGCGCTCATTACCCTGGATGCCGGCAAACAAGGCGCTACGCAAACAAGCGTTGGGTGTACCGCGCATACTGGCCGGCCAACTGGGTACAGCTTTCAGCGGTTCGACTACTTTTAGCCGGGCTTTTTTACGCTCCGAAAGTGTTTGAAAACGTTCGGTCAGATTGTCTATCGATTGAAATTGTGAGTCTTCCATAGACACCTCACTTGCGCAAGCTGCGCGGATTGCAGCCCAATTTCAGCATGGCCCGTGGGATGGTGGAATGTTCAATGATTTCATGTTCTTCCGGGGTCATATCAAGCTGATGATGACAATACTTACGCCAGGCCCGTTCTATTGCCAGCGGATCGTCCTCCGTTTTTTCAAGGTACGGCACACTTAAATTCTCATTCGCGGCAATCACTTTCTTCCAGGGTTGATCATTTTGCCTGACTACATGCTCGATAGAGGATGCTCTGAGTACCGCACCCCCTAAACCTCCTGCTTGCCAGGCGTTATCTAGCCGCCAAGGCTGTTCGGGTTGTGAATCAGTCTGCAATGATTCAATCACCGCTTCGCTGACGGTGATTGATGGTTGTTCAAAATGGGTACAACTGGTGCACAGTAAAACCGGCAAGATGATATTGACTAGGGAGGTTTGGGCTTTCATTTTGACTCCTGGGAATTCAAGAAAACCTTCTACCCTAATAGCAATTTTTTCATCGCTACTTGCAAGAAATGCGTTTTTCGGCATTTTTTGCAAGTTATATGGAAAAACTTTCTGCCATGATAAATGGCTATGGAAAACATTTTCACATCATTCATCGTTGGTATCGGCAAACGCTTGTTGGGCGGTGGCGAGGTATTGCCCAAGGCTGTGGTCACTAACCAGGATGAGGAAATTCCGCGCTATCCGCCGTTCATGAAAGGACTGCCTGCAGCACCGGTGAATCGGATTTTGTCCACACAAACTGAGCTTATTAAATCCATCGAACAAGCACTTGCCTTGCCCGATGATCTATACCAAGCCATTGCTTTGCCGGTCATCGGCCGTTATGCAGCCTATAGCCATCTATTGCCGGCATCGGAGAGTCATCATCACCGAGGCGCCGGCGGTTTGTTTAGGCATGGTTTGGAGGTGGCACACTGGGCAACATTGGCCTCGCAAGGCTGTTTGTTCGCCACCCAGGCTACCCCCAAAGAACGTAAAGCTTTAGAACCTCGTTGGCGATTGGCGGTGTGTTTTGCCGGTTTGCTGCATGATATCGGTAAACCCGTGTCGGACATGGCGGTGGTGGACCAACTGGGACATCACACCTGGAATCCCTGCGATGAAAATCTAACCGACTGGGCTGAGCAGAATAAAATCGATCGCTATTTCTTGCGCTGGCGGGAAAACCGGCATAAACGTCATGAGCAGTTTTCGGCGTTAGTGATTGAACGGGTGCTGACGCGAAAATCTCGAACCTACATCCTGGAACCCGGCCCTGACATCATGCAGGCGATGCTGGAAACCATACATGGTCTGGACAGAGGGGCAAAATTATACGAGCTGGTGATTGAAGCAGACCGCAAAAGCGTGGAGCGGGATCTGAAAGCGCATTATCACGGCCTGGATTCGGCGATGGGCATGCCAGTGGAAAAATACCTGTTCGACGCCATGCGCCGTTTGATTAAATCGGGACAATGGACTGCGAATGAAAGTGGCGCCCGCGTCTGGCGATTCCAGGAGGGGTTGCATATCGTTTGGCGCTTAGCCGTGAAGGAAATTCTGGGCATGTTGGATAAAGATCATATTCCCGGCATTCCCCGTGACGAAGATACACTGGCTGATATTCTAATCGAGCGTGGTCTGGCCATTCCCAAAATCTCAAAAGGCGGGCAATACCGTTACTGGCGCATGCAGCCGGGAGGTATGAATGGCAGCTTGTTTATGCTGAGGTTGGCTTCAACAGAATTAATTTACAGTGGCGAACCGCCCGTGGTGGTGATTGGTCAGGAAGTTTTAGACGGAGAGGATGTTCAAGAACCGGCCAAAACAAAAAAAGTCGGTAAAAAACGCGAGTCACTACCAGAACCCGTCGTTCCAGCGATAGTTGAGATTGAAGCGGCTGCTGTCGAGCCGATGGATGATGATTACCTGAATTCAGAGAACTTTGATGATGGGTATCCAGCGTATTTCGATAGCGACATCAACCTTGACCAGAAAGTACAGTCCGAGGCCGACAATAGGTTGCCTGTTCCAGAACAAACGCTATCTGCAGTGCAATTTCAATCTGAAACTGAAGTCGCTAAAACACCGATCCAGGATGAATCTACCCCAAGCAATACAGTCATTCATCTCGATGCCGATCAGCCATTCGAAGCTGTCAATTCTATTACTGCCGCTAGAAGGTGGCTGGAAAACCAGGGACTTGCAGGTGAATGGCTGATTAAGCTTGCCGAAGCGATCAATTCAGGATGTTGGCATTTAGAGATGGATTTTTTGGACGCACAAAACAAATTGCTATTGCCGTTTCCGGGAACTGCACAACAGCTTCAGCTTGAATCTAATTTGTTTATCAAAACCCTGGATGAAAAAGGCTGGCTGCTGACCGACGTATTGTCACCTATGCGCAAGGTTCAGGTAATCAATGGCATTCGTGGCGTGCAGTTAGCTTCGGAGCCGAGCGTAAAACTTAAACAGCTTCTAACCGCTGTAAAGCCTAAAGCCGTCAGATCAGATGATCAGCCCGAAACCGTTCAACCTGCAAAGCAAGGTAAATCCAAACCTAAAATTCTGCCTGAGATTGTGGAGAAAAATGCTCTCCCAGAACGGCAGTCTCAGTTGGAATTGCCGGACACAATGTCGGAAATGCCAATGCAAAATCAGGAAATTGACAAAAATCCAGACGAGACTGCAACCAACGACGCATTAACGAAAATCGCCGAACAACCTGCAAAGACAGCTAAACCTTCATCTATACCCTCCAAGTCCAAACCGGACTCGGATAAACTTAAAAAGTCCTTATCCAGGAAAGAAAAAAAAACACAGCTAATCCAACTGCATGGACTAGCCATCAAAACCTGGATAACTGAAATAGAACAATCCTCATCTCAATCACCAGTATCCGATTCTGATGAGGGCTGGTTTAAAATTGATGACCAGGAAATTGAAAGATTACTGCAGAAAACTCCAGGCCTAAGCAGAATTGATTTAATGCTGATGCTGGGTGCACAACCGAATTTGCGTAGTGTCAGTAATGGCTTACAAATGCAGCGGAAAACATGAAGTCTGATTACGACTATCAATTTCCGTGGCGGCCTATTTTCGAAGTGACAGCGATTGCCGGCTGGACCGGCGGCGCCGGGATTGCGTATTTGACCAGTTGCATATCTGGATTGCCGATGCAACCGTTCAATTGGCTAATGATTTCCTGCGGCGCTATGGCCTTATACCGGCTGCCAGCCGCCTTGAATCTCTGGTACCGCAAGCGCCGCTTACGGCAATTTCGCTTTCAATATCTGGACGCCGATAAGTTGAAGAAGCTGGTCAAACGCCACCCGGATGAATTATGGTTTGGCTGGGGATTCGATTGGGTACAGAAACACGCGCAACTGGCCTATGAAATTCTCAAACGCGATGTCTCGCTGCTAATACCCACCGATCACCAGCGTATGGGTTCAGCCTGGATACATGGCTTGGAAATATCGGAAAGCGACGTGTTGCAGCCGATACAGCATACTGCTGGCCATACTTTGATTGTGGGCACCACCGGCGCCGGCAAGACGCGGGCGTTTGATTTGCTGGTGACACAGGCGGTATTGCGTGGCGAAGCGGTGATCATTATCGATCCTAAAGGCGACAAGGATTTGATGGCTTCAGCCAAACGCGCTTGTGAATTAGCCAACCAACCTGAGCGCTTTGTGTATTTTCACCCGGCTTTTCCTGAAGACAGCGTTCGACTCGATCCACTGCATAATTTTAACCGCCCATCGGAAATCGCCAGCCGGATTACCGCCATCATGGCAGGGGAATCCACAAACGATCCGTTCAAGGCCTTTGGCCAAAAATCTCTCGATAATGTCATTCAAGGCTTGATGGTCATCGAAGATCGGCCAACCCTGATCAAACTGCGCCGATATCTGGAAGGCGGGCCATCGACACTGGTGATACAGTCCTTGGAGCGGTATTACGATCAATCCTTGGGCAACTGGCGGCTCCAGGCCAAACAATACCTGAAAAACACCAATGACATCGACTCAAAAGCAGCTGGCTTGGTGAGATTCTACCGGCAAGTGGTGCAATACCAGGCGCCTAATCTTGATCTGGAAGGCTTATTGTCGCTGTTCGAGCATGACAGAACCCATTTTAGCAAGATGGTGGCTTCGTTGATTCCGATCATGAATATGTTGACATCTGGATCGCTGGGGCCTTTGTTATCCCCCAATCCCAACGATGCCGACGATTTGCGTCCGATTACTAATACCGGCCAGATCATTCAAAAAGCCCAGGTGGCCTATATTGGCCTGGATTCTCTATCAGATGGACTCGTCGGCAGCGCGATTGGCTCAATATTACTTGCCGATCTGGCTGCAGTAGCCGGCGACCGCTACAACTATGGCGTCTCCGACAGACCTGTGAATGTGTTTGTCGACGAATCCGCGGAAGTTATTAACGATCCGTTCATTCAGGTTTTGAATAAAGGCCGGGGCGCCAAAATTCGACTGTTTATTGCCACCCAGACTTTTGCGGATTTTGCCGCCAAAACCGGTTCCCAGGATAAAGCCCGGCAGGTACTGGGTAACGTCAATAACTTGATTGCGCTTCGCATCATGGATAGCGAAACTCAACAATACATCACCGACAACCTACCGAAAACCCGGCTGAAATACATCATGCGCACTCAGGGTGTCGCAACTAGCGCTACCAATCCCAGCGTATTTTCCGGTAATGTCGGAGAAAGACTGATGGAAGAAGAAGGCGATCTGTTTGCCCCACAGTTGTTGGGACAACTGCCTGATCTACATTACATCGCTAAATTATCCGGCGGCAGAATCGTCAAAGGGCGTTTGCCGGTGCTTCGATCTCACCTGGACGCCAAACAGGCTTAACCATGCAACGGAACATTCTGGTCAGTTTGATGATCTGGTTATTGGAAATCATCCTGGTAGCCGGTTTTGTATCCGATGAATGGACCAGGGAAATTCAAGCCGTTGAAGACAAAATGCTGATCGACTACTTTGGAAAGGAAAAAGACGCCGAGATCCGCAAAACCACGCAACACTGGTTCGACAAGTTTTTCGTCAAAACCGGTATCCGCGAAAATGTCTACCATTACTTTATTCCGACTGAACGCGAACGGCAAATGTCCAAGGGGTTTGAGGATGTCGGCCGGCATGATCTTTTCCCTTTTATTCAGAGCCGGTTAGATGTGCTTTGGGATACGGTTTATCAGATGATTAAACGCTTCATCATGGCCTGTATTTGGTTTCCGTTTTTGGCGGTTACTTTGTTGCCATTCTGTATTGACGGCATCGTCAGGCGCAAAATAAGCCAGACCAACTTCGATTATCCAAGTCCCATGGCGCATCGTTATAGTCTATATGCGATTTTGGGAGCCCTGTATTTACTGTTTGTTGGCGTGACGCTGCCTTTTCCGGTACCACCTCAATCGGTTCCGGTTGGGGTCATCATCGTGGCTTGGGCAACTAATGTGCTGTTGGCTAATACTCAGAAGCGAATTTAGGTTATCTACAAACCGGAAACAAAATTGCATTAGTCCGAACAGGCCAAAGGAAGCAGACCCGTTACCATCTCAAATTGGATAAGCTCGCCTAATTCAAAGTATCGAATGAATAGCTTACTTAAAAACTGTGTGATTTCACGCAGTCCAAATAGGTGATATGCCGCATTTTTATCCATCAGCACAGCAAGATTATTCAGTTCCCCTAGTGCAGACTCTAAACTGTAATAGCTAATACCTCGTCTACAACCCTATTGCACGCTGGCTTTTGAGATATAAATACATGCTTTATTATCAATCTCATAACGGCATCGTTAATCTTTGCATAAAAATTGCTTTAGTATTCCCTACGATTCGGATTTCTTACCCTAAATGCATAATGCTCGAATTTTCTGTTAACGATATTGCTGTTTTGATGCAAAGACATCGTCAAGAGCTAATGCGTTATTTATCCCAGAGACTCGGTTGTAACGATACGGCACAAGATATTTTTCAGGAAACCTTTCTTCGCTATGCCGGATACGATGGCAAAACCACAGTGGAGAATCCGCGGGCTTTTATTTTTCGGATTGCGGCCAATCTAACGACTGATTATTTGCGCAGCCGTTCGCGTCATTACCATCAAGACATAGATGCCGAGGATGGTGAAACGATCAGCGAAATCGAAGACCCCAGGCTTTCGGTGGAGCGTACCGCCATATCTCAGCAACAGCTTGAACAGTTGATTTCGGCGCTAGCGGAGTTGCCACCCAAATGTAGTGAAGTTTTTATCATGCTTAAAGTTAAGCACTACAGCTATGCGGAAGTGGAACAGAAACTCGGCATTTCAAATACCATGGTTTTCAATTATGTGACCAGGGCAATGGCGCATTGTCGGCAACGGCTCGGTGATTTAGATTAACTACAGCCAACTTTTATATACCGGACGATACAAAAGATCTTATGGTGATATTCGTTATCGATCATATCGTCTTATAATTTGATGACACTATCAAACGGTTACCCCATGAATCAGATCGACCCCTTGCCGCCGACCGGTAGCGCTGCCGAGCAAGCCGATTATTGGTTGGCTCTACTCAATTCCCCGCTGCTCGATCAAGGGCAACAGTTGGCTTTTGAACAATGGTTGGCTGCCAGCCATGAAAATCGGCTGGCATGGGAAAAAGCCCAGGTCTGGTGGCAAAAAATCGATACGCTTAGCGCCTCGCAAGCTGCGATGTTGGAACAGCGTTTAGCCGCAAACGTTAAACCAGTTACCCAAGCAAAACCGGTAGCCAAAAAAAATCCGCTGCAACTCTTTAATGCTTGGGGATTTCCTGCTTTTGCATGCTTGTTGTTGGCTGTGTGGCTCGGATTTACAAGCTTACCGCTCAAATTTGCCGATTATCACACCGGCAAAGGCGAGCTAAAAACGCTAGCATTAAGTGACGGCTCTACGGTACTGCTCAATACAGACTCATCATTATCGGTGGATTATTCCGGCCGGCAGCGCAATATTAGCTTACAGGGCGAAGCCTATTTCAAGGTTGCCGCCGATGCTCAGCGACCTTTCGAGGTACAAACTGAAAGCGGCCGGGTTCGCGCCTTGGGTACCGCTTTTGAGGTTAAGCAACTCGATGCGGATATGGCAGTTACCGTTTATGAACACAGCGTACGTGTGACTTTTCAGCAAGGCGAAACGGTTGATCGATTAGAAGAAGGTCAGCGTATTGCTTTGTCTAATCAGCAAATTGGCCCCATTGAAAATGTCAATTTAAAGCAAACCAAAGCCTGGCAGGAGCACTTACTGGTTTTCAAAAATCAACCGCTTCAGCAGGTCATAACCGAACTCAACCGTTACCGCTCAGGCAAAATTGTCATTATGGACCACAGCTTGGCCGAACATTTAGTGACAGGCGTCTTCGATTCCTCCGATCCCGATGCGGCACTAGCGACCATAGAAAAAACCTTGGCGGCTAAAGAGTATCGTCTGTTCAACAGTTTGGTTTTTTTAACTGGAACATAGTGTTCGCGCGCAGTGAATAGCCAGTCTGGTTGGGCGCACCCGTTTGTTCCACGTTTTGTTTTGCTCTCCAAATTTCCTGCCGGAAGCCCCCCAAAGTGAAATTTTAAAAATAATTTCATCCCACGGGTTATAAAACTGCTCGTCGCCAGCGTCATAGCTATGTACACGCGAAGATCGGACCAGGTATGCCTGGAAATGCTCTCGCGATTCTACCATTTGTGACCAGGAACTTAGATGAGCCCGCATTTTCCCCGATTTATTCCGATTTGTTTAACCGCGATTCCGGTTTTGATTGCAACACCACTTTGTGCCGCCGAAACCCTCATTGGCTTTAATATTGGCGCACAGTCTTTGGCTGATGCTCTATTGGAATTTTCGCAAACCAGTGGACTAAAGATATTTTATAGCGCTGAGATGACCAAAAACATCAAAACCAGCGGACTAAATGGTAAATACACTGCGCAACAGGGTTTGCAAAAATTGCTGAATGACACGGGTTTACAATATAAGTACACGGATAAAGAGACAGTAACGATAGAGAACGCACCTGCCACGCCACAGAGTAATCAGGCTGACCCAACGACTTTGCCGAAAGTCAATGTAGTCGGCACTGCCGTATACAATGTTAAAGATCCCTACAACGAAGACTATGTACTACCAAACGCCACTGCTGGCACCAAAACCGATACGCCGATTATGGAAACGCCGTTGAACGTACAGGTGATTTCCAAACAGGTTTTGAAAGATCAGCAGGTGATTACATTGGGTGATTCATTGAAAAATGTCAGTGGTGTTAGCTTGAATAGTAGTTCTATCGGCCAAGGTTGGGACACTGGCGTCAATCAATCCATCGTGATGCGCGGCTTTGCCTCAGACACCTATTTCCGTAACGGTTTCCGTCTCCAGCAAGGCTCAGACACTCGCGAGATGGCGAATGTGGAAAGCGTTGAAGTGTTGAAAGGCTCTGCTGCCATTTTGTATGGGTTGGTAGAGCCAGGAGGCATGGTCAACGTGATCACCAAACAACCGCTGGCAACTCCTTACTACGCGGTTAACCAGCAATTCGGGTCCTATGATCTGTACCGGACGACCGTCGATGCCACTGGTCCTGTTACCGACAATAAGGATGTGCTGTACCGGATAAACATGTCTTATCAAAACAGCGGTTCGTTCCGTGATTATGTCAATAACGAGAAATTCTACATCGCGCCGATCGTGAAATGGAACATCAGCCCCAGAACTCAGGTGACTGGAGAACTGGAATATAGCCACGATAATTTAGGCCTGGATAACTCAGCCGTACCGCTCCTTAATAATCAATTTATGTATACCCCCATCAACCGCAACTATGGCGCGCCCGCGCCAAAAAAGCTGGATAACATTTTTGGCGGTGCCAACTGGTCGCATCAATTCAATGACGACTGGTCTATCAAGCATAGCATGTCTGTGAATCACTCAAATTCAAATGCTTTGGGGATAAGTGTTTTAGCACCACTCTTAGCCACCTATTTTGTTCCTGGAGCGCCAGCCGATCAAATGGCCCTTGGTTTATTTCAAAACAATGCCACAAACAACACCTATGCCACCAACATGGATCTGACCGGGCATTTCGATACGGCGTGGCTTAAACACACCTTGCTGCTGGGTGGCGACTATTATCGCGTGGATACTGCAAACTCTCAGGGTAGCAGCCTTTATAATTTTGTCGGCAACAATATCCTTAATCCGACCCCATGTGCCACCATCACCTGTGGATTGTCAATAGATCCGCAGTCACCCTATACAACCCCAGCATCAAACACTCAAACCGACCAGTATGGCCTTTACCTGCAAGACCAGATTAAATTGCCTTATGATGTCCATGTCACGGGTGGATTCAGATACCAGAATATTCACCAAGGTTTTAATGTAACGCGTAATAATTTAGTGTCATATACCGGTCCATCGTTATCGGCGGATGCGGTGACGCCCAGAGTCGGT
Organism: Methylomonas sp. AM2-LC; assembly: GCF_039904985.1. NCBI lineage: Bacteria > Pseudomonadati > Pseudomonadota > Gammaproteobacteria > Methylococcales > Methylococcaceae > Methylomonas > Methylomonas sp. AM2-LC. The sequence goes on from NZ_CP157005.1 coordinate 935,028, forward strand.
TTGTTGTGGCAGCCGCAAAAATGGCTCAGCCTCTACAGCAACTACACCGAGAATTTTGGCGCCAACGGCGGAGGTCTATTGGTTTATGTTAATGATACGACTAGTAAACAGGCAGGGCCCACCAGCTCCCAGCAATGGGAAGTCGGCTTCAAGAACGAGTTCTTCGGCGGGCGGCTGCGTAGCACCTTTGCTTATTATAATTTGACCAAACAAAACGTCGCCTCTGCCGATCCCAACCAACTACACGTTTGCGGCGGTGGAGGCTGTAGTCAATTAACCGGCGAGGTTCGTAGCCGGGGGCCGGAACTGGATATTCAGGGGGAAATCCTGCCGGGTTGGAACGCGATTGCCACCTACGCCAACACCGACATTATCGTTACTAAAACGGGTACCAGCGATTATCCTGCAGTCGGTAGCCGTTATTGGGGGGTGCCCAGAAATACCGCCAGCCTGTGGAACACCTACGATTTTCAGCAAGACCCACTGAAAGGTTTTAAGGTCGGTGGCGGTGTCACACTACGAGATGGCACGCTTGCTCAATCTATCGGTCGAGACAATACCGCCCCCACTACCGCCGGCTATGCAACCGTCGATCTGCTGGCGGCATATAGCCTGAAGTTGGGCAACAAGTCGAAGGTCAGCGTACAGTTTAATATCAACAATCTTCTGGATAAGCTCTACTATACCTCTGCCGCCACTTATTCGTCGACGGATAGTACTTCTGTCGGATATAACTCCGGTATTGCTGCTTATGGCGTGCCTCGCACGTTTATGGGGTCTATTCGGGTTGAGTTTTAACCTTACCTTTATTTCTTATCTATCGTAAAATAGTTTTAACTTTTTTACGATGAGTCTTATTTTGGAATGAAACGTCTATATGGCAAACAAATATCAAACGAGCTGTTTTTGAATCGGCAAATGCTTTTTGTATCCGGCCCAAGGCAAGTCGGTAAAACAACCTTAGCCAGACAGTTATGCCAAGACCACAACGGTCACTATCTGAATTGGGATGATGTTGAACATCGCCAGCTGATTTTGGCAGGCACTAATGCTCTGGTTTCTGCGCTCGGCCTAGATCAATTACGTGCGGAAAAAACGTTGATAGTTTTTGATGAGCTGCATAAATATCGACATTGGAAAGATTTTTTAAAAGGTTTTTTCGACCGTTACGAACAGCAAGTGCATATTCTGGTGACGGGTAGCGCAAGATTGGATATTTTTAAGAAAGGTGGCGATAGTTTGATGGGACGCTACTTCCATCTGTGTATGCATCCATTAACTGTTGGTGAGGTATGCAATCAAGCGATTGACTGCGAACAATTGATCCAGCTACCGCAGCCAATAGCCGCTGACAGTTTTGATAAGTTGTATCAGTTTGGCGGATTTCCAGAACCCTACATCAAAGCCAATCCCCGGTTTAGCTTGCGTTGGCACAATTTGCGCTCAAAACAGCTCATCCAGGAAGATATTCGGGACGGCTCAAATGTACAGGAATTAGCGCAATTAGAAGTTCTCAGTCGCTTGCTCAGCGCCCAAACTGGACAAGTGACACGTTACGCTACGCTGGCAACCCAAATTCGTGTCTCGGTAGACACCATACGTCGCTGGCTCGATACCTTGGAGAGTTTTTATTTTTGTTTCCGTATCCGGCCCTGGAGCACTAATATTGCCAGTTCGTTACGCAAAGAACCAAAAACCTACTTATGGGACTGGTCTTTGATCAGCGACAGTGGTATGCGAGCCGAAAACTTTATTGCCAGCCATTTACTCAAAGCCGTACATTGGTGGAATGATTTGGGGATGGGCGACTTTGGGCTCTATTACCTGCGGACCAAGGATCAGAAAGAAGTGGATTTTTTAATCTCTAAAAATGGTCGTCCTTGGTTTTTAGTAGAAGTGAAATCTTCGGAAAGTGCTGCGCTAAACGCAAACCTGGCCTGGTTTCAAGATAAAACCGGAGCCGAGCATGCGTTTCAAGTCTGCCTGAATATGCCCTTTGTGCCAGTGGATTGTTTTTCAGTAAACACGCCCGTCAAAGTGCCGGCACAAACACTTTTATCGCAACTAATCTAATGAGAGCGGTAATAACACTTGGGTGGATTTTGGCGCTCAAGATAAATCAGCCGCGATGTAAGATAAAATGATATTTAGGGTAAACGCCACTGTTTATGTTGTAACGGAACAAACTGACTAATCGTAATAAAATCACGGTCATCATGTACCAGCAACAAACTATTCTCCAGCGCAATTTGTGCAATACAGCAATCAATCGGACTGCGTATAGTAAGACCTTGTCTACGCAGATCAAAATAGAGTCTCGCCGCTGCCTGCCAGGTAGAAATTTGTGCTTCAATGTAATCCTGCCCGTCAAGATACTCGCTGAGCAAGTTCCATTCCCGCTCATCCCGGCAACCTTGAAGTAATTCCAATTGTTGGAATCGGGTCAAAACAATCGCTTGATCGCCGATGTATTCATACAAACGCGGGCTATATTCCCTGGTTTTATCCCTAAAGACATGAATCCAAATCGATGTATCAATCAGGATCATGCCGCAGTTCTCGCAGTCCTTTGTGATCGTAATCGTCAGTTAGTTGAATTTTCCCGGCAAGCTCAAACAAGTTTTTCTTGCGGCGGGAACGAATCAATTCACGCAAGGCCAGATCAACCAATTCGCGCTTACTGGCGGCACCGGTCAGTGTAGTGGCTTCTTTCACTAGCGCTTCATCAAGGACAATATTAGTACGCATGGCGCTCTCCTATACACGTTAGAAGGTGTATTATACACCACTAATATGTCGTGTGGTTGTCTGGAGCCGTCAACCTACAGTGCGAATTCTATAGCTGTGTCATATCACACAGTCGAATAGGTGATATGCCGTATTTTTACCCATCAGTTTTTCAAGTTTATTTAGTTCGCCTAATGCCGCCGCCTTATCTGCAATACCCAATGCATAAGCTATAACCCTTTTCAGCTCTGGATTCGTAAATAATGCAAGGATGCTTTCTGTAGCTCGCCAAATGATATCGTCTATTTTGGCATAAAAATTGTTTGCTTTTTCTCTTGGCATTCAAGTTATCAGCCTGAATGCGTCGTGCTCAAGTTATTCCCAATACCATTACTTTATCAATGCAAAAACTTCGCCAAATGCACATGCGATATTTGTTATCTTGCTGTTTCCCCCGATGATTACGATTGGCGAAGAAAATTTGTTGGCGACTTTTTTGCGGCATCAAAGCGAGTTGCTGCAATTTTTGACCTATAAGGTCAGTTGCGACGAGGCTGCCGACGATTTGTTACAGGAAACGTATTTACGCATTGCCCGCATTCCTAATGACAGTGAAATAGTCAATAAACGTGCGTTCGTCTATAGAGTTGCCGATAATCTGGCCCTGGACCATCTGCGCGGTGTTACACGCGAGCATAAGCGTGATGGCGGCAGTGTCACAGAGGAGATAATCTGCACGCATCCAGAACCGGATACGGTGTTGTCAGGACTACAACAAATGGAAATGTTGGAGAAACTCATTTATGAATTGCCATTACAATGCCGAACGGTATTTTTACTGTGCCGGGTGGAAGGCAAAAGCTATTCGGAAGTTGCCAAAGAGCTAGGCATTTCGGGGCGCACAGTAGAAAATCATGTTTACAAGGCCTTGAAGTTGCTAAAAGAGCGGATCGATTCGCTTTGATGCAACTTTCCAACGTTGTTTATGTTTTGGCATTATATACTTCCTTGCATTAAGGCTTTATCTCCATTATGACTCACAAGTTTGAATCATCCTCTTCCGTTTCCGATCAGGCCAGCGCCTGGTTTGCCAGATTACAGGCAGACGATGTCAGTGCCGAAGAGCGCAGCCGTTTTCAAGAATGGTATCAGTCCCATCCGCAACATGCCGAAGCCTATGATCGTACCCGTAAACTGTGGATGTTGTTGGAAATGCCTGCCGAAAGAGTATACAGCCGGATTATTGCCGACCAGTCAGGTGATCCCAAAGCGAACAGCGCTGCTGTAATTCCAGGAAAGAATTCGACGGAATCCGGATGCGTTGAATCTAATCTATCTGCGCACAATTTTCGCATTCCGATTGCCGCTGCCTGTTGCTTGAGTTTGCTGTTAACGCTTGCTGTTTGGCAACTGCCGTTACGGATGCAAGACTGGCAAAGCGATTACCATACCGCCCCAGGCGAACAATTCAGCGTTACTCTGGAAGACGGTTCACGCTTGACTTTAAACACGGACACAGCGCTTTCTGTAAATTTCAACGAACAGCAACGCCGAATCGAATTATTACGGGGCGAAGCCTATTTCGAAGTTGCGCCCAACAAGGCTCGGCCTTTCATTGTTAACGGTGGCCGGGCTGATGCCCGAGCTGTCGGTACTGCCTTCAGTGTCAGAAAACAGGATGACGATTTACGGGTTGCCGTTAACGAAGGCGCCGTTGAGGTGAGGGCGGATACCTCATCCACTTTGGTAAAAGTATCGCAGCAAGTCGCTTACACACACGGTCGATTAGAGGAAGTGCTTAATGTCGAAAACGACGATAGCTTTGCTTGGCGGCGCGGCCAGGTGGTGTTTAATCACCAATCGCTGTCACAGGTATTGGCGGAAATTAATCGCTATCGCAGCGGACGCATCGTCGCCATTAAAACTGCTTTGGCAGGCCGTATCATCAGTGGTGTTTTCGATAGTCGTGATGCCGATGCGGTCGTGGATGCGCTCAAAACTACTTTGCATGCCAATACGCTGAGTCTGCCGGGTGGACTGATATTATTGTTCTGACTCAAAGTTGCGTTCCTGATGTTCGGCAGGCTGTTGGTGCTCGATCTCCTGCGGTGTTGGCGCTAGTTGAAAATTGATCATTTATAGAGTGTTGTGCTAATCGAAAATTGACCAGGCAATTCACGTATCCTGCCTATGTTTTAGGCAGGAGCAAAACGAGAGTGCATTACATGTCAATGTTCGCAAAAGTTCGACGGTTGTTTCATCGCGACCACCTGTCCATCAGTGAAATTCAACGGCAGACCAGTCTGTCGCGAAACACCATTAAGGCCTGGGTTAAAGAAAGCAACCCAGATGACTACAAGTATCCCAAACGATCCCGAGTTAATAGCAAGTTGACAGCTTATATTCCCGTATTGTTGCTGGCATTAAACGTAGATGCGCAGCGCGCTAAACGAGATCGTCGTACTGGATTGATGTTGTTTGAAACGATCAAAAAAGAAGGTTATGCCGGTAGTTACTCTCTTCTTACCGCTTATATCCGCGATTGGCGAAACGATTCGATCATTGCAGGCAAATCCGCTTATGTGCCGCTCAAATTCGAGCTTGGCGAAGCGTTCCAATTTGATTGGAGCGAAGAATGGCAAATGATCGGCGGTATCCATCGTAAAATTCAAGTGGCGCATACCAAGCTGTGCGCCAGTCGCGCATTTTTTCTGTCCGCCTATCCCACGCAAACCCAGGAAATGCTCTACGACGCGCATACCCGAGCCTTCATTGCACTGGGTGGAATACCCAAGCGCGGTATTTACGATAATATGAAAACGGCGGTCGACAAAGTCATCAAAAAAAGTAATGGTCGCGTCATAAATTCGCGTTTTTACGCCATGACGGCGCATTATTTGTTTGAACCGGACTTCTGTAATGTGGCTTCCGGCTGGGAAAAAGGCATTATCGAGAAGAATGTCCAGGATGCCAGGCGTCGAGTCTGGATAGAGGCCAAAACACAGTGCTTTAGTACCTTTGCAGAGCTGAATGCCTGGCTTGATCTGAAATGCCGCGCCCTCTGGACAGAAATTGAACATCCGAATTATGCGGGTATTACGGTAGCCGATGCACTCGAGCAAGAGCAAATTTATCTTATGCCCATGCCAACACCTTTCGATGGCTACATCGAGATATTGGCTCGGGTATCGAGTACCTGTCTGGTCACCGTGGAGCGCAACCAATACTCGGCACCCTGTCATCTCGCTAACCGTAAAGCCACCATTCATCTTTATGCCGATAAGGTCGACATCTGTACCGAGAGTGACGTCGTTGCTCGCCATACGCGTCTGTTGGCTCGTGATCAAGTCAGCTATGATTGGCAGCACTATATTCCGCTGATTGAAAAAAAGCCGGGGGCATTGCGTAACGGTGCGCCTTTTGAAGATATGCCGTTGCTGTTTGCGCAACTGCGAACAGCGTTACGCCACCGGGAACGGCAACAAGGTGATCGGATTATGGCTAAAGTGCTAGCCGCCGTTCCGGTGCATGGCTTAGAAACCGTATTGAGTGCTGTTAAACAATTATTGGATGTAGGGGTGACGAGTCTCGAACAGGTGGTTAACGTCCTGTCCCGACTGAATGATATACCTATCCCTGCTCAAGTGGAAACCGACTTAAAGCTTAATGAAGAGCCACTGGCTGACACTGCACGTTATGACAGCCTAAGTGATCAAGAGGTGGATTATGTCTGATATTATCAGCCAACTTAAAGCCCTGAAATTATATGGCATGGCGGCATGTTACGCCGAATTACAGACGCAAAACCGAGCAGACACGGCTGAATTGATCCATTCGACACAATGGTTGCTCGACCAATTGTTACAGGCAGAATCAATAGATAGGGGCATCCGCACCATCCGGTATCAGATGAGTTCAGCCAAATTTCCGATTCACCGCGATTTGCTAGGCTTTGATTTCGGTCAATCTAAAGTAGACCCGTCACTGATCCATACACTGGCAACCTTGACATTTACCGATGCTGCACAGAACCTGGTATTAGTGGGGGGCACCGGAACCGGAAAATCCCATTTGGCCACAGCACTGGGCGTCTGTGGTATCCAGCAGCACAGCAAGCGGGTGCGCTTTTTCTCCACCGTTGAATTAGTTAACACACTGGAGCAGGAAAAAGCAGCTGGTAAACAAGGACGACTGGCGCTGATGCTCATGCAGGTGGACTTAGTCATCTTGGACGAGTTGGGTTATTTACCCTTTTCACAGGCAGGTGGTGCACTCCTGTTCCATCTGCTCTCTAAGCTTTATGAACGTACCAGCGTCATAATCACAACCAATTTGACGTTCTCAGAATGGAGTAGCGTGTTTATTGATGCCAAACTGACAACAGCACTGCTGGATCGCCTAACGCATCATTGCCATATTATCGAAACCGGCAATGAATCCTTTCGGTTTAAGGAAAGTAGCGCTATAGCCAAAGAACGCATTAAATCCAGGGAATCGTCCAAACGGTCTTTGCCAATAGCAGAAACAATAACGGCAAGCACGGAGGACTAGTATGAAATTATCCGTATTCGAAAATAACTTATTTAAAAAAAGGGGGCAAAACTCACTCAGTCTGGTCGACTATTACTGCGCAGTATAGTAATCTGCCTAACATAATCCCTGGTCAATTTTCGATTAGCACGGGTGGTCAATTTTCAATTAGCGCCAACACTGCGGCCCAATTTCCAGCAACATGTCCATTAAACTTTCTGTTCGGTAGCGTTTGGGCAAAAGCACAACCATGTCGCCCAGTTTCTTGATGACCACTTCCTCATCATCGAAACGGAAGTCCTTTGGCAAGCTAACAGCCTGAGTATTTCCATTGGTAAAAATTCGTGCTGTTTGCATAACTCTTTCCTCTGTCAGTCTGAAATGTACTTTCGCAATATATACGCCCAACTTCGGAATGACTACCTATTTATTTTGTTCTAAAAAAAAATTACAGACTGACTAAGTAAAATCATAGGGGTCGTTCGTCTTTGTTGGGAGACCACTCATCAACAAAGGAGAATGAAACATGAAATCCCTGGATACGGGTTGCCGGCCCTATATAAACTTGTTGCTGGCCGCCGGTTTGTTGACCCCGATGATGACGCTAGCCGCAGAGCAGGCCATTATTCCGTTCGACATCCCCGCACAATCACTCGCTGGCGCGTTGATACGCTTTTCTGCGGCCACCGGTTTGCAAGTACTTTACGAAGGGGATATCGCTAGTCAAATCAAGTCGCCGGAACTGAAAGGCCGTTATACTTCGGAGGACGCCTTGCAAAAGTTGTTGCAAGGTTCAGGCTTGAACTACCGTTACAGTAACAGCAAGACAATTACGCTGGAGAAAGCGGTCGCGCCTGCCGTATCCCCGATTAATCAGGCCGACCCGATTACCTTGCCTAAAGTCAATGTGGTCGGCAACGCCGTTTACGATGTCAAAGACCCCTACAACCAAGATTATGTTCTTCCCGACGCCAACGTCGGCACGAAAACGGACACCCCCATCATGGAAACGCCTCTGAACGTTCAGGTTGTTTCCAAGCAGGTGATGAAAGATCAGCAAGCGATTACGCTGGCGGACGCCTTGAAAAATGTCAGTGGAGTTATCACCAATACTACTGGAGGTGATGGGGGGGACGACACAACGACTCTCGGTGGAACGCAAACAGACATCACCATTCGCGGCTTTGTTTCATCAACTTATTTACGCAATGGCTTTAGGTTGCAACAAGGGAATCGGACATTGGCTAACGTCGAATCGGTCGAGGTACTGAAAGGTCCGGCGGCTATCCTGTATGGACTGGTCGAGCCGGGCGGCATGGTCAATGTGGTGACCAAGCAGCCGCTGGCAACACCCTATTATGCTTTCAGTCAGCAATTCGGCACTTATGATAACTACCGAACCACTGCGGATGCCTCAGGCCCCATCGCCGGCAACAAAGATGTGCTGTACCGGATGAATATGTCTTACCAAAACAACGGTAACTGGCAGGACTTTGTCAACAATGAAGATCTATTTTTAGCGCCAGTACTAAAGTGGAATATCAGCCCAAGAACCCAAGCCACTGTTGAGTTTGAATACAATCGTAATCACCAAGGGGTTGGGGGCTATGTGAACCCATTTATCAACAATCAGCTTCTCACTGTTCCTTTAAGCCGTAATTATGGAGAATACTCGCCAGTAAACACAGAAACCTTTTTTGGTGGCTTGAACTGGTCGCACCAATTTGATGACGACTGGGCTATTAAACACCGCTTTTCAGTCAACCAGATAAGTAATACGGCAAATCTTTTTAGTTCGATTGGAGCGTATTCCCCCGATATTCTGAATGCGGTCACCCCGCTAGCCTATCAACCGTTCAGCAGATTTGAGGTACTTCGGACAACATATTCAAATGCCACCCAAAACAATACTTATTCCACCAATCTGGATTTGACCGGCCATTTTGATACTTTTGGATTGAAACACACGCTACTGTTGGGGGGAGATTATTATCGTCTAAATAATACCAATAGAAATGACACCAGTCCATTATATACTTTGATTGATCCTTACAATCCGGTTCATCCCGGCCAGTTGCCATTTATATTTGGTGCTGACAATATTACCGGCTATCAGCAGCGATTTGACCAATATGGCCTATATGGTCAAGACCAAATCAAGTTGCCCTATGATGTGCATGTCACCGGTGGAATTCGTTATCAGTATCTTCATCAAAACTATATTCAAACATCGCAAGATGTCGTTTCCGGAACTGCTGCCTCCACCCAGGATGCTGTGACGCCCAGAGTCGGCATTTTATGGCACCCACAAAACTGGGTTAGTCTATATGCCAACTATGCAGAGAGTTTTGGCGCTAATAGCGGTTTAGTCTGGAGTGCTCAAAATTCATTTACCCCTGTTGCAGCCACCAGCGCCTCGCAGTACGAAGGCGGCATCAAAACCGAATTTTTTGACGGTCGTTTGCGAGCCACCTTAGCTTATTACGATTTGACTAAAACCAATGTCGCCACTGGTGATCCGAATTTGGCCCATGATTGCGGCAATGGCCCCGGTTCCTGTTCGCTTGCAATCGGTGCTGTCCGAAGCCGGGGGCCGGAATTGGATATCCAAGGTGAAATTCTGCCGGGCTGGAACGCGATTGCCACCTATGCCAATGTCGATATCATTATTACTAAAACCAATTCTAACAACGACCCACTTGGTAACATCAATGTTGGTGATCGTATGGTTAACGTGCCACGTAATACCGGCAGTTTTTGGAGTACCTATGAACCTAAAAAAATCGGTTGAAGTAAGGCCTATAATCATGACATTGCGAATTACGTGAGCTCAGCCATGGTATTACCTCCAAAAGTTGTTCACCCAAATGGTGATCAGGAAGTCAGTCTCAAAAAGCGCGAAATTGCCTCTCTGGTTGCCGACACATTCGATGGAAAAATCCACATTGAGTGGGACCCGCAGGCACAAGTAACCCCCTTGGGACAACTGCCTTTTTTCATCCAGTATCTAAAGATCGGGCACTTATTCGAACCTTGGGTTGATGCATGCCCGCTGACCTATAAGAGCAATAATGCCCCCCAAAAAGTGAATGTACTGGGGTCATTTCTATTGTCGATCTTGGCCGGCCACACGCGGTATGCTCATATCACCAGCTTAATGGGTGATAGCGTTAACGCTAAATTGTTAGGGATGTCAAAGGTCGTAAGTGATGACTGTGCTCGCAGAGCGCTGAATAGAATAGATGAGAAAGCGGGCATCCGCTGGCTGCAAGACCACTTGTATCGCTGTTATAGCCCGCTGCTCAGTCAGCCCTGGATACTGGATTCGGATGTGACGGTTAAACCTTTGTATGGCAAACAGGAAGGAGCCGTCGTCGGTTACAATCCCCACAAACCGGGTCGTCCCTCGCATACCTATCACACTTATATGATTGCGAACCTGCGCTTGATCCTTGATGTTGAGGTTCAAGCCGGCAACCTAAGTTCATCAGCCTATTTTGCGCCTGCTTTATGGACAATACTTGAACGAATACCTCGTTCGGACTGGCCTAAGTTTATTCGCGGCGATTGTGACTGGGGTAGCGACCCTATCATGACGGAAGCCGAGAAGCGAGGCATCAACTACCTATTCAAGCTTCGACAATCCGCCAACGTTAAAAAGCTGATTCTACAACAACATTGCCGTGCGGGATGGGAGCGAACCGTTGATGGCTGGGAAGCGTTATCGACTGAACTCAAGCTGAGCACATGGAAACAGCCTCGTCGTGTGGTTTTGGTCCGGCGACGTTTATCCAGAAGCATAGTCGTCGCACCGGATACGCAGAAAGCACTGCCTGAGCAGCTTTCTCTGATAGAGCCCGCCGAAAGCATGGCTGCTTTTGAATATAGTGTATTGGTGACCTCGTTAAATTCCGAGGTCATCAGCATCGTTCAGCATTACCGGGATCGGGCCGATTGTGAAAATAACTTCGATGAAATTAAAAACCAATGGGGCTGGGGCGGGTTCGTGACCCAAAAAATCAAGCCTTGCCGTTTAATTGCCCGGATGATTGCGTTGATCTATAACTGGTGGTCCTTGTTTGTCAGGCTGGCAGAACCTGAAAAACATTATGAAGCTATTGTATCCAGGCCTCTGCTGCTTCATGGAGTGGGCAAACAAACCAGTCATGCCGCTCAAAAGACCCTCACAATTACCAGTACACATGGCAGAGCTTCCTATGTAAGAGCGGCTTATCAACGTGTTAGCGAGTTTTTTGATGATCTAAAAGCAATTGCGCCGCAGTTGACACCTCTGCAATGCTGGTACCGGATTTTGAGTGAAGCCATGAAAAAATACTTGCAGGGAGCGCTTTTAAAACCGCCTGACTTGTTCGCTTGTGGGTATTAATCGCAAGATTTCATACTCAGTGTTTAGTCAAATTCATGCTGAAATTAAGCGGCAGTAGCTAACTCAACTGATTTTTTTAGGATGAACTTCAGGATGCTGATTTAAGAGGACTCAAGTTCGGTGGTGGAGTCATAGTTCGAGATGGTCAAGTAGGTTTCTCCGGCCTTCCTCTTCAGTTACCTCAAACTCATGTGCCTGGCTATGCAACCCTTGGCTTAATGACGGCTTATAGTCGTAATTTTGGCAAGTCAAAGGTCACAGTACAATTCAATATCGATAATGTTTTGGATCAACGTTATTACAGCGCGATAAATCAGGGTAATAACGGTGGTGGCACTTTTGCAGGCACTGCCAGTTACGGTGCACCGCGAACCGCGATGGGGTCGATTAGTATTCAGTATTAATAGTTCTCCGTATGATTGACTTTTAAGGGATGCATGAACTGATCATGCAATCAATTGGTTGCTCGTTGAAAAACGAGCTGTAAACCAGAATCTCGAACATCTATCTAAACGTGTATGCCATAAAAAAGCCCACCAATGTGGTGGGCTTCGTCCGGTGATGTTTATTATGTTTTTTGATGGACGTCTGCCATAAAAAAAACGGCAATTGAATTTCTTGCGTTTTTTTGTTGTTCTACCGGCTTACCGGTCGCTGCGCTCCCTAACAGCAAGGTTGCAATTCTATTGAATCGATTTTTTCCCTGCTGCAGGTCTACGAATTGTATTTCACAATTAAAATTATGTCCAACAAGTGCAAAAAAATAGACTAATGAACCCATTATCAGGTCACTTGGCTTCAGTAATATTTCGGCTTCAGTCTGCGGCAAATGGTCACATTTTCAATGCAGCCAACAACTGTTAGCATATGTTCAACGCTTGAAGATGTAGCACTACCTTTCCTTCTCTGTAATCCGGCCAATCCCTTGAGCCGGATTTTTTTTGTCTAAAAACTATAAATCCCTGATTTTATATTCGAGTCGTGATGCATTGACTTTTTGACGCAAATCAAGTCCCGGTTTAAAGTGGACTGCTCGTCGATTTGGTACGCTGACGGCTTCCCCTGTTTTTGGATTGCGACCAATACGAGTTTTACGATCAAGCGTTGTAAAGCCGCCAAAGCCGCGAATCTCAATTCTTTCCTGACTGGCGACGGAATTTGTCAATGTCAGTATGATGGTATTTACAGCGAGTTCTACGTCTCTTTGATTTAAATGCTGTTGTTTAGTACCGATCAGGGTGATAAGTTCTGATTTTGTCATCTGTAATATAAGCACCTAACAACTAAACGGGGAATCCAAGTTGCCAATCAATAATCAATAACAGCAAAATTAAGCCTGTTTCACTAAAAATAAATGTTAAAAGCGGCCTATACCAGGGTAATAAATGGTTCGCATTAATTGAGAAGATGTCCATTTAGCATTTCCTTTGATGGGTGAAATAGTTGAAAATCCTAGCATGATAAAGCCCATTTGAACAAACAGTCTAAATGCAAAAACCTTAAGTTTTTGTACTCTTGTAGTTTGCATTTGTTGCCATTTTGCCGACTGATGTTTAGAAGTCATGAACATAAAACAGGTTTTGGTAATGAAGGTGAGAACCTTATTAGCACAAATTATTCAACCCTAGCTTGCAAAAAATGAACAATTAGAGATTTTTTGCAAGTCACATCCAAAAAATTCCTTGCAAAATAATGATCACCCTAACCGGAGATCATTATGGAACCCGTAGCCATCCCCCAAACCATTGACGACCCGATCCACATTCTGTTGTGGAGCGCGGATGAGATGGTGCCGTTCATGGTCTGCATGATGACCGGCATGTTGATCGATCAGTTTATTCCTGCTCTGGTCCTGGCCGTCATCGCTGTTAAATTCTACCGCCGTTTTCGGGATAACCGTCCAGACGGCTACACCTTGCACGCCGTCTATTGGTTGGGGCTGTTGCCCAGCAAAGCGATCACCATTCCCAATCCCTACATCCGGAGATTTTATCCATGAGGCTGTCTGACTTCCTGGAAACCTGGGATGGGCACGAGACCGAGAACCGTTTTAGCCGAGTGATCATCATCGGCTTGCTGGTAATCTGCGTGATTACTTCCCTGGCAGCCTGGCGGACCGAGCGCAGCATTATTCTGGTACCGCCAACACTGACCAAGGAAGTAGAGGTTACCCGTACTTCCGCCTCTAGCGAATTCAAGGAGTCCTGGGGCCTGTTTCTGGCCGAACTGCTGGGCAATACCACGCCCGCCAATGCCGATTTTCTGAAAACCGCTATCGAACCTTTGTTGGCGCCGGACATTTACCGCACCGTGCTGGACGCCATGACCGATCAGATCAAGGCCATCAAGATGGATAGAGTTGCCATCAGTTTTACGCCCAGACATGTGGATTACGAGTCTGAGACCGACAAGGTGTTCGTCAGCGGCGAACTGAAAAGCCAGGGTCCCAGTTCTAAACCGGACGTGAAGCCTCGCACCTACGAGTTTACCATCGTCATCAAAAACTATCGGCCACGTCTGGAGTTTATCGATGTCTATCCCGAAGAGCCCAGAACCCTGGAACGCCTGAAAGTTCTGCAATCCCAACAGCGAGCCACCAAGCCATGATCAAAGCCTGCCGTCATATTGCCTTATTGCTGACCATCAGCGGTACCTTGTCCGCCGAGGAATTAACGCAAACCATCCTGCCGCCTGAAATTCCTGTCACCGGATCCAGTCAAAGTATGCCGGTCATGCCGCTTTCGGCATCAGCCCATGCCGATACTTCTCCGGAAACGATGCAAGTCGAGTTGCCGCCAGTCGATGCCAGCGTACTAAAAGCTGCCGAACTGCAAGCCTCATCAGTCGGTCCGCAACAGATTCAGATCAAACCCGGCATCAATGAATTAATGCCGATTGCAGTCGGCCATCTAAACCGCCTGGTAACACCGTTCGAAAACCCCGTCGTGACCACAACCAGCCAAGCCACGACCAGCACCAAGGGCAAAATCGTCTACGTCGCTACCGCCGATGAAACCCCAGTCACCTTATATATCACACCCGGCGACAACCAGGACATTGCCTTATCGTTGACGTTAATTCCAAAACGTATTCCGGCCCGCGAGATTCATCTAAGTCTGGATAAAGACAATTACAAGCTTCTGAGCAAGGTGCAACAGCAATCCCGAACTGCAACGTCAAAGCCTGCAGACCATGAACAGGAGTACATCAGCCATCTAAAAAAGTTGTTCCGCGACCTGGGTCTGCAAAAGACACCAGCGGGATTTTCTCTGCGCGATCCCAGTCACGCGGAGAACATTCATTGCCTGCAAAACCAGATACAGATAAAGACCGGCCAGGTGTTGGAAGGCCAGGACATGTTGATACTGGTTGGCGTTGTTCGCAATACCGGTGCGGTAATGATCGAATTTGATGAGCGCTCCTGTGCTACCACCAAGGACGAAGTGCTGGCCGTGGCTGCCTGGCCAAAAGTGGTGCTGGCGCCCAATGAATCCACCGAACTGTATGTCGCGCTTCGCCTTAACCCCGAACAGGCTTCAGCGATCAGGCCATCGTTGTTGCAGCGGAGCACCCACTAATGGCCGACATGAATTCCTGGTGGTCGACGCTCAGTCCTGCGGCCAAACGTAATCTGGCGGTGGGTAGTATTGGTACAGTGGTCATTGCCGCCATCTTTGCTTTGGCATCATTTTCGCCGGAAGTGGCAAAACCCTCCAGCAAGCAGGCCACTATTCAACATATTCTGACCGACAGCGATCCGCGTTCTTTGGGGATAGACGGCATCTCGGCGCAACTTCGGGATTTGCTGCAGAAGAACGACGAACAAAGCCGTCGTCTGGCTGCGATTGAGGAACAACAAAAACGTGAACATCAATCCGGTGAACAGCGTTTCCGGCAATGGACCGAAGCCGAACGGGAAGCCTATGACGCAAAATTGAAAGTCGTCGCCGGCGAACTGGAGACGATTAAAAACAAGCCGGCCGCTACAGTACCTTCAACTGAAAATGGTGCAACACCAACGGCTAATGGTAATTCGTCATCCACAAATGGCAGTGACTATCGCCACCCAAAAGCAAGCCACTTGGCACCTGAAAACGACGATTTAAACCGGGTATTCGAACAAGCCTCTATTCCTGGGTCTGTTGCGAATGCGGGTCGCCAAAGTGGTGTCAGTAATGGCGTACAGGCTGGTCAAAATGGCCAAGCGCCACAACCCGTATTGCAGATTCGAGTAATCAAGGATGAAAAGGCTGGCAATCCTGCGGCCGATATCAAAACCGCCGCCGACTCATCCGCCAAACACAGCGAGGTGTTCATTCCGGCCGGGACTATTTTAACCGGCGTGTTGCTCAATGGCCTGGATGCGCCCACCGGCAAAAGATCGAAAAAAGAGCCGATGCCGGTACTGTTCCGGATCAAGAAGGAAGCCATCTTGCCCAACCGCTTTCATGCCGATTTACGTGAGTGTTTCTTGCTCGCATCCGGCTTTGGTGATCTCAGCGCCGAGCGCGCCTATTTTCGTGGGGAGACTTTCTCCTGTGTTCGCCAGGACGGCGGTGTGATTGAAGTGCCGATGAATGCCTACGCCACTGGCGAGGACGGCAAGAACGGCGTGCGAGGCCGGGTGATTTCCAAACAAGGCGCATTGCTGGCGCAAGCCATGATGGCCGGTTTCCTGCGTGGCTTTTCCGACGCCTTTGGCCGTAACCAGATTCCAATGTTGATGACCGGAGGTGTCGGCAGTCTGTCCGGGACTACGCCCTTCCAAAGCGCCTTTTCCTCACAGTCAATGGAAGGCGGCAGTTTGCGCGGTGCCGGGTATGCGATGGAACGGTTATCGCATTTTTACATGGACATGGCCGAAGAAATTTACCCGGTCATCGAAGTCGACGCCACCCGGCAGGTCAACTTCATCGTGCAAAAAGGCACTGCGCTCAAATTGAAGGTGCCAGCCTGATGTTAAGTGACTTAAAGCAATGGATGGAATGCAAGCGTATTTCCAATTTTAACCCTGAACCCTGCAAATCCGATGCACACTATGAATAGATTACCTTTTTCCATTCTACCGTTTTTGATCTTACCAGCCTTTATGCCGGTAAACCTTGCTTTAGCTGCTGATGCGGGTAAAGCCACTGTATCAGGTATCTCGTCAGGTTTATTGTCCGCGAAAATCGACGGCATGCAGGATTTGCCGATCAACGGGTTAAAAATGATCAAGACCGGTGACCAGGTAATGTTTGTCTCCAGTAATGGCCGGTTTGGCATCTATGGCGGCAAACTGCTGGATGTCTGGACGCAACAGGAAATCAAGGATATTCCGGATATTGATCGTATCGCCAACCGAATCGATCTGTCGCGGATGAAACTCAATCTCGACGATCTGGGGCCGGTGACGGTGGGACATGGCAAGGACAAGGTGCTGGTCATCATCGATCCACGCTGCCCGTATTGCGCCAAGCTCATTAAAGACCTGCAAGCCTTGCAGGACAAATACACCTTCAAACTGGTCATGGTGCCGGTGCTGGGTCAGGAATCACAGAACATAGTTGTGCAACTGGCTTGCCTATTGTCTTCTCAAGACAAAAAAGCCCAGGAATCGGCAAAAGTCAGACTGTTGAAACAGGATTATGCCGGCTTACCCAGCGATAACCCGCCGCAATGTAATAAAGAACCGCTGCAAAAAGCCGTGGTTACCGCCAAGCTGTTTGGCCTACAGGGTGTACCGTTTCTGATCGCCCCTGACGGTCGTACCCATAGCGGCGCACCGGATGTGTTGGCTGATTGGTTGGAAAACAAGCCTTTGGTCGAGTCGACGGTTACGCCCAATCCTGTGGTGACACCCTCTGTGGAGCAAAAGCCATGAAATCCATAGCCTCAAAATTCATTTTACTTCTGCCGTTACCGTTACTCATCAGCGGCTGCGCTACGACCGAATACGGTTGTAAAGGCATGCCTGAAGATCCCAAGTGTTTGTCCACGACGCAAGCATATCTGTTATCGGATAGGGCCTTACCAGAACCGGCCAGGATTGATGCGTCGAGTCAGGGTAATGAAGTCACTCAAGTCACCGAGTCAAGCAGCATCTCGAATATGTCCGGTACTTCTATCGCCGCCACTGCACCGATAGTACAACAACCGATGCCGAAAATCGACGATCCGACACCGATTCGCACGCCTGCCCAGGTGATGCGTATCTGGATTGCGCCTTGGGAAGACAATGAAGGTGATTTGATGGTGTCGAATTATGTGTATACCGAATTGGAACCGAGGCGCTGGATGATCGGTAAAAGTGCTCCGGCAATCGGTCCGACCCTGGTTCCACTTCAGGTTGAACAACGTGCGTCGGATAAACGCCTGGATACCGAACCAAACGATGGCGAAATGCGCGGTTTGCAGCAAACGCCTTTGAATGCCGCCAATAAAAATTAGATTTTAAAAATTTACTCCACCGCCGGTACCGTTCGGATCGGCGAGACGCCACGGGCAACTGTTGGGTAAGCCGGACTATATGTCCGAGATAGGACGGGCAACCGTCTGTTCATTAACCCATGAGGTCGTTTGATATGAAATTTAACCGTCGAACCGGGGTGTTCATCGCCCTGGTTTCCTTGCTATTGGTGATGATGGCGCCCGATACCATGGCCGGTACGGCTGGTACCGAGTTTAACAACGTCTGGACCTTGCTGACTGGCTGGGTCGAGGGTTTGCTTGGCCGGATTATCGCCATCGTCTTCGTGATTGTCGGCTTGGTGGCCGGCGTGGTTAGAGGCAGCATGATGGGCTTTGTACTGGGGATCGCCAGCGGTGTCGGGCTGTTCGCTGCACCGACGATCATTACCAATATCGTCACCGCGACGCTGTAGGTCTGCTATGCATCACACCACCGGCGTCAATCAAAACTCCGAGTTGGCGGCGGGCAACCGCCGTGTTTCGGTTCCCCTATCCGCTAATAAAACTGTTTGTGTGCAATTGCCGAAAGGTAAGCCACTCAATCCCTGCCATCCCGCCCGTGCGCGGGAGCTGATCAAAAAGAAACGTGCTGTGCGGATATGTCGGCACCCTTACACGATTCGCTTAAAGGCTGAAACGCTTTCTGAGAGTCTGCGGCTGTTATCCGAGCAGGAGGCGCCATGAAAAAATCCCAACGTCATCATATCGACGAATTGTTTCCCACGCTGGCTTATGACCCGGAACTACAGGTCTTTCTACTGGCAGATTCCAGCCTCGGCTTTGGTTTTATCTGTAGGCCTTTGACCGGCGCCGACTACAGCGTCTCGGCCAGAGTGAATGTACTCCTCAATCAGGATTGGCCGGCGGATACGATCTTACAGGTGAGTCTTTGGACTTCACCGGATATTGAAGAATCGCTGGCGGTGATGCAGGCCAGGCGCTTGAAACAGCAAAAGCCCACCTATAAAACCATGACCAAAGCCAGTATCGATTTTCTGCGGCAAGGCACGGATAAACCGCCCGAGCCGATTTCGGGTGCGCGTTTGCGGCGCAGCCATGTGCTGATCACGGTGAAACTACCGATTGCCCATCCGCGCCCCAGCGCGGCTGAAATGCGAACTGCGACTGAATTACAGATGGCGACGAAGCAATCGCTGGCGACCATTGGTCTTTATCCGGATGTGTTGGATTCTAATCAGTATGTCCGTATCATGAATACGCTCGTGAACTGGAACAGTTTCGCCGGCTGGAAAGACCGCGTTGTTCCTGAATGCGATCCGACTCAATTGATCCGCGACCAGTTGCTGGATTACGACACCGTGCTGGAAAGCGATGAAAAGGGAATTTTGCTGAATCCCAAACGTGTCAAAACCCTGTCGGCCAAACGCACCCCGGATCATTTTTATTTCGGCAGCGCCAAAAGCTACCTGGGTGATTTTTTATCCGGCACCCGTGGTATCCGACAGAATGCGCTGATTACCATGAGCATCCATTACCCGGATGCCGAGTCCACCCGTGCTAAACAAGAAGGCGTCCGGCAGTTTATTACCAATCAGGTCAATACGCCCATCGCCCGTTTTTTGCCGGCCTTGGTGCACCGTAAGCAAAATTTTGACGTGCTATTCGATGCATATGCCGATGGCGACCGGCCTATTCGCAGTTACTTCGGTATGGTGTTGTTCTGCGACGAACAGGATGAAGCCGCCGCCATCTCCAACGCCCGTGTGTATTTTCGGGAGCTGGGCTTTCAGTTGCTGGAAGACAAGTTTTTCTGTTTGCCGTTTTTCCTAAACTGCCTGCCTTTCGGAGCGGAACGGGCGGCGATCCCCGATCTTAAGCGCTATCGCACCTTGGCGACGCGGCATGCGATCCCGTTGCTGCCGATTTTTGGCGACTGGGCCGGCACCGGTACACCCACCTTGAATTTTGTCTCGCGCAATGGCGAGCATATGGCAGTGTCACTGTTCGATACCACCGGTAACTACAATCTCTGTATTGCCGCCGAATCCGGTAAGGGCAAATCCTTTCTGACCAACGAGATCATCGTCAGCTATCTGACCGAAGGTGCACAAATTTGGGCCATTGATGTCGGCCGCTCTTATGAAAATCTCTGCGAAGTACTGGAAGGCGATTTTGTGAAGTTCACCAACAGTTCCGGCATTTGCATGAACCCCTTTGAGATCGTCCAACATTTTGAAGAGGAAGCCGACATGCTGGCCGGTCTGGTCAGTCAGATGGCGGCGCCGACCGAAAAACTCACCGATTTTCAAACGGCCGGTCTGAAACGGATTTTAAAAAACCTGTGGACCGATAAAGCACAGTCCATGTCCGTCGACGACATTGCCACCACCTTATGTAGGGAGGAGGATCAGCGCCTAAAAGATGTCGGCGAGCAGTTGTTTCCGTTTACCACCAAGGGCGAATACGGCCGCTATTTTAACGGCAAAAACAACGCCAAGTTCGTCAGCGATTTTACCGTACTGGAACTGGAAGAACTCAAGGGAAGGAAACATCTGCAACAGGTCGTGTTACTGCAGTTGATCTACCAAATCCAACAAGAGATGTATCTGGGCGAACGTAATCGACCCAAAATTGTCATTATCGACGAAGCCTGGGACCTGCTCACCGAAGGCGATGTCGCCAAGTTCATGGAGCACGGCTATCGGCGCTTTCGTAAATACGGCGGTGCGGCGGTGACCATCACCCAGTCCGTGAACGACTTATACCGCAATGCGGCGGGTCGAGCTATTGTCGAGAACTCGGCCAATATGTATCTACTCGGCCAGAAAGCCGAAGTCATCGAAGGCATGAAGCAGGATCGGCGTCTGCCTTTATCGGACGGCGGTTATGAATTGCTCAAAACAGTACACACGCTGCCAGGCGCTTATTCGGAAATCTTTTTTATCACCGAGATGGGATCTGGCATCGGCCGGCTGATTGTTGATCCCTTCAAACGCGTGTTGTTTTCCACCAAGCCGGAAGATGTGCAAGCACTCAAGCAATTGCGCCGCCAGGGCTTGAGTCTAGGCGAAGCGGTTCAGCAATTGATTGAAAGCCGTAAAGCCAAGGGTGCCACCGCAAGGCATTTGGACAACGCCCATTATACGAAGGACTCCGAGGTGCAACATGGTCGGTAAAGCAGGATGGCTAGCAATGGTAGTTATTGCCTCGTTGTCGGGTCTGGCTGGGGGTGGATTGATAGCAAAGTATTTGCTGAAAGCCCCGCTGGAACGTTTGAATCTGGTCACGCCGGTATTTGTACTGGATCGGGCCAAGCTTATTCAGTCTTTGCCGCCGAACGCCAGTCAGGAACAAATGACGCAAATCGTCGATAGCTGGAAAACCCAGGCCACTAAGTTAAGCGCGGCGGGTTATCTGGTCATCGATTCCACGGCGGTAGTTGCCGCACCTGAAGACGTTTATGTCAGGAAGGACGGTAAACCATGACCCGAAAAATACCGCCCTATAAATCCGCAGCCGCGCTGGGTTGGCTTTTAATGAAAGCCTTGCCCGTATTGCTTCTAGCGTTGGCGCTGGAAAGTTACCTGGGCGAGCGGTTTCTGATCGGCGGCGATGATCAGATTGACCGTTGTTTGCCGGATAAACGCATTTATATTATCGACACCTTTAACAAGGACATCTGGCGAGGGGATTTGATAGCCTTCCGGGCGGAACGCATGTCGCCTTATTTTAAGGACGGTCAAATCATCGTCAAGATCGCTGCCGGCGTCACTGGCGACCACATTAAGGTGGATAGTCTTCAGACCACCGTTAACGGCTCATTGATCATCGAAGGCCTACCGCTGGCAGAGAAGCTGAAGAAATCGTCTTCAGCCTTTAAGCGCGATGAAAACATTCCACTGTCGGCTTACTGGGTGACCGGCAAAACTGCAAAAAGCTTTGATTCCAGATACTGGGGTTATGTCTACGATTATCAGGTCATCGGTAGGGCTTATGCGATTTATTAACACGGATAGTTCGAAAGTCTCAGTCAGATGGTCAGCGTGTTCACTGACGGCTTTGCTGCTTTGGCAGGCTTCGGCATGGGCAGAGGAAGATTGGTTCAGTAAATCCCGGCAAATTCTGCAAGCGCTTGATGGGCAAGAACGACCAGAATGGCTGGATGGAAATCCGACTCAAGCGGAAGCGCAACGACAAGCAATTGATGTTTTTAGACAATCAAAATCAGTGTTAATGAAGGACGCCTTCAAACCTGGTGATTTAAATAGCGCAACGCCAAAACTAGCTGTCGGTAAACCTTTAAGTGTCATGTTTATTTCGTTCTCTATGGGTACTGCTGCACTGAAAGGCATCTTCCAGGAAGCCTCCGGTCAGAATGATGTGTTGCTGGTATTACGCGGACCCAAGCCCATGCAAAAGCTGCCGGCCCTATTTGCCGAGTTAAAAACCCTTTTGAAAGAGATTGAGCCCTTACCGAATATCGTCATCGATCCGGTTCGATTCCAGAAATATGCCGTGACCTCGGTGCCGGACATGATCATTGAAGAGCATGGCAAAGCCAGTTTACACGTCAAGGGCATCACCAGCCTGGCTTGGTTAAAAGACAGACAGCAGCAAGGAAAACAGGGTGATCTGGGCAGTTTGGGTACGGTCTATAAAATTGCCGAAATGGATTTGTTGGCCGAAATGAAAAGCCGACTGGCCGCCATTGACTGGCAACAGAAAAAACAGCAGGTGCTTGCGCGATTTTGGGAGCAACGTCATTTTGAAGTTTTACCCACTGCGTTGGAAGATCGAGAACGCTTAGTTGATCTGACCGTCACAGCGCCACGCGATTTAACCGACCCGAATGGCAAACTGCTGATGCGTGCTGGACAAACCGTGAATCCATTGGACAAGATGAGTTTCGGACTGTGCTTGCTGGTGTTTGATGGCACAGAGCAAGCTCAGGTTAACTGGTCAAAAACTCAGTCCTGTTCAGACAATAAGGCGAGACGCATGTATCTGGCAACGCAATTACCGCGTCAGGAGGGCTGGGAGGCATTAAAGGCATTGGAAAACACGTTGAATGCGCCGGTGTATTTGCTTACACCGGATGTGCGGACGCGATTTCAGTTGGAGCATGTGCCGGTGCTGGTGGAGCAGTCGAGCAAGCAGGTTGTGATCCGGGAACGTAAAGTTTCAGGATTGGCTTTAGGAGCGGCGTTATGACTTGCTTTGTCATTGTCTGCGGATTCTTGAAAGCAAAGCTGAACCAGGCTATTAGGCTATGGCTGCTGGTTTTATTGCCTTTTACCGTGAGTATTTACGCCGACACCACGACCAGCACCACTGATCCACTATGCGCCGATGCCGAACTTTGGTCAGGGAAGTTGATTACTGATATTTGCTGGGAATGCCTGTTTCCGATTCGAGCAGCCGGCGCGGAGCTTGGCGGCGGCAACGTACCCAGTATCGCCAGCGACCAAGTATTTTGCTTTTGTAATGATCCATTGGGGTTGCCACAACCGGGCATGACACTAGGTATGTGGAACCCGGCGCGATTGATCGAACTGGTCAGAAATCCTTGGTGCTCGCCGTCCTTGGGTGGCATGACCTTCAGCGTCTCGCAAGTGCGTTTAACAGCCACCACCGGCAAGGCGGATTTCGACGCCAGCGAAATGTCGTTTTTTAATTATCACTATTTTGCTTTTCCGTTGACCATTATTCTGGATTTGTTCTGGGATAAACGCTGCAACGCCGATGGTTACCGGGATTTCGATTTAATGTATGTCTCGGAACTCGATCCGACCTGGAACAGTGATTTACTGGCATTTTTTACCAGTCCGGAAACGGCTTTATTCGCTAATCCTGCCGCCATTGCAGCTTGTGTCGGGGATGCAGCGGCCGCAGCCACCGGTCATCCGATTGACGCCTTGTTCTGGTGTGCCGGTGCTTGGGGGCACCTGTATCCCTTATCTGGTATTTCCCCGACCAGTTACGGTACCGATCCTCGAATTACCAGTTTATTGGCCACACGGGCGACCGCTGCTTTGCATCGCCGTGGTCTGGCCTGGAAAACTGCCGGCAATGAGGCTTTGTGCGGCGGTACGATTTATCCCTTCATACCCAAATCGCAATATCGGCTGAGCATGTTTTATCCGGTGGCGGAAACCGCTTCCAATCATGCCATCGGTGAAACCACGTTTACCTGGGGTGCGGGAAGGACTTATCCGGGGCCAGGTGAGGATCATGTCTATATCCTATGGCGCTGGCAAGACTGCTGTCTGAATTAGCCGGAGCAAATGGATGGGATTAGCAGCCTATTTTGAACAGCAAGTGGTTTTGAGCCGTTCGCTCGCGATTACTTTAAGTGTCACCATGGCCTGGACGCCGTTCGGCTTGAGCTGGGCGGATGCCATACAGAATGCCGGCACGCAGGGACAGCAGGCCGGCCAACAGCTCATCGGAGGGTTTCAATTTCCGCTAGATGCCGGCAATGGCGTGATGACCTTGAATCCCGGCTCTGCTCAGCAAAGCTCGATTAATGTCAGTACGCTGTTCCCGGATTCGGGCAATACCACTAGCACGACGGCTAACATCACCAGTTTGTATGGTAACGATCCCGGTACGGTGGCGGCGGGCATCGATACGCAAACGGCTTTGACCACTGAAAATAGCTCGACAGGAGATGCTTATCGAACACTGATTAATAACGCCCACCAGTCGCACCCGGATTTACAGAACGATCCGATCTGGACGACTGGCGATCAGGTGTTTGCCAATTTTACCCCTTGGGCGCAGTCGTTCTCGGATTGTACGACCACCACCACACAGACCGAGACCACGCAAACTGTTCAGTTACCGAATTATCAACTCTGTGTGCGTCAGCCCACCATACCGCAAAGCTGTACCGCTACCCATCAAGTGACGGTTGAACCGTTGTTGACCTATGTCTCCGGCAACGGTGGCGTGTCGAACTGCGGTCCCGGTTGCGTGGATTTGTATGTCGGCGTGGTCGGTGATAATTACTGGTCGGCCGGTTGCGGAGTGTTTACCTGGCAGGTGACTTATAACGTCAAGCATCCGGAAGCGATTACCAGCGCCACTTTGGCTATGGTTGAGTTTGATGACCATGCGCAGGTATTTTACGGTGGCAATCTGATTTATACCGGATCCAGTGGTTGGGGAGGCCCCTGTGAACTCGGCCGTAACTGGAATGATTACCCAAATTTGGATGTGACCTGGGCTTTTAACAGTACCGGCAATAAAGTGTTTAAGCAAAATACATTAGTGGGCGGCATGGGTGAAGGTTATTCGCGGATTCGTGTTAAATTCGATGTCTCTAAACTGATCACTCAGGACAGTTGGAGTTGGGATGGCGCAAACTGCCAGAATCTGGCCAATGCCATTACCGATGGAATTTGTCAGGCGGGTAGCCAGTTGACTTGCACCAGTAATCCTGCCAACGCCTCAGGCTGTTATGTCGATCCAGCTTCGCAGGTCATTGTCTGCGCCAACAGTTTAACACCAGCGCCGATGGCCAGTTCTGCGGGTATTCCCAATACTTGCATGAGCCTCTCGGCTTCAGGGCATTGCGATCTGAGCAACGCCGGACAATGCTGGACGGATACGGCCGGCACGCACTGTTTGGCTCAACCGGCCCAAGGCACGCCGACCACGAACTGCGCCAGCCTGGAAACCCAGGGATGTGCGTTTATCAAAAGCCAGTGCATGGATGTGCTGGCCTCGGGCACTTGCTGGGATAGTATCGATACCTACGATTGCGGCCAGCAAGTCGGTATTCCGGGTATTCAGAGTAGTACCCGCCAGCAATGCTCGGGGCCGATCCGTTGCATGGGCGAAGAGTGCGTGACGCCGAACCGCACCCAGAGCACCGATTTTACTAAAGCAGTTGCTTTGTTGAACTCGGCTCAGCAGATGGCGATGGATATGAGTTGCGATTACTCCAATGCCAACCTGCAACAAAAAGACCCCACCACTTGCCAGGTGTTCAAGGGCAGCCCTGCGACCTGCAAAATGGTGGGCGGCGGTCTGTCGCTGGTGGACTGCTGTAATTCGCCGACCGGCGGCATGGGCTTGAGTCAGTATATCGAATTACTGATGGCTACGAGTCAATTGGATAACGCCATCATGGATATGAATGCCACTTCGCCGATCCGTGGCGCTTGGGAAGTATTGCGTACACCGTTTGCGACGGCTGGCGATGCCTGGAATGGCGTGCAGGCGGATTTTGCTTCCGGGGTGAATGATCTGGTCGGCTCTGACTTGCTGAGCGTTAGCGATGTGGCCGAACAAGGATTACTCGACTCGCTACAGGGGGAGTTGACCAACTCGGTGGCTGAATGGATAGGCAGTACGTTTGGGGAGGCGGCGGGCAATGCACTATTCAGCGCCGGCGGCCAAGCTGCTTTCGATTCGGCAGGTAATTTAACGCCGGCAGCGCAATCGGGTGGCGTGGAAATGGGCGGCGGTGCAGCGTTTGCCGGGGAAATGCTCAGTAGTTTGATGGCGGCTTATACCGCCGTGATGATTATTATCATGATCATCCAGATGATTTACTCCTGTGAACAAACCGAATATGAGCTGGATGCCAAAAAACAGCTTAAAGTCTGCAAAGACTTGGGCAGTTACTGCGATCAAAACAGCTCGATTTTAGGGTTATGTCTGGTTCATAAGGAGAGTTATTGCTGTTACAATTCACCCCTGGCCAGAATCCTGAACGAACAAATCAAGCCGCAATTGGGGATGGATTTTGGGATACCACAAAATCCGGATTGCACCGGCATCAAGGTCGCTGATCTCAGTCGAGTGGATTGGAGCCGTGTCAATCTGGACGAATGGCTGGGCATACTAGCGCAGACTAATCATTTACCGACAGCGGCGAATGCCGCTGCCAAACTAAACCTGAATCAACTAACCGGTTCAGGCAGTCGATTGAATCCGCAAAAATACAATCCTGCTGCGACGAGCAGTCGTCAGGATACCTTGACCCGCACGCAAGGCCGGATGACTGGGCTGGATGCGCCGACGGTCAAACGGCAAGCGGAACTGCAAGGCTGGGGCATGGGGCCGCATTAGCGACCTTCAATCACTGAACGGCGTCTTTCAGGGCTTTGCCGGCTTTGAATGAAGGAACTTTGGCGGCAGCGATGGTGATGGCTTCGCCAGTTTGCGGATTACGACCGGTGCGTTCGGCTCTTTCCTTGACTTCGAACGTACCAAACCCAATCAATGTAATGGAATCGCCGGATTTCAAGGTTGTTTCGATGGTTTGCACCAATGCTTCCAAAGCACGACCTGCGTCGGCTTTTGTCAAGTTGGCGTGAGTGGCGATGGCATTGATCAGGTCGGATTTGTTCATGTTGTTAATTCCTTCTATTACATTAAAAGTAAGGATTTTAAATGAAATTAATTAAATTTCCCAAATACGCGTGAGAAATTTAATTAGTCATAGGCCTTTGGCTATGATTCATCAAGTTCCGCTACATTGTTTTCCTGCGAATATGCTGAGTGTTAAATTTTAATATGACCAATTCGACAAAACGTTTTTGTTCGGTTTCGACTAGGATGTTTTTTTTCCAGAAATGCGTTCTTGTAGCTTAATCGTTCCTAGAGCCATTGCAATGCTTTACAACTCCATACCATTCGGGCTTTTAGCAATGAGTTTAGCGATCTTTACTAGTTCTTCGTCTGCATTAATTTCTTGATCTTTTCAATCTTAGGAGTGGCGCAGTTTGGATTATTGTGCCATTTTATATGGCGCGTAATCCGTACATTGCGCCACAAAAATAACTATATGAACATGATGTGGATGAATCTGCAGACGAGAACAATGTTTTAAATTGACTTGCTTACTGATATTTTCTTAAGAAACTATCCATGGCCTGAAAAAATTGCATTCTGTCCTGTTCTCGGGATAAGTGATGGTCGGCGTCTTCCATCTCTATGTATTGAAAGTCCTTGAATCCTGCGCTTTTCAACGCTGAAGCCATTTTGCGGGAATGATTTACATCCACACTCCTGTCTTCGTCACCGTGCACCAGCAATAATGGCGTCTGAATTTGTTTAGCCAGATTAACAGGAGAGGTTGCTTTCAGACGCGAACGGTCTGACCACCAGTTTCCAAAGCGTTGTTCAACCAATTCTGCACGTAAATGGCGATCCAGCCAGTGCATGTCTGACCAGTCCTCCATCAATTCGACCAGATCGGTAACCGGCGCAAAACTCACACCGCACCGATAAAGTTCAGGGGTTTTGGCTAAGCCCATCAATGTGGCATAACCGCCATAACTACCCCCGACAATGCAAATTTTGGACGGATCGGCAATTTTGCCGGTGATTAACCAGTTCACTCCGTCAGTTATGTCATCCTGCATTTCCAAGCCCCAGCGTTGAAAGCCGGCCTGGATGAATTGTTCGCCGTAACCGGCTGAACCGCGGAAATTGATTCGAAATACATTCCAGCCGCGATTGACCATGAACTGTGTCCAGTAATCGAACGAATTGATATCGCGCGACCACGGGCCGCCGTGAGGGAAGATGATGGTTGGACCGGAATTTGCCGAACTGACAGGTCGAGTTAGAAAACCTTCCAAGGTTAAACCGTCCCGAGCCTTAAAATGCACTGTTTCGGTCTTGGCTAATACGGATGGCTTGAGATCCGGGTAGGTTTTAATCACTTCACCGATGGAATTTTTATTGGCGTCAAACCAGTAATAAACCGGTGCAAATTCAGCACTGGAGGAGATCAGCAAATATTGTCCGTTACGGCGGGAGACGATATGGTTGCCAAGCCTTGGTAAGGCATTGTCGATACGCTGTTGTATTTGTAGCGCTTCCGCATCCCAATAGGCTACTTTTCCGGATTCGGCAATATAGTTGATGCCGATAACCCGTTTTTGATCGGCGGAGTAGATTAATTCGCCTTTGACGTCGTATTCCGGATCGGCATAGACTAATTCCGGCTGGGAAGCGGAAGCGGGTTTGTTCAGGTCGATTTTGAAAACAGCACTTTTACCCTGATGATTGGCAAGCAGGTATAACCAGTCGGGGTCATCACTAAATCCCAACGATTCCCATCCGCTAGCTGTCACCCCATCGTACTCTGCGAACACTTTCCAGTCGTCTTCAGAATTCTTGCGCTGCACCATGCGAATGGTTGTTGTGCCGGTAACACCAATGCCGACCCGAACCCTGCCTTCGCGGTCATAAATCCATGAACGCACAAAACCGGGATTACCGGCTACCATCTCGGTTTCGCCGGTATAGACATCCAGTTTATAGACATCGGGCGCACCCGGATGCCGTTTGTCCAAAGAAATCAATACGTGGCGCGGGTCATTTGGAATCAGGGTAAAATTATCCTGAAACTGGGAAATATGCTTTCGGTCGTTCAGGGTACTTTGAATCTGGATCAAATCCGGCTTGGCTTCGGTACCGTCCCGATTGATGGCAAACAGGCGGGTTTCGTAGACTTTCAAATTGCCGTGGCGTGCGGGATACAAAATGCGCACCAACAAACGATTATTATTTACCCAATCGTAACTTCGAAACCGGAATTTTTGGTTGTCGCTGGTTAACACCACATGCATTTCTTTACCGGTTCGATCTTGTGTCACCAGTGCGGTTTCACTGCCGGTATTTTGCAAAAAAGCGATAAACCGGCCATCAGGTGATAAACTGGCTTGTTGTATGAGAGGTAAGGAAGCAAAGGCTTTGACGGGCAATTCGCCAGCTTTTTCCGGTAAGACTTCCGGGATTTTCTGAACATTTGACTGACAAGCATTCAGTAGAAATATTAAAAAGAGGCATTTGATTAAGTGGTTCATTTTTGCATCACTAATTTATTGAGCACTGAAAATCGAAACGGTTGATCGAAATTCACAACATTTCCAAACCGTTTGCCGTTTTTTATATTATTCGAATTTTAACTGAAGTTTCCCAGAAATTTTAGATTCAGAATGCTAATTTCAAGGCGGCTTATCTTGAGAGCTAGCCGTTGTCGGCTTAACTAATATGTTAGTGATGGATATTTGTTTGAAAAATCAATAACTTGATAGTGAATGAGCTCGTGTTTTATTGTATAATACAAGGTGTTAAGTCTTTGATTCTACAGCAAAACAGACCTCATTCATGTTCATTTTACGCGATCTTTCACACTCACTTCAAGCCCCATTTTCCGATACCAAACTCGGACAGGAACGTGCCTCTTTATTTGTCTATACGCTCCTGTCGATTATTATTCCCTTTACGTCTTCTATCACCTCAAATTGTCTTCGCTGCCTGGTGACTTTGTTTGGAATTGAGATCGAAGACCATCGGTTCTACACCTTCATGGCGTCTACGACTTTGCCGTGGCGGCGTCTTTGGCAAACCGTTTGGGGATTAATACCCTCCCCTGAAACCGATGGCCGCTTGCTGGTGGCGCTGGACGATTCCATCAATCCCAAAATCGGGAAAAACATCTTTGCTTGCGATACGATTTTCGATCATGCCGCTAAAGCGAATCAAAGCCAATATCCGTGGGCGCAAAATATCGTCGCCGTCGGCTTGTTAAAACAAATCAAAGGACGGTGGGCTTGCTTGTTTTTAGATTTCCGCTTTTACTTCGCCAAGAAAACCATTGAAGCGGAACAAAGAACCGCTAAAATCAAAGGCAAGGTCGTTCCTTTTCAAACCAAGTTGGAACAAGCCGGGCAGATGCTCATCGGCATTGGACAGCATTTTTCTACGACACCCGTACTGGCCGTGATGGATAGCTGGTTTGGCAACGAGAGTTTGTGGCAACCGGTTCGGCAAGCGTTTGGGGCGCGGTTCAATATGCTATCCAGGCTGCGTAGCAATAACGTTTTGTATGATCAACTGGGTGAACCGCAGCCAGGAAAGCGCGGCCGTCGGCCTAAGTACGGTAGCCGCCTGGGATCAACGGCTGAAATGGCGCAGGCGTATCAGGCATTGGCAACGATCTACACCGTTAATCTCTATGGCAAACAACGTGACGTTCGCGCCTATGAGCGGATGGTGATGCTGAAAACACTCAAATGTCCTGTGCGGGTCGTTTGGGTATTCCGGAAAACGCAATGGGTGGCGTTGTTTACCACGGATCTGACCTTATCGGTGACGCAGATCATTGAGTTTTACGGGGCTCGCTGGAAAATCGAATCCGGGTTCAAAGAGCTCAAGCAAGATATCGGTAGCCAGTCCAGTCAGTGCCGGAATGCTCAGGCGGTGCTGAATCACTTGAACTTCTGTATGATGGCTTCAACCATCACCTGGATTTATGCGGATCGGTTAAAAGCTGACCCGCAGCGACGGCATAAAGTGAAGGGCAGAACCAGTTTTGCCTTTTCGGATGTCCGGCGCATTATCGCCGAAGCCGCACTTGATGAGGATTTTGATAGGCTTTGCCCTAAACCAAGCAACTCACCGAAAAATTCTCTCGTGGCCGTGTTGTTACGCATGGTCGCTTGATGAATTTCTTAGAAACTTCAGGAATTTTAATTCAATCATCGCAAATTAATACTCGGTTTGGAATTTCCTAGTTGCCCGAGGTCAAAACATGAATACCGCACTAATCTATGTAGTTGCCCTGCAGTTCCAATCAAGCTAATTCGGATTGAAGTTTAGCTTTACGGTATTGATGATGGCATAAGGCTTGCTGAGCTTAGTTTTGCCAAATGTCGATCACTACCCTTAGAATATGGATAGCCTTTTTCCTGATTTACGAACCAGATCAAATTCGCATCAATCAACCATGCCCCTTTCGGTAGAAGACATCAACTGCATTTATCTTGGCGTGAGTCCTCAGCTTCATCATTTTCTGACCAGACGAGTCCAATGTCCGGATACGGCAGCGGATTTACTCCAGGAAGTCTATCTGAGACTGCCCCATCTGAAACCGCCACCGGAAACTGAGGAACAAGTTCGAGCCTGGTTGTACCGGGTGGCGACCAATCTTTCAGTGGATCATGTACGCACGCAACAACGCCAGTCGGCTTTGCTGGAAAAATATTACCGAGAAGAATCCGAGATTGATGAAGGTGCCGAACCTGAGGTTTTCGCTCTTTTTTGCGAAGAGCTTCAGCGCATCCAGAATTTATTAACCGGACTATCTCCAAGGTGCATCCGGATTCTTAAAATGAATCGGGTGGAAGGCATGACACATGCCGAAATAGCCGCGCAATTGGACATCTCAAAAAGTCTGGTGGAAAAAGAGGTGGTGCGTGCCCTTAATCACTTGCGAACGGCACTGGATAACGAAGAAGACGAAATATGAGCAGTCGAAAAAAATATGTGGTTTCAGACCCAGTTATTCGTTATGGCTATATAGTACACCTGACAGGTAATGACCATGCCCAATAATGAATCCAATGCATTGATGCGTGAGCGTCTGGAACAAGAGGCCGTCTCGTGGTATGCTCGCATGGCCTCGGGTGACATGACTACTGAAGAACAGGCCGCTTTTGACAAATGGCGCCAGCTAAGTCCCGCGCATGAAAAGGCTAGCCGTAAAATGGCGAAACTCTGGGACATGCTGGAACTGGCCTTGCCGGTCGCTGAGCATGTAAATCAGCAGATTGACGCCCATGACACTGAAATTGTGAGTGAGTTTTCTCAAGCGATAGGGTTTAGCGAACAAAGCCCTCATGGTAGTGCCAACATTATTTCACTGGATGCCGCCCGTCAAAAGGCAGCGAACGCTGCGTTCGTCGAAAGTAAGCGGCAGCATAAAAAATCATCTCCTTACGCCACTGTTGCCCGTTGGGGACTGGGTCTTGCAAGCGTTGCATCGTTGCTGTTGTTCATTTGTTTTAGCCATTGTGCCGATTA
This sequence comes from Methylomonas sp. AM2-LC, assembly GCF_039904985.1. Taxonomy (NCBI): domain Bacteria; kingdom Pseudomonadati; phylum Pseudomonadota; class Gammaproteobacteria; order Methylococcales; family Methylococcaceae; genus Methylomonas; species Methylomonas sp. AM2-LC. The sequence continues at coordinate 967,915 of NZ_CP157005.1, forward strand.
TCTGCATCATCCCCTAGCCGACTATCGCACCCTGATCGGCGAGCAGACCACCCTCCATTTAGCCGATGGCAGTAGCGTTTACCTCAACACAGACACGGCGCTGGATGTTATTTTGACAGATAAGGAACGGCGTATCGTCCTGTTGCAGGGTGAAGCCGAATTCGAGGTCGCCCACGACAGTAGTCGGCCCTTTAGAGTAATTAGCGGCACCACCACTACAGAAGCACTCGGCACCCGCTTTGTGGTGCGTTATGACGATAAGGCTGGCACCATCACCTTGTTGGAGGGCAAAGTCAGCGCAACCCAAACGACTGCAGCTGGCGAGTTCATCAACAACGTCAATCTCAGGCCGGGTGAGCGGGTGGCTTTCAACGAGCATAGTCTTGGCGATGTACAAATCGCCGATCTGTCCACCGCTGACGCCTGGCGAAGAGGTCGTTTGGTCATGAACTTCGTGTCATTGCAGGACGTGGTTGCAGAAATAAACCGCTACCGTCGTGGCCGGGTGCAATTGCTAAATGCTGATTTGGCCTATCGCGCTATTCACGTCACCATCGATACGAAACATATCGACGACTGGCTGGATGCGCTGGAAGATACGCTGCCGGTTCGGGTTCGGCATTTAGGCCCGTTCGTTTTGCTGGAATCCCGATAAGCGAGCGTTTGCTATTCCCCATACTTCATATGTTGAATCTTAGTGTTAGCCGACATCCACCAACAACCGTCTATCGAGCAAAGCCAAGGCCGTTTCAATTTGCTCGATCTTGCTTTTGTGTTTCAGCGATAACAGGCGATCAACCAGCACAGGAGCAATATTTAACTTTCTGGCCAAGTCCGCTTTACGTGTGCCGCTGCTTAGCATGGCATTATGTAAGGCTACCTTACCGGCTATCAGTACCGGAACGGCGACAGCGGGCCGACCATTCGCCGGAGAAGCCAGCGGCACGGCTTGACGATTTTGCATAAAGTAGTAAAACGCGGTTTCAAGCGCATCAGCCGCATTTAACAACGCTTCATCAAAGGTGTCGCCTACCGAATAGGTGTTGGGAATATCCAAAAACTCGACTAGAAACTGCTTGGTTTCCGGGTCTTGGTTGATTGTTACCGGATAATAAAACATAGGGTCACCTTTAATTTAAGCCAAAATCTTTCTTAATTTTCTTCATCAAAGGGTTAGGGATTTCTTTGGCGCCATGAAAAGGGAAAATGGATTTTTTACCGTTTAACTCACCATGCAAATGACTACCTTTCCCCGGACTGAACTTAACGCCTTGCTGCTCTAACCAACGTTTGAATTCGCTGTATTTCATCATAACGCCCTTGTATTTGATACGCTCATTATTAACAAATAAGTATATAAACACAACAATAATGTTTTATTTTGGTGAAGGATAGCGTTCGGTATACGGAAAACCTATCCTATGTCTGCTTTTGAATCTACTTCACGGCGAAAAGCCCCATTCGCCATACATAAACACCCTGCGACAATTTGCCACACCGGTTTTTTTGAGGTTTTTTCTTTTCTTAAGCGTTGAGTGAAGGTAAAAACAATAAACAAGGACTTAACTCATGAAAAAATCGGTAACAGGCCTTTCCGGCAGAGAGAGCAAACAAACTAATCGGCGAATCGCTTTTGCCAAAATTCCGCTTTGCGTGGGCTTAGTCTCGTTTGTAGCGTCGGCATGGGTACAAGCGGTTGAAACCGTTACCCCAAACGCTGCGGGAGCTATTAAGGCAAACTTGCACACGTTCAATATTGGCAAACAACCGCTGTATTCGGCGCTAAATGCCATTGCCGAACAGGGCGGCGTGCAGTTTGTTTATACCGATGAAATGGTCAAGGGGTTATCCTCACCGGGCGTGAGCGGACAATTGACCACCGAGGATGCGCTGAATAAGGTTTTGGAAGGTTCCGGGTTGGGTTATCGTTTTAACAATGGCAATACCATTACCTTAGAGCTCAAGCCGTTGCAGGTGCCAAGTCTCAATCAGACCGAACCGACTACATTACCGAAAGTGAGTGTAGTGGGCAATGCCGTTTACGACGTCAAAGATCCTTACAACGAAGACTACGTTCTACCCAACGCTACTAGCGGCACCAAAATCGACACTCCCATTATGGAAACACCACTGAATGTGCAGGTGATTTCCAAACAGGTGCTGAAAGACCAACAGATCACATCACTTGGTCAGGCCTTGAAGAACGTCAGTGGCGTTACCTTGGGTATTTCCAATCAAAATACTGATTTTCCTAATGGTCTAAATCAATCCATCGTGGTGCGCGGCTTTAACTCCGACACGTATTTTCGTAACGGCTTCCGACTCCAGCAGGGTTCGGCAACTCGCGAAATGGCTAATGTGGAAAGCGTTGAGGTGTTGAAAGGCTCCGCCGCCATTTTGTATGGACTGGTCGAACCGGGCGGTATGGTCAACGTCATCACCAAACAACCGCTGGCAACACCCTACTACTCGGTAAACCAGCAATTCGGATCCTATGACATATACAGGACAACCGCCGACGCCACTGGCCCTGTCGCAGGGAACAAGGACGTGTTGTACCGGTTGAATATGTCTTATGAAAACAGCGGTTCGTTCCGTGAATTTGTCAACAGCGAGAAATTCTATATTGCGCCGATCTTGAAATGGAATATCAGCCCCAGAACCCAGGTAACAATGGAGCTGGAATATGGTCACGACAATCTCGGTTTGGACACCGGCATCGTGCCAACTCTCAATAATCAATTTATGAATGTTCCCATTGGTCGTAATTATGGGCAATATTACCCGGCAAAACAGGATAATTTTTTTGGCGGTGTAAACTGGTCGCACCAATTCAACGACGACTGGTCCATCAAACATAGTATGTCTGTAAATCAGTCAACAACCAATCAAACGGGGTTGCAAGCTTATGGGCCATTTATAGCGCAAGCATTATTGCCGGGTAATCCGGCAGATCAAATAGCCCTTGCTTTATATAAACAAAATGCCACATACAACGTCTATGCCACCAACATGGATTTAACCGGTCATTTTGATACGTTGGGGCTTAAACACACCTTGCTGTTGGGTGGCGACTATTATCGTACGGACAGCTCTAACTCTTCAGCATCCAGTATTTATAATTTCACCGGTAACAATATTCTTAACCCGACGCATTGTGCTGATCCTTATTGTGGATTGGTATTCAATCCGACTTCGCCATATACAGTGCCTCATACCGTCAATCACTTAGATCAGTACGGTCTTTATCTGCAAGACCAAATTAAATTACCTTATGATTTTCATGTTACGGGTGGATTTAGATACCAGAACCTTCACCAGGGTAGCTGGACTCAAGCTAATGATATGGTGATATATCCTAACCCATCGTTATCAGCAGATGCTGTGACGCCTCGCGTCGGATTGTTGTGGCAGCCGCAAAAGTGGCTTAGCCTATACAGCAATTACACGGAAAATTTTGGCGCCAATACTGGTAATGTTTATGTGAATGACTCGACTATTAAAGCAGCTGGCCCCACTGGGTCTCAACAATGGGAAGTCGGCTTTAAGAACGAGTTCTTCGATGGAAGATTACGTACGACGTTTGCTTATTATAATTTGACCAAACAAAATGTCCAGTCATCCGATATTGCTCATCCAGGCTTCGTTATCCTGACAGGTGAAGTTCGCAGCCGGGGACCTGAACTCGATATTCAGGGAGAAATCCTTCCGGGTTGGAACATGATTGCTACCTATGCTAATACCGATATTATTGTCACCAAGGCTAGTGATGATGCAGTTAATAATTATCCCACTGTAGGTAGCCGATATTGGGGGGTTCCCAGAAACACGGCCAGCCTATGGAATACCTATGAATTTCAACAAGACCCTTTGAAAGGTTTTAAGGTAGGCGGCGGTGTTACGGTAAGGGATGGTCAGCTTATCTATATCTATGGCGGAGATAGTTCAAATCCAACTATCCCAGGCTATGCAACTGTCGATTTGCTGGCGGCATATAGCATTAAGGTGGATAAATCAAAAGTCAGCGCGCAACTGAATGTGAACAATCTTTTGGATCACGACTACTATACTCAGGCAAGTGCATATCCCTCATCTTTAAATACTTCTGCTGGATATAACGCCGGTTTTGTTTCCTTTGGCGCACCGCGCACGTTTATGGGTTCTATAAAGGTTGAGTTTTAACGGCTTTACATCAAATTAGCCTGAGCGGGCCAGGGCATTCAGCTGCGGCCTGAATCTTTCAATACACCATTTAGCTGTGACGGTTAGATCAATATTTACGGTCTTGGGTCAATGCGGCAATTAGTCACATTTTAAATAGCTGCCGTAATTGATAATCTATGTTTCAACGCTTGTATGCACAGTTCTACCTTTCTTCTCTCTAATCCGGCTTCGCGCCGGATTTTTTTTATTAAAGCTTTCCATCCCAATTTTGCTAGCCCTAATTTTCACGTACACACTGTACTTGAGGTGGCTGACTTGGATAAAATCAAAACCGGGCGCGAAAAATTATTGAACGCTGATGGGCGACGTTCTGCGTCGAAGACTTTTGCATACAAGGCTGAACAGCGGGCAGTAAATCGAGCTTTAAAATCGTCCGCTATACGATAAAATAACTTTCCATTTATTAAGCGTACTAAATCGATATGGCAAAGCTGGGGCGTAATGATCCCTGTCCTTGTGGCAGCGGCAAAAAATATAAACAATGCTGTCTAAACAGCGAAGAAAGCCGGAACACCAATGCTCATTCCGAGGCAATCGCCAAAGCTGTCGATTGGTTGTTGAAGAAACATAAGGCGGCTGTGCACGATGCCATCGACTCGGTATTCTTTGGTGCAATTGATGACAATGATCATGATTTCTTGCAGGGATTAGGCGATGAAGTCATTGAAAATATAATGGGCAATGCCTTTGAATGGCTGCTGGCGGATGGAAATATCATCATCGAAGACGAACAATGCCGGGTAGCGGAACTGCTGCTTAGTAATAACGGCCCGCAGTTTTCTGAGGTGGAACGGCAACGGATCGAATTGCTGTCCACCGTATCGCTCAGGCTCTACGAAATTGTCGAGCTAATGCCGGGGGAATGCTTGATGCTAAGGGATGTGCTCCTTCCCGAAAGCCTTCCGGTTCAAATTCAAAGCGTATCCTGTTCAAAGTCTCTGACCCAACATGACTTTTTAGCGACACGAATACTGCCAATTGACAATCATTTCGAACTATCGGGTGCCGCATACGTTTTCCCTCGTACACGAAGCGGGGAATTGTTGAAAAATCTCCGGGTGGGATTGAAAGGTCGTGAACCTGATTCGGCTTTCGCCAAAGAAATTGCCAGTGTGGTCATTCCGTACCGCTGGCTGGAGTTACTTTTAAACCCCTTTGAACTGCCACCTCTGGCTGAGCAAATGATCGGAGAATCGGCATTGTTCGTAACTGATCTTTATCGTGTTCAGGTCTGGGGGACGTTAGAGAAGGTCTTGGCTGCTGAAGCGAATACTGAAGGCAGTCGCGAGCGGGGTTGGACGTACCTATTGGAGAAAGCTGATAGTCCGCGGCAAATTAGTTTTAGCATTTATCAAAGCAGCCGTCCGGATCGAATCAAAGTGTTTTATCAATCACCGGAATATGCCGACGAAGGCCGATCTTGGTTTGAAGAACTTGCCGGTACAAGCGTTGCGTTACTCTGTCGGGAAATAACCGATCTTGGTGACGTGCTGGCCCATTTTCACTCGGATGAGGCCAAAGAAGCATCGGATTCGACAACGCTCTCGTCAGAGCAATTGATAGAACTCGTCCATAGCGGCGTTCAAGAAATGTATGTTGACTGGGCTGACAAACCATTGCCGATATTGAACGACAAAACTCCCCGTGAGGCTATTCAAACGCCGGAAGGATTGGAAAAGGTGAAATACTTGCTGCATTCTTATGAGTTGATTGATAGGGAGCCTGATGATCCGAAGTATCATGTGCCGCAATTATTTGGCTTTTTATGGGAATCGTTAGGGATAGCACCGTAGATAAAACATAGCATTAGTGGAGTATATATTTATTCGTTTGATTCTCTGCCACCAATTTAATTTATTCATTCAAGATTGCTTGCGATCTAAAATGTGAATTGCCATTTTAGAAGTCCAAATATTTAAACTGTGTTATTTGACGCAGTTTAATTAAGTGTAATAACCTATTTTTTTGACTTTCCGCTTGAGTTAACCTCTATTTAGAGGATTAGTTACTCATCTTGCATTATCTTCTGTGCATTTCTCTCAGTAATATTTATTTACTAATCAACGAATTAAAAATAATTTCCTTACAATTATTGATTGTCGAATTAGGATGATAAATAGTATGGCGTAATTATTGCTGTATTTTCCTGTTTGATTTCTGAATGTTCCTTAAGTATCCATTACGGTTTTGACACTAGCCCTTCAACAGTAAGAAAACTTTAAATTTTGATCCATCTCTAGAATGAACGATTTCGCGCGCAACATGGTTCAGAGTCTTATCGAAAGCCATGAGAAAGATCTGTATAGCATGCTAAGGCGGCGGCTGGATTGCCCGCAAGATGCGGCAGACGTTGCGCAGGAAACTTATCGAAATTTATTAAAAATTGTCCCTACCGACGAGATCCAAAGCCCTAAGGCACTGCTGTTTCATATCGCCGGTCAATTAGCGGTTAATGTGAGGAATCGGCGCAGTTGGCATGATGCCAAACACGAAACCGATGAAATCCTTGCAGAGCATGCTTGTACTGAACAGAACCCTGAACAGCAGTTATCTTTGTCGCAGACCCAAGCGGTTATTCGCGCCGCTATAGACGGCATGCCGGAGAGACGACGAGAAGCCTTTGTGTTACATCGATTCCAGAATTATACTTATCCGCAAATTGCCCAAATACTGGGTATATCCGTGGCCATGGTAGAGAAACATGTGAGCGCAGGAATGCTGACTTGTAGACAGCGGCTGCACGAAGCCGGACTATTGGAACCATAATATGACCTATTGGTCTATCATTCATCTCGAATTACGCGGTAAACAGCGATGAACCAGATATTTGATTTCCCGACTGTTGCTAAGGCAGCGGGCGACTGGTTTGCCAGATTACACGCGCCTGATTGCAGCGATGCAGAACGGGAGGCTTTTGAACGCTGGCTAGCCGCTGATCCGGAACATCGCCGCGAATATCGAAATATGGAAAGCATGTGGCAAGCCATGGGGTCTTTGCAGTCTGTTTATGCGCATCAAGCTAAGGCCCAACCGGTTCAGAGTGTCAGATTCAATCGCCGTCGTTTACTTCCTCTTAGATCCGCAGCCGTATTGGTGTTAGCGGTGGGCATGCTTTGGCAAAGCAGGTATTTTGCCGAACAAAACCAACAGTTCAGTACCGCTGTTGGTCAACAGAGCAGTGTAACGCTAGCCGATGGTAGTGTGCTTGAACTCAATACAGACACGGCCGTTACAGTACACTATACCCGCAGTTCCCGTGAATTGCAGCTCGATCACGGCGAACTGTTTGTGCATGTTGCACACCAGGCTCTACGTCCCTTCGTGGTTAAAGCCGGCGCTGGTGAAACCCGCGACATTGGCACCCAATTTTCGGTTTATCTCAAGCCTGAAGCGACTACCATTACGGTGTTCGAGGGCGAAGTGCAAGTGACTTCCGGTATGGAATCAACTAACCGTTCCATAAGTAATCTGCATGGTGGTGAGCGGATGGCCTATAACGATAAAGGCCGTCAGTCCTTGCAGGAATCCATCGATATTGAGGCGCTACAAGCCTGGCGTCACGGCGACTTAATCTTTCGCGACCAAACATTGGCGCAAGTCATTGCTGAAATCGAGCGCTATCATCACGTTCAGGTCAAACTTTCATCAACACAGCTTGCCGCACAGCGAGTCAGCGGCGTATTCAAGACCCAAGATCTACACGGCATCATCGCGGCCATTGCCGCTCTTCTCGATATCCAAGCCCGTTGGTCCTCGCCGGAGCAGGTTCTGCTTTCGGATGCTCGTCAGCGTTGAAGCAGGTTAAATCAGGTGTCATAAGACAATTGGTTTGCTCTCGTCAGCAGCATCCAATAAAGCGCGATGTGTCAGCGTGTCGCTGACAGAGCCAGCCAGACCACCTGTTCCCTGGTACACAGGTAAAACAGGAACACTGGCTTTGGAAGATAAGTACCGCGACAAAGCATCTTCAATCAAATTATTCAAGGTAGTATGTTTTTGATTAGCCATAAGTTTTGCCTGACTAAGCAAATCATCGTTTAATTCAAGCACTGTTTGCATAAGAAGATTTAATTTAGGTACATGTAGAAACTATGTTAACAAAAAAATGCTAACGACTCTATCTCACTAACCGGTTGAAAAGCTGGTTAACCGCTGTCGCGACAAACCTGACTATGTTATGGCTGCAAGGTTTGGTGAGCAATGGCAAAATATTTTTAATCCAGGAGGTAGGGTATTGGTGGGTGTCGTTTGGCTTATGTATTGTAGGGATCAAAAAGTATCCCTGTAATCCAAGGAGATCGCCAATGCCCAACCAGAACTGCCACTCAGCCCGTTTATATCCGCCGGGTCGAACCGCTAAATCGAATCTGTTATTTCTAAGCCTGACAGCCTTGTTGTCAGGGATTCAGCCAGTGAGCGTCTGCGCAGCAGAGTCCGACATAGAATTACATTTGCCTGCCCAGCCTCTCGCTGCCGCACTTGAAGCATACTCTCAAGACACCGGCATCCAGCTTATTTATCGTCCCGAGGCGGTTGCAGGGTTACAGAGTCCAGCACTCGACGGACGCTTTACCCGGACAGAAGCCCTGGGCCGACTGCTAAAAGGCACAACGCTGAGTGTTCAGCCGGTGGATGATCATACTCTGGCGATAAAGTCGGTAGAGCAAGGTGTCAACAACACTAAGCAATCTATTGATGCGATTACCTTGCCGAAAGTGAATGTGGTCGGCAATGCTATCAACGATACGACAGATCCCTACAACAAAGATTATGCCTTGCCCAACGCCACGACCGGCACCAAGACTGACACACCGCTCATGGAAACACCACTAAATGTGCAGGTGATTTCCAAGCAAGTGCTAAAAGACCAGCAAGTGATTAGCTTGGCGGACGCATTGAAAAATGTTAGCGGGGTTACTGCGGCCGACCAAGCACAATCTGGGGGTACTGATGGCGGGATCGGAACAAGCCAAACCTATTTTATACGTGGTTTTGCAAGCACTACCTTTTTGCGTAACGGTTTTAGAATGACGCAAGGCGGTGGTGTGCGGCAGATGGCGAATACTGAATCCGTAGAAGTATTAAAAGGTTCAGCGGCCATTTTGTATGGACAGGTTGAGCCTGGCGGTATGATTAATATTATCACTAAACAACCTCAGACCACGCCGTATTATGCCGCCAGCCAGCAGTTCGGTTCCTATGACTTGTACCGCACCAGCATAGACGCTACCGGCCCGATCACCAGTGACGACACCTTGTTGTACAGATTGAATATGTCTTATCAAAACAGCGGCTCTTTCCGGGAGTTTGTTGGCTCGGAAGATGTCTATCTTGCCCCGGTATTAAAATGGAACATTGATCCCAAAACCCAGATGACTCTGGAGTTGGAATACAACCGTTCGCATCAAGGTCTAGGTATTTCTTATGTGCCGATGCAGTTTGACACCTCATTTACGCCCGTACCGCGTGGTCGAAACTTCGGTGAGTATTCGCCAGGGACCTCTGAAACGTTTTTCGGTAGTTTCAACTGGTCGCACAAGTTTAACGATGACTGGATGCTAAAGCACAGATTTTCCGTGAATCAACAGCAGGATAACGTTTATCTGATTGCGCCTAGAATTATTGCCGACAATACTGCTACAAGGGTTCATGTAGGTGGATTTTCCGGATATAACACCTATACCAACAACTTGGATTTACTTGGTCATTTTGATACTTATGGCTTAAAGCATACCTTGTTACTGGGTGGCGATCATTATCGTTTGGATGGTAATTCTATCAGCGCAGCTGGATTTACCGGGCTGGACACGCCTGAGTTTTCAACAATTGATGTTAACAATCCGGTTCATCCAGGACCACTTTTTACCCAGCCGTTGCAAAACTATCAAACCATCAAGACCAAGACCGATCAGTTCGGGCTATATGCACAAGATCAAATTAAGTTACCTTACAATTTTCACGCACTGCTAGGGGTTCGATATCAATATTTTAACCAGTTGTCTAGCACATCGTATAACCAAAACATATATGATTTTACTCCAGACTCCTCTTCAGCCTTGACTCAGACAGCGGTGACGCCTAGATACGGATTGTTATGGAAAGCACAGGATTGGCTAAGCCTGTATATGAATTTTACGGAAAGTTTTGGCCCCAACTCCGGTTTGGTCTATCCTGGAAAGTCAATTAAAGCCTCTAGTGCTTATCAATATGAAGGCGGGCTCAAAACCGAATTTTTCGATGGTCGTTTGCGTACCAGCTTCGCCTATTTCGACATAACAAAAACCCACATTACTGCTCAAGATCTAATTCATCAAGGTGCTGGAGGGGCATTTCCATTTTCAATTGATATAGGTAAAGCAAAAACTACAGGACCGGAATTTGATTTACAGGGTGAAATTCTTCCCGGGTGGAATTTCATTGGCAACTATGCCCACATTAATGCTCATATAATTAATCCAGATGGATCGGTTGGCGGTAGATTGTGGAACCAGCCAAGAAATGTAGGCAATGTTTGGACAACATTCGAAATACAAAACGGCGATTTCAAAAGCCTGACTTTCGGCGGCGGCGTTAATATGCAGGATGGTCAGCAAAGTTGCTGTGATGGCTCTTTACATTTTCCGGGTTACGCAACTGTTTCGCTCATGACCGGATATGAAATGAAATTGGGTAAAACAAAACTAAACGCCCAGATAAATATCAACAATCTATTAGATAAAAATTATTTTACTGCTATCGGCACTTCCGCAGGCCAGGGCTATGCAATAGTCGATTATGTCAACCCGCGCTCGGTCATGGCATCGATTGGCATTCAGTATTAATCAGGCATAGAGACTGAACAGACGGCATTTCCCCAATATGAAACGCCACTTCTGGGTACTCATACACCGCTATGCCGGTCTGTTCATGGCATTGGTGCTGACCATCGCCGGGCTAACCGGTAGCATACTGGCTTTTTACCACGAACTGGGCGAATGGCTGAACCCACCTCCGGCCAACAAAGTCGCCATCCTGTCCACACCCATGCTGGACCCATTTGTTTTACGCAAACGAGCCTTGTTGCTGGAACCTCATGCAAGTATCAACAATGTCAATTTAAAACAGGAACCCGGTGAAATATATATCCCCGAATTTGAAGCTAAAATCGATCCGGCCACCCGGCAGCCCTATGAATTGCAGGCCATCAAACTCAATCCTTACACGGGTGAGCAAATCCCCGTTGTATTATCCGCTTCTGCTGAAAATCAAAGCACCGGCTATTGGCCTCTAACGCGTAAAAATATCCTGCCATTTATTTATGCCCTACATTACTCCCTGGCGCTGGGACAGACCGGCTCCTGGTTGTTCGGTATCGCCGCCGTGATCTGGACAGCAGATTGTTTTGTGGGTTTTTATCTGACCTTGCCAGCACGGAAAAAAAACAGCTTGCCAACCGCGGCTCTAAAAGCCGGGCAGACCGGGTGCAATTTCCGGCAACGCTGGTCAATAGCCTGGAAAATAAAATGGCCTAGCTCGAACTTTCGACTTAATTTCGATCTGCATCGCGCCGGTGGCTTATGGACATGGCTAATGCTGCTGATATTTGCCTGGTCCAGCGTTTTGCTTAATTTGGGGGAGCAGGTTTATATTCCGGTGATGAAACAGTTTTTTGAACTGACTCTTGCCAAAGATTACCCCATAGCTGATTTGCCGCAACCGCATCCTGACCCACGTATTGATTTTAAGACTGCTTATCGTAAGGCCCAGGGCTTGATGGCTGAGCAATCACAGCAAAAAGGCTTTATGGTGATGGAAGAGCGATCCATCAGTTACGTTCCGGCCAAAGGCATGTATTGCTACACGGTTAATACAGACTACGATATCGGATCAGGCGGTTTAAGCATGCTGTGGCTGGAAGGAAACGGTAACGAGTTTTCTGCCCTGTATTTGCCAACCGGACAAAAAGCAGGCGATACCATTTCCAACTGGCTGCAATGCTTGCATATGGCCCGAGTCGGCGGCTTGGCCTACAAAATTTTCTTATGTCTGATGGGGTTCGTGGTGGCAATGCTTTCGGTCACCGGGGTTTATATCTGGTGGAAGAAGCGGCATGCGTTGAAATTAAAGTTAAAAATGACGGCATGAGATTTGTTCGTGTTTTTTAGTTTTGCGACCTAATAGATTGAAGTTTTTACCTGCTGTTCGAATTTTCTATTGATCGGTTGGGGGCGAGGAGTTTAGATAATTTAGTTTTATATCAGTAAATACCAGATTTGTTGAAAAATATGAGGATTTTTGATTTCTAAAACGTCTTATCTAAAACAAGAAGCAAATAAGCCAGCGTCCAAACCTGATTTGGCATGAGATCCTTTTCATGGAGTTGGTTTTGATGCAATGAAAGGGGAGAAACGAATTCGACCCATTACCTATTTGCAGTAGGTTGTGAGGGAATTAAAAGCTCCCAGCCGTTAAGGGGGTACTGATCATGTTAGAAGCTTTCGAGCTGAGTAAAAGCTATGGTGCAAACCGTGCTTTGGATACGCTTAATCTTAAGGTTGAACCCGGTGAGATTTTTTGTCTGTTAGGGGCGAACGGCGCGGGTAAAACCACCACCATCCACCTGTTTCTTAACTTTATTGCCGCCAGTTCCGGCTGCGCCCGAATTGGTGGTTACGATGTCAGTCGCGATACCGATCAGGCCAGGCGGTTGGTAGCTTATTTGCCGGAGCAAGTGGCGTTATATCCTCGCCTTTCCGGTATAGAGAATCTTGATTACTTTAGCCGCTTGTCCGGCCATTGTTATCCTAAAAATCAGTTACATAACTTTCTATTGGCGGCAGGCTTGTCGGAGGAATCCCTAGCACGACCAGTTGCGGGCTACTCAAAAGGCATGCGCCAGAAAGTCGGTATTGCCATTGCCTGCGCCAAGGAAGCCAAAGTGCTGTTGCTGGACGAACCGACTTCCGGACTTGATCCGCAAGCTTCATACGAGTTTTCCAATCTGCTGCGCAACCTCGCCGCATCCGGCGTGGCGATTCTGATGGCAACCCACGATTTATTCCGGGTCAAAGAAACCGGCACTCGCGCCGGCATCATGAAGGCCGGCAAAATGCTGGCCCTGTTGAATACCGCCGACACTAGCGCCGCCGATTTGGAGCGGCTTTATCTGGAATACATGCAGGCTGGTTTGTGCAAGGAGGTCGGCTGATGTCCCTGACCCTAGCTGATAAAGAGTTCACCGAGATTCGCCGCGACGGTCGCTCGCGTCTGGCGGCGTTGCAAAGTTGGTTGAGAAAATGGTTGCCAGATTCTTTAGAATGCCGCATGGACTGGGATAAATATGCTTTGCTGCTTTGGGACTTACATCTTAAGCAATTGATGACCTTCAAACACCGTCAATATCGAGATACCGTCGTCTTCGACGCGATAGACAATACGATAACGGTCTACAAAAACCTCGCGAATATCGGCTTGACCCAACTCTGGCACCACTCTGCCTATCAACGCCGAATTGGTGGCATTTCGGGCGCGTTGTCTGAGTTTGTCCACCCATTGCTTGGCGTTTTGAGGACTATTTTGCGCAATATAGGCATAAATAGCGGCAAGATCGTCCGTGGATCGGTCGGTCCAACGCAGTTTCATAGCTTGGCTAGTTTACCTTCCAGAACTTCATCCAGCATTTGGTCATCAATCACCCTGCCAGCCTGCACATCCTCCAGGCCTTGCTGCACTGCGGATATGAATCGGGTTTGGGCATTGAGCCGGTCGAATTCGCTTGGCGACAGCACTACCGCTGCCGGTTTGCCGTTCTGGGTAATGATGATGGAACGGTTGCTGCTGTTGATACTTTTTAAGAGGGCGGAGGCCTGCGTTTTGAACTGGCCCAGCGGCAATATATCTTCGGAAATTTGCAAAGTAGACATGTTCTATACTCTTATCAGATCTGAATTAAGGTCTGAATATAGATATTTTATCGATCAAAGGCAAGCCTTTTTGTCTAAACCTTTCTTACTTCAATTTTGAACGCGGAGCTAGGCTGATGATAAGAACCATTGCTGATAAAGAATTCACCGAGTTTCGCCGCGACGGCCGTTTCCGGCTGGCGGCGTCACTCATGCTGGTATTGCTGATTGCCGGCAGTCTGTTGGGTTGGCGCAATTATCTGGATTTGCAGGCCCAGGCCGAGGAGGCGGCGGAACACGATTATAAGCGCTGGCAACAGCAAGATCCCAAACACCCGCACGATGCCGCGCATAACGGCGTCTATGTATTTAAAACCCCGCGGCCCTTGGCGATGGTCGATGGCGGTATCGAACCCTATGTCGGCGCATCCATCATGAATGGTGCTCATATTCAGGGCGAGGCGGAATTTCCACCCGCTCAGGATATGACGGCTTTACAACGCTTCGGCGACCTCAGTCCGGCGTTGGCAGGACAGGTCTTGCTGCCGTTGTTGGTAATTTTGTTGAGTTTTGCCACCTTTGCAGGCGAACGCGAACAAGGCACTATGCGGCAGTTGTTAAGCATTGGGGTTAAGCCAAGCTGGTTTTTATGGGGTAAAGCGGTAGGTATTGTTGTAGCTCTGGCGAGTGTTTTACTGCCGGTTGCCATCGTCGGCATAGGTATCGCCGCATATCTAGCTGCGCCGGAGTCACGGCTTGACGAAACACTACGCGCTGGTTTGCTGGTACTGGTGTATGGGCTTTATTTACTGATCATGCTGTTTATGTCGCTAGGAGTGTCCGCCTGTTGCCGTTCAGCCCGCACCGCGCTGGTCATTTTGCTGGTGTTCTGGGGTGTCACAGTCTTCGCCATACCGAGAGCTTTGTTGGATGTCAGCGGCCGATTTTACCCGACCCCGGTGAATGTCGAGTTTTGGGGAAAGCTGTCAGATGATTTGTGGCGGGAATGGGGAGAGGGTGCTGATGCCTTCAAGAAAAAACTGCTGGCGGAATACCAGGTCGAAAAAGTCGAAGACTTGCCTTTCGATTATACCGGCCAGGACATGCAAAATGGCGACGAAACGGCCTGGCGGGTTTACGAGCGTTACGACCGGCAGCGCTACGACATTTATGACCAGCAAAGCCGCTTTCTGGAATGGGGCTCCATTATTGCACCGGCAGCCGGTGTTTCGCTGTTATCGATGGCTTTAACCGGCAACGATCTGCCGCAATACCGGGATTTTACCCGGCAGGTTGAAGAGCACCGCCGCACCATGAATACCTTGCTCAACGATTATATCAGCGCCCATCAGCAAAAAACCGCCAACGGTTGGGATAATAGCGCTGGTGTGAAAGGCGATAGCGCCTTGTGGCAAAGCATACCGGCTTTTGTCTATCGTCCACCAAGCGGCTGGACGGCTCTTCGCCCTTACCCGGTGGTGATCGTCATCCTGACGCTATGGCTGATTGCAGCATTCGGTTTCGCCCGCTTTGCTGTCGCGCGTTTGTCAGGACATTGATATGAACAATTTCTCACTGTTTTGGCTGGAATGCCGGCAATTGCGTTATGACCGGGTGTTCTGGGCAACGACGCTAGTCTGTGTGCTGGCTATGTTGTTTGGGTTGACGAATGGCCAACGCTGGGCCGATGAGCAAAACGCACAAATCGCCCATTTCGAGCAGCAAAGCCGCAACCAATACCAGAAGATCCGCAAGCTTGCGGATGAACTGCGGCAGAATAATACACCGTCCGCCGAAAATCTGGCGGCGCGTAATGGCGATCCGCGCTACACGCTGGGCTTTGAAGGCAATAATCTTCAGCATATTTGCCGACGAGCCAATTCCATTTCGGCGCTGACGGTAGGCCAGAGCGATCTATACAACGCCTGTATCCTGGTTTCGGCCTGGGAGGTTGGCGGCGGTTATGATGAACGCCTGCATCGTAATCTGGAAAATCCCTTGCGACTGTTGTTTGGCCGTTTCGATGCCGCTTTCGTGATCCTATTCCTACTGCCAATTGCGATCCTGATCCTTAGCTATAACCAGTTGTCCGGGGAACGGGAGCTCGGTACCCTGCCTTTGCTAGGCTGCCAACCACTGGCGATACGGCGGATCATTGCGGCGCGTTTCGCCGTCAGAGCCTTAGCGTTTTTGCTATTGACCTTATTACCGCTGAGTCTGGCACTATGGATAGGGAGTACTGCTATTAACAATAGCAAATCTATCGGCGAATACTTGGTCTGGCTGACGGCGACAACTGCTTATGCACTATTCTGGTTTGCCTGCGGGTTTTGGGTCAATGCACGCGGCAAAAGCACCGCCGAAAACGGCTTACTGCTGGCAGGTTTGTGGTTGCTGTTGGTGGTGGTATTGCCTGGATGCCTGAATCTTGGTTTGAAACAACTTTATCCTGTGCCTTCACGGATGGAATATATCGACGCCAGCCGGGAAGCGACTCTCGAAATCGGCAAACGTAAAACCGAGTTGCTGGGAAAATACCTGATCGATCATCCGGATCGGGTAAAGATCACCGAACAGGTGAATGTCGACGATTTCATCCAAACCCGGATGGCGATAGACGACGAAACTAAACGGGTGCTGGCGCCAGGCAAAGCGGCATTTGCTGATCAACAGCAGCATCAACGCCAATTTGTTGAACGATTGCGGTTTTTATCTCCGGCGATTATTTATCAGCAAATCACCCAGGTCTTGACCGGACAGGGTCAGGATAGACAACAAGATTTTCTGCAAGCGGTCGGTGACTATCATCAGCGGCTAAGGGCTTTCTATTTTCCACGGTTTGCTCAAGATAGCCCTGGTTTCATCGACTATTCGGAGATCCCTCAATTCAATGATAGTCAGCCCACATTGGCCGAACTGTGGCCGAAGATTATCAGTGATGGATTGGGTCTTTCAATTCCAGCGCTATTGTTGTCTGTGCTTGGTTGGCGTCGCATGCTAAGGGTCAGCGTCAAGGATGATGAATGAAGATAAAACCTGAATCGGCTGTCAGCCTTTCCGGGTTGGCCGAGCTACATCCGGCTCATAAAGCGCCTTGCTGGTATCAATCGCACATATTGAGCTTGGTACCTGTTTTGTTGCTAGGGATTGGTTCATTGGCATCTGCAGCCGAACCGGCACCGGTTCGCACCGCACCGCTATCGCAACTGGCGATCTACCCCCAGTCTGCCGCGCCTGCTGTGGTGGTGAGCTTGAACAATTCGCCGATAGCCTCCCAGGTCGATGCGCTGGTGTTGGATGTTCCGGTACGGGTTGGCGATACGGTTAAAAGCGGAGCGGTATTGGTGCAGTTGTCTTGCCGGGATTTCGAGCTGGAACGGGCAAGGCTGCAAGGTGAAAGACAAGCTACCCAGGCCAAGCTGGAACTATCCCAATGGCAGCTCAAACAGGCGGAAACCCTGGCCCAACAGCAAACCCTGCCGGAAGAACAAGTGCAGGAAAAGCGCTCACAACTTGCCGTGCTGCACGGTGATATCGCCGCCCATGCCGCCCGCATCGAAACCACTGAGCGACAAATCAGCAACTGTACTGTTAAAGCGCCGTTTGCCGGAGTGGTGACGGAACGCTTGATTGCGGTCGGTCAGTTTGCGGCAAAAGGAACACCATTGGTGCGCCTGCTGGACACTAGCCATCCTGAGATATCCGCCCAAGTCTCCAGCCGGGAAACTCCAGCCTTGCAAAATGCCGGTTCGCTGGTTTTTGAACACAACGGCGAAAACTACCCGCTGCATTTGCGTGCGTTGTTGCCGACTATTCGCACCGAAACCGGCACCCAGGAAGTGCGTCTGGATTTTGTTAACGCTAAAGCCGAACCGGGTGCTGCCGGACGCCTGCTGTGGCGCAACAAAATCATGCACATCCCGGCTGAACTACTGGTCAAACGCGGCGAACAATTAGGTGTGTTCGTTAATCAGAACGGCAGCGCGCATTTTCAGGCTTTACCAGATGCGCAAAGTGGCCGTCCTGCAGCGATAAGTCTGCCTGCCGAGAGCCAAATCATCATCACCGGTCAGTTCGTCTTGCAGGAAGGCGTAGCGGTCAAGGTTGAGTCGAAACCTGAAAATGAACTTGGTAAGTCCGAGTCTGTACCGGGCAAGGAAAAACCCTGAGATGTGGCTGAATGCGCTATACCGAAATCACGTCCTGGCCAACCTGAGTTATTGCATGGTGCTGATCCTGGGGGCGTTCGCCTATACGCAACTACCCAAGGAAAAAGCCCCGGACACCTTAGCCACTGCCGCTGATATTTCGTTATCCATGCCCGGCGCCAGCGCAGAGGATGTCGAGCGTCTGCTAGTGACACCGGTCGAGCGCATGCTGCGCAGCAAGATCAAAAACATCAAACATGTCAACAGCAACGCCCAAAGCGGCATGGCTTCAGTAACCGTTTTGTTTGAAGAGCTGGATAAGCCCTTGTACGAACGGCGCATTCAGGAATTGCGGCGCGAACTGCAAACCCTGGTACAATCGGAACTACCCAAAACCGCCTCTATGCCGGAGATCTTCGAAGGCAATCTAGGTTCGGACTGGTTCAAGATTCTGGTCTACGGTCCCGGTGAAGACGAAAATTTCCGAAAGCAAGCCCGCCAAGTCAAACTCGATTTACAGCGTCTGCCTGGCGTGGCAATGGTGCAAACCAAAGGGCTGGAAGATCCGGAACTGCATGTAGTGTTTCATCCCGAACAGCTGGCCGGACTGGGCATCAGTCCCACGGCGCTGGCCGATACCGTCAGCAGTTACTTTAAGGACATCGCCGCCGGCGTCGTCAAGGTCGACGAGCGAGAATGGCTGCTCAGGGTTACCGGAACCGAGGATGCCGCTACGCGATTAGCGCAATTGCCGGTCATCGCCGCCAAGGGCGAAGTGAAGCTGGGCGATCTGGCCGACATCAGTCGTACCAGCAAGGCCGTCAAGCTGGGTGCGCGGTTTCGCGGTCAGCCTGCGGTAGCGGTGATGCCATTCAAACAACCCGGCGCCAATACCCTGGCCCTGATTGATCAGTTGAAGGCTTATATAGATACCCGCAACCGGGTTAGCGCTAATACCGGCGTCCAATTGTTTCTGCTGATCGATGACTCGGATAGTATTCGTAACGCCATATCGACCATGGAAGAACATGCCTGGTCGGGAATGTTGCTGGTATTTGCTGTCACCTGGCTGTTATTGGGTGCCCGACTGTCCTTACTTACCACGCTGGCGGTGCCGTTTTCACTGGCTGGGGTATTTATCGCCCTGCAAGTCACTAAGCAATCACTAAATCTCAGTGTCTTACTGGGTGTGATCATTGTGCTGGGTATGCTGGTCGACGATGCGGTCGTGGTAATCGAAGCGGTAGGTCAACAATTACGCAGAGGGCTAACTCCCTTGACCGCCACCGTGTCTGCCTTGCGCGAAGTCTGGCTACCGGTGACGACTTCGTCCATGACTACCATCGCCACCTTTTTACCCTTGATGCTGATGACGGGGTTTCTGGGTCACTTGATGGGTGTTGTGCCGCAGGTCGTGTGTCTGGCTCTGATCATTAGCATCATCCAGGCCTTATGGATTTTACCGTCACACGCGGCGGCCACCGTCAAAGCCGAGACTGCTGTGAACAATACTAGTTGGCGTGAAATCATGCGGCAGGGTTTACAGCGTCGGTATACGCTGGTGTTGATTCAGGTGCTACGCCACCCCAAACGTGCTTTGTTGGTTTTGCTGGCGTTCTTTGTCTTGTCCGGTTCTGCTATCGGATTTTCCTGGGTTAAGTTCAATTTGTTGCCGGCTGTGCCGGATTACGGCTTTGTCGTCACTTTGGAAATGAACAACGGTACGCCTTCCGCCAAAACCTTGGCAACCCTGGAGGAAATCGAACGGCGGGTAACCGCTATTTTAAAACCCGGCGAATTGCGGGCCAGTGCGGCAGAAAGCGGTGCTATCGCTAAAGAAGGCCAATACCTATATGGTCATCAATATGGGGATTTATGGTTCAGCTTGAACCGTGACAGCCGGGATTCGGCGACCTTAATACCGCTGATTAAACCCTTGCTGAACAATCTGGAGGGTGCTGTCGAAGCTTGGGTGGAGGGTGAAGGCTCGGCGCTGGGCGGTGGGGTGGGCAAAGCCATCAATCTGAATATTCAAGGTAGCCCAGGCGCTGAACTGGATTCCGCCATTGCCGAATTAAAAGCTATTGTTGCTGCCACATCGGGGGTCAGTCAAGTCCGATTGGATATCATACCCGGCCTTTCCGAACTGAAATTGCGTCTGGACAGCGCAGCGGTGCAACGTGCAGGTCTTGCCCCGGAAACCGTAGCCCGCACCTTGCAACTGCTGGCCGACGGCGAAAGCGTTGCCAGCCTTGTCGAACAAGGTGAACCGGTTGGCGTACGGGTACGAGCCTATCAAACCCAGGTACATGATATTGCCGAGTTACTCCGTTATACCGTCGCCAGAACTGACGGCACTAGCGTGCCGCTCAGCCAATTGGTGACAGCCGAACCGCGCATAGGCCCAGCCAGCATCAATCACAGCGACTTTCAACAAGTACAGACGCTGCAAGCCGCGCTCGATAAAACCCAACTGGACACACTGGCTGCCAACCAGCAAATTCAACAACGCTGGCAACAGGTCAAAGACCGTTATCCCGATATCAGCGTCCAGTTCGGCGGCGAAATGGAAACCGTGCAGGAAGGACTGAAGCAACTTTGGCAGTTGTTTGTATTAGGCATTGGTTTAATTTTCATTATCGTCGGCGCCCAATTTAGAAGTTACGGTCTGCCATTTCTGGTGCTGTTAAAAATCCCGATGGCATTTGCCGGTGTCATATTGGGTTTGTTGATTTCCGGCGAGCCGGTCAGTCTGTACACAATGTATGGAGGTGTGGCGCTGGCCGGCATCGCGGTAAATTCGGCGATATTGATGTTCGCCGCCGCCCATGACCGGTTGGAAAACGGCATGGGCGTGGTGCATGCCAGTGTCTGGGCGGCGAAGCGGCGCTTATTGCCGATCTTCATCACCTCAATGACCACGTTGGTTGGCTTGTTGCCCTTGGCGTTAAGCGACGATACCTCGGCCACCATGTGGAAGCCGGTAGCGACCGCCATCGTCTGGGGTGTGGGCTTTTCAACGCTGTTTACCCTATTCATGATGCCGTTGTTGTATCGTTTGGCGATGGGCTGGGTTTTGCGGGGGGAAACTCAATGACGCTGCGCATCAACATCAGCATCAGACATTGGCTGCCTCGTATTCTGGCAGCAAGCTTTGCCTTAAACCTATTGGCGCTTTCGCAGCTTCTTCATGCCCAAGACTTGCTCTCAGTTTACCGCGAAGCCTTAAACGATAATCCTCAACTGGAAAAGGCCCGAGAAGGCCTGGAAGCAGTGTTGGAAAGCCAGTCCCAAGCCCATGCTGCACTGTTTCTGCCGGAAGCTGTTTTTACCGCAAACATCAATCGCGATTATCAAAACATCCGCTTAGGCGGGGCTGCCGCCATCGGCGCCAGTGGTAATGACGCCTTCATGTCCGGCGGTTATAGCCTGTCAATCACTCAGCCATTATTACACTATGACCGGTGGGTAGCTCTGGAGCAGGCCGATAGCAAGATTGCTCAAGCCGAGGCCGATACTAGTGCCGCCGAAATCGCCCTGATGTTGAAAGTGGCGGAACGCTATTTTGATGTACTGGCCGCCGAGGAAAATTTGCAGTTCGCCAAGGCGCAACAACAATCCCTGGAGCGCAAGCTTACCGAAACCCGCCAGCGGCAGGCAGTAGGGTATTTGGCCTATACCGATGTCCAGGAAGCCCAGTCGGGTTCCGACCGCGCCGCAGCCGATGCCGTGGCCGCCGAACACCAGTTACGCGATACCCGCGAAGCCTTGCGGGAAGTCTCAGGTATCCATCATGATAGTCTGGCCGTGCTCAGCGCCGAAATTCCCTTGATAGCGCCTGATCCAACCGATGAGCAACGTTGGATAGAACAGGCCTTGTCCCAGAATCCGGTTGTGCTGTCCAATGAAAAAGCCGTTCAAGTCGCCAAGGACGAAATCCAGCGGTTGGCCGCCGGGCATTTGCCGACCTTGGATGCGCAAGGCAATCATAATTTCGCCACTTCCGGTGGCCGCTTCGGTACTGCCGATATCGAAGACAATATTGTCGGCTTGAATCTGAATTTCCCACTGTATCAAGGCGGCCGGGTCAACTCCAAAACCCGTGAGGCCGAACATCGCTACCGTCAAGCTATCGCCTCTCTTAACGAGCAAAAACGTACTGTGCATCGTGCGACCAGCAAAGCCTATCTGGGCGTGGTGGCCGGCATCAGCCGAGTCAAGGCCCTGCAACAGGCACTCAAATCCAGTGAAACAGGGTTGGCCGCCACCCAGGCCGGTTTTAATGCCGGACGCCGCACCTCATTGGATATCATCGTCGCCGAACGCGAACTACTGGGAGCTCAGCGCGATTATGCCCGAGCTCGCTACGACTATCTGCTCGATAGCCTGCGCCTGAAACAGGCGGTGGGCTCACTGTCGCCGCAAGATCTGCAACAGGTGAATAGTTGGCTGAAATCAGACAGCAACTCCAACCTGCAATCGAATCCGAATCCGGTCTCGCAGAATGAATAATAAAAAAATTAACGGAGGAAAACGCATGCAAAGCAAGTCACTTTCCAGAAAAAGAGAAATGGATCCAGGTGAAAACGATATGGCTTTAAAAGCGGGTGCGGGGTTTCCAACCGCCCGCTATTTTCAGATCCACTTTGAATATCTGCAAGAGCAGTTGCATCTGACCCAAGGTGCGCTGCAAGCACTGCAAACTCAGATGCACCAGCTACAACAGCAGTTACCGGTCACAGCGAACCTTCAGGCATCGTATGTGTCGTCAAAGCTGCAAAGACAACGGTAGTCGAACCATGTATCAATCGATTATCCGATTCCCGAGCCTGTCGCTGTTTTTGCCTTCGGCTTTGAGTACGCCCAACGATGGAGGCTTGCCCTTGATCGCAACGCCTGATTCAGATAAGTATCGCCGTCCACTCGGGATATTATCTGCCACTTTGGCAGCTGCCTTGCTGCATGGTTGTCTGTTGTTCTGGTATGTCAATCGCCCAGCACCACTTCCGTTTTCCGCAGCAGCGCCTTTACCGATGATAGACATGATGTTGTCCGCGCCGCCTTCACCGGCTGTCAACCAACCCATCACGCCGCCCACGCCAGTGCCACCCAAAGAGGTGAAAAAAACTGACCCCAAACCATTAAAGAAACCCAAGCCGAAACCAAAGCCGTTGCCTTCCGAAACGAAAGTGAAACAGGTTGAAGTTCAAAAGGACGAGCCGGACACTGCACCGCCTACTTCTTCGGCACCGCCGACTGAAAATCATGAGCGTGCCGCTTCACCGCGCAACGATACGTATACCCCAGCCAATTCGGACGCCAATTATCTGAACAACCCAAAGCCAGTCTATCCGATGGTGGCTCGGCAGCGGCATTGGGAAGGGCTGGTCATCTTACGGGTGTATATCACCGCCGATGGTCATGCTGCACAAGTGAATGTGCAACGCTCCAGCGGCCACGAAGAACTGGATGAATCCGCGCTGGAAGCCGTGAAGAACTGGCGATTTATTCCCGCCAAACGCGGTGAGTTTGCCGAAGCCAGTTGGGCCAGTGTTCCAATTGATTTTAGCCTGCAATGATGATTTCCCCCCCAAAGTATTCCCGGATTCCTGCCTCTTACCTTATCCGGGGCAACAAGGATGTTGATTTGCCCGGATTTGGTTGGTCCGGGCGATTACATGGAATTTAATCAAGCGAATAGCAGCCATTTCGAACAAATTTATAACTAAAACTAAAACTAGAAAGGAGACCACTTTGAATTTTTCCGAAACCACCATTGTTGATAGCACGCTGTGCATGCTCGGCTGTTTTTCGTTGCTGACCTGGAGCGTGATACTCTTAAAAGCCGGTGAAATGGCCTTGAACCGCTATCGAAACAGAAAGGTGATTAACCAGTATACAGAAATTAGTCTATTGTCAGCCTTAACCCCGTCAGAAATCGAAACAGACAAAAATCTGACTACTCAGGCTGGCCGAGTATTATCCGTCGGCAGCCAGACGTATGCCCGAGCCAAGAATCTGACTAAGACCAACACGTTGGAACATCATGCCGCCTGGCACGAACTGATCGAACGGGCTTTGCGTCAGCAATTACAGAAAGAGAAAGCGCTGATGGAATCCGGATTGGGCTGGCTGGCCAGCATTGGCAGCACAGCGCCCTTTATCGGCTTGTTCGGCACAGTCTGGGGCATTATGCATGCTCTGAAGGATATCAGCGCCCAAGGCAATGCCAGTCTGGATGTAGTGGCCGGCCCTATCGGCGAAGCGTTGATAGCCACAGCACTAGGTATCGCAGTGGCGATTCCGGCAGTGATTGCCTACAACTTTTTTCTGCGTCAAAACCGCACATCAATTGCAAATCTTGAACATTTTGCCACCGATTATTTGCGCAGCTGCATTGAAAACGACTTAACTGAAACCACGGAGAATAACCATGTCCATACAACTGCCCAATGATGATGAAAGCAGCGAAATGAGCGAAATCAACGTCACGCCGTTAGTAGACGTGATGCTGGTATTGTTAGTGGTATTTATCGTCACCACGCCGCTGTTGACCCAGGTCGTGCGGGTCAAGCTGCCGAAAACTGAGCAAACCGAACCTGCTCCAGACAAGCATGTTGCAATCCTCAGTATCAACGCTCAAGGCGAGCCACAACTCGATGATAAACCGTTACCACTGGCCGCCTTGGAAACCGAACTCAAGGCCTTGCAGGAACGTGACCCCGATATCAGCATTCAGCTTCAGGCTGATAAAGCAGCCGTGTTCGAATCGGTCGCTAAGGTCATGGCGAGCGCTCAGCGCTCGGGGGTGGGTAAGTTGTCGTTTGTGACCTTGCAGCAATAGAAATTTTAATTCAAAAGTATTGGCAGTTCATCAGGTTTGAAAGTGAAAAAGTCGGAAATGATAGAAGTGTTGGTCAACAAACGGCCAAATTTACAGGTTAAACAAGTCCAAAGGGCAGTCAATAGCATCGTCGAACAACTGACCAATACCCTTGCCAACGGTGAGCGCATCGAAATCTGGGGTTTTGGCAGTTTCTCAGCTAAGCAACGCGATGCTCATGCCGGTAGAAACCCCAAAACCGGACAAGCCTTAGTGATCCATGAAAAGCGGGTAATCCATTTTAAGCCTGGTCAGGAATTAAGGCTATTAGTCAATGCCGCCCGTAAAAAACAAAATCATAGATTGATAGGATTGATTTTAACAATTTTGTCGAGAAGGTCATGGTTAGCGCTCAACGGCCGAGGGTGGGGATGTTGTCGTTGCTGACTTTTTAGCAATGCCTTAGCCCACTGCGGTTGTTTCGAACTGTACCCACCCCCAATTAAGCTCTTTTACAATTTGGATAGTAGACAGATGGGCGTACCTTTTCGGTATGCCCATTGAAATCTTCAAAATGGCACGCCTGGCTGTTATCTAAGCAAGGATATATTTTGGGATTACTAAAATCCTGAGTACAAAGACTAGCCATATATCCGATATCAATGAGCAAATAGGTTTATTTGCGTTAGGGATATTCGTTCTTTACATTTATTAAAACGTACATAATGACACCGCAAAGCAAAGCATGCAAAGTTAGGCTGAATATGGGGTGTACGATTTTTTATTGGCAATTTAGCAGCATCGAATTTTTTGGGAGTAGTAAAAATGTAACAAAATTCAATTTTTGACGAAAAAATTATTATAGCAATCAATCTTTTCCTGTCGCCAGAGCAGGCAACTCATTAAAAACAATATTTAAAACTGTAGTCATTTTCAGGGGAGTCGACACGGCGTTAAACAACCGCTAGATCTACGTTATCAATGCCCGGCCTAAAATGTCAGGATCGATTAGATCGGGCAGTAGGTGTCAGACAAGAGTCAAATCTCAATTGACTAATTAAAGAAATACAAGGTGTTTGGTTTAGGACGATTCTATTGCTGCTTAGGAGAAAGCGCGTGTATATCGTTGTAAATGCCATAACTGAACTGAATGTCCCAACATCCCTCCATGCGAAAAAATTATCGCGACTAGTTCGAGAATGTTTCGCCAATCATCTTAGTTTAACTATTGATTTTGAGGGTGTTACTGAGGTTTCGGAAGATTTCTTTCACGAATTATTTTTGCCACTCGCACCTGAATTTGGTGTGGGTTACCTAAAGTCCAAGTTAACCGTAGTCAATGTCGCTCCAGATATTGAGCAGTTCATGACAACCGCCTTTTCTGATCTCGATGCCTACTTTAAGAAACGTACTACTACCCATGCCAAGCACTTTGATGAAGATATTTATGCCATCAACCTTGCTTGGTTGGTCATGTCGCGCGAAGTTTCCCGAAACAGTCCACTATTAGCGAGGTTAGTCTTAGGCATTGACGACGATGAAATGATAAGCGCTTTGAGTCAATTGTCATTTTGCGATATTCAATACCTAGCTCAAACCAATTGGCTATGTTTTTCGCCAAGATTTTCGACCAATTTTATTCAATGTATGGGAACCCACCAGCGTCAAGCAGCGGAGGTGATGATTGGTTTCAGCAAATTCTTAAACCTGAAATGAGGTAAACGATGCTCCAAAAATACAAACAACAATCCTTGGCCGTAAACTTGCTCAATCGAAAAGTTCGAGCGACTATTGTTCACCAAGTGACTGAAGTTTCGATCAAGCTACTCAGAAAAGCCTATAAAGAACTTCATGGCCGCTCATCGAGCCAAGGATCTTTAAAGTTTTCGATCAAGGGATTAACTCGCAATAATCAGAAATATATAGAGGTGACGCATTTTGCGGTGTGCTTTCGGAATGTCGAAAACAATAGCCAGGACATACATGCTGAAAAAGTGATTTTGGCTTTTGATACTTACAAGCAATCGAATCCATCGGGTCAGTTGGATTTTGGAGCCGCATGGGTTATTGCTCGGGGTTTGGCAGATAAATCCGTGCAACTTACAAAATGCCCGCATTGTAAATCTTGGGTGCTGCTGAATGCCCGAGAAAATAGACGGGAACGATGCGGCGTCTGTAAAACCCTCTTGGATAATTTTTGACTCAGGGTTCAATGAAAAGTAGGGCTTTGGCTTGAAATTTTGCTGATAATTGTAAATTACGCTGCCATTTTTAACGGTGGCAGCTTTCGTTTTAGGTGAAAGTGTGATGTTTAGTCCAAGAACCGGATGTGGAACCCCCATCAGTCCGGTTCGAGGACTGGAGTCGAGGGTTTTTGAGATTAGTTAGGCAAGATTTATTACGCAGTATTTCTCGATCAAATGACGATATTATTATTGCAAATTATTGATAGGGTCTTCGCCAGGCCCAAAAATCCTAAAAATGAATGGCACAGATCCATCAATCCGATAATAAATGGAATGCGATTCATATACATGACGCCGGATATTTTCTTTGATGTGGCTTTGGTTGCTTCCTACGAAAGGATATTCGGCAATCATATCCAGGGATTTGAATAAACCGTCTCGGTAAAGTCTGGCTTGTCTAATGCCAAAACGTTGAATGGTGTACCGTGCGATATTCTCGATATCTTTTTCGGCAAGTTTGGATAGCTGGTAATCAGCCATTCTTTTCTGTGAACTGATTTTCCACTGATGCCCAGATTTCTTGTGGGCTACGAGCACTAATTCCACTCGCTTCCGCTTCATCCAGCATGAATAGTAGCGTAGTTTCAGCTTTGCGCTTGTCTTGGTCACGGCGGATTAGATCGCGAAAATATTCACTATCGTTACCGTATTTGCCAGAATCAACTTGTGCTTTGACCCAGTTTTCCATCTGATTAGTGATGGTGATTGTTTTTCGTTGCATAGACATAAGCATTTCTCAACTCTTAAAGATTTCGTATGACATTATCACACTATCAGCATACGCTGTTCAAGAATTTGGCTTTCAATCACACACTACAATCTATGTTGATATTTAAATGAACCCATGGTGAGCGGAGGATGCATGTCAACGCGGAGCGTACCCAAGTTCTGCCAAGGCGTTTCTGATTTTCTCGCCGGCAGATAACATTCGGTAAGCTTCTGCTTCATCAACAGCATTGCTTCGGTAATCTGAAAAACCAGTTCGCTTGAAATACTGGGCCAAATCCCAGACCTCCTGGTCTGTAAGCAAAACGGTAAGACGATTTTCAAGGTTTTTCTTCGACATAGGATAGTCCCTCAAATCTTTGAATGCTGATCGTTTTCCTCATTCGGCAAAGTTTCTTTGTCGTTCTCGTTTATGGTTTCCGGCTCTGTGTGAAGCCCAGACTCTATTCGGGCAGCGCGTACTTCTTCCCCGCGACCTTGATCATAAGCCGCTCTATGCGCTAACCGTTCAATCGTCACGATCCGATTTGCCAATTTTTGCAGTCTTTGCTGCCATTGATAACGGGCTTCAGTGCATTGCTTGCTGGATACTATCTGGCATAGCCACAAGGTGTCCATCACCATCATCAGCTGATCAAGCAGTTTGATGAGTTCAATAAACTGGGCTATCTGAGGTGAAGCAATCTGAGCCTTGAATTCAGTCGGATGGGTATAGATGGGCTTTTCGGTGATGCCGTTTTCAGAGGATACGCTATCCAGTCGAGATTTTTCAGCCTGAAGTTGTTGGGCGCACTCGCTGATCATACCACTTACCAAGGTTTCAAGCTCGTCGATGGCCTGTTCCTCTCCGATAATCCGCAAAATGACATCAATAGCGTACAGTGATTTGATCAGGCGATCATAGCTTTTACGGATAACCCGGATAGCTTGTTCACTATTAACCTTGATCGTACGTTCAAACACTGGCCGACTGATTTCTGGTCGCCCCTGTTTCTCACGAACACTATTTTCCGCCATGTCAGAACCCTTGATCTTGTGATTGATGATCAGCCGATAGTACGGCAATTTTTTTTAAGCCAACTTGCAAAAAATGACGAATTACGCATTTTTTGCAAGTTACAAACAAAAATTCTCTGCTTCAATGATCTGACATTTCATAACGCTGTTTTTGCGTTCTGATCCGGCTTTTTGCCGGCGTTCCGCTTTTAAGCGGCGGGGGTGTTTTTCATCAACGTGTCGGGTGCGTCAAGCCTGATGTTTATTTGCTTTGTACATTTTTATCCTGTCCAGGGAACGCTTTCCCTGCCGGGAGGTTTACCCCGGATTTGAGCCCGCTGCCGCGCCTGTGGGTTTTTCTCGTTTTTTCCGGGCGCGGCCGGATTGGAGGTAAACACTATGGCAACTCGTGGTGTAAATAAAGTGACCCTGTTAGGGAATATTGGCGCCGAGCCTGAAGTCCGTTATTTGCCTGATGGCGGAATGGTCGTAACCATACGTCTGGCAACATCACAGGTATGGAACGATCAGGCAGGTCAGCGTCAAGAGCGTACCGATTGGCATCGGGTGGTGTTTTTCCGCAATCTCGCAGAAATTGCCGCCGATTATCTTAAAAAGGGCAGTAAGATTTATTTGGAAGGCAGCTTGCATTATCAGCAATGGGATAAGGACGGCGAACGTCGGTTTACCACCGAAATTGTTGTTAATGATCTGCAAATTGTTGGCGCTAGTTGAAAATTGATCATTTATAGAGTGTTGTGCTAATCGAAAATTGACCAGGCAATTCACGTATCCTGCTGATGTTTTAGGCAGGAGCAAAACGAGAGTGCATTACATGTCAATGTTCGCAAAAGTTCGACGGTTGTTTCATCGCGACCACCTGTCCATCAGTGAAATTCAGCGGCTGACCAGTCTGTCGCGGAACACCATTAAGGCATGGCTTAAAGAAAGCAACCCAGATGACTACAAGTATCCCAAACGATCCCGAGTTAATAGCAAGCTGACAGCTTATATTCCCGCATTGTTGCTGGCATTAAACGTTGATGCCCAACGCGCTAAACGGGATCGTCGTACCGGATTGATGTTGTTTCAAATGATCAAAAAAGAAGGTTATACCGGCAGTTATTTCCTTCTTACCGCTTATATCCGCCATTGGCAAAACGATTCGATCACCGCAGGTAAATCCGCTTATGTGCCGCTCAAATTCGAGCTAGGCGAAGCGTTTCAATTTGATTGGAGCGAAGAATGGCAGATAATCGGCGGT
This sequence comes from Methylomonas sp. AM2-LC, assembly GCF_039904985.1. NCBI lineage: Bacteria > Pseudomonadati > Pseudomonadota > Gammaproteobacteria > Methylococcales > Methylococcaceae > Methylomonas > Methylomonas sp. AM2-LC. The sequence goes on from NZ_CP157005.1 coordinate 998,223, forward strand.
ATCCATCGTAAAATTCAAGTGGCGCATACCAAGCTGTGCGCCAGTCGCGCGTTTTTTTTGTCTGCCTATCCCACGCAAACCCAGGAAATGCTCTACGACGCGCATACCCGAGCCTTCATTGCACTGGGTGGCATACCCAAGCGCGGTATTTACGATAATATGAAAACGGCGGTCGACAAAGTCATCAAAAAAAGTAATGGTCGCATCATCAATTCACGTTTTTACGCCATGACGGCACATTATTTGTTTGAACCGGACTTCTGTAATGTGGCTTCCGGCTGGGAAAAAGGCATTATCGAGAAGAATGTCCAGGATGCCAGGCGTCGAGTTTGGATAGAGGCCAAAACACAGTGCTTTAGTAGCTTTGAAGAGCTGAATACCTGGCTTGATCTGAAATGCCGCGCCCTCTGGACCGAAATTGAACATCCCCATTATGCGGGTATTACGGTAGCCGATGCGCTCGAGCAAGAGCAAATTTATCTTATGCCCATGCCAACACCTTTCGATGGCTACATCGAGATCTTGGCTCGGGTATCGAGTACCTGTCTGGTCACCGTGGAGCGCAACCAATACTCAGTACCCTGTCATCTCGCTAATCGCAAAGCCACCATTCATCTTTATGCCGATAAGGTCGACATCTGTACCGAAAGTGACGTCGTTGCTCGCCATACGCGTCTGTTGGCTCGTGATCAAGTCAGCTATGATTGGCAGCACTATATTCCGCTGATTGAAAAAAAACCGGGGGCATTGCGTAACGGTGCGCCTTTTGAAGATATGCCGTTGCTGTTTGCGCAACTGCGAACAGCGTTACGCCACCGGGAACGGCAACAAGGTGATCGGATTATGGCTAAAGTGCTAGCCGCTGTTCCGGTTCATGGCTTAGAAACCGTATTGAGTGCTGTTAAACAATTATTAGATGCAGGGGTGACGAGTCTCGAACAGGTGGTTAACGTCCTGTCCCGACTGAATGATTTACCTATTCCAGCACAGGTGGAAACAAGTTTAAAGCTGACTGAAGAGCCACTGGCTGACACGGCTCGATATGACAGCCTAAGTGATCAAGAGGTGACTCATGTCTGACATCATTAGCCAACTTAAAGCCCTAAAATTGTATGGCATGGCGGCATGTTACGCCGAATTACAAACGCAAAACTTAGCAGGCACGGTTGAATTGATCCATTCGACACAATGGCTGCTCGACCAATTGTTACAGGCAGAATCAATTGATAGGGGCATCCGCACCATCCGCTATCAGATGAGTTCAGCCAAATTTCCGATCCACCGGGATTTGCTAGGCTTTGATTTCAGCCAATCTAAAGTAGACCCGTCACTGATCCAGACACTGGCAACCTTGACATTTACCGATGCTGCACAGAATCTGGTATTAGTGGGTGGCACTGGAACCGGAAAATCCCATTTGGCCACAGCACTGGGCGTTTGCGGTATCCAGCAGCACAGCAAACGGGTGCGCTTTTTCTCCACCGTTGAGTTAGTTAACACACTGGAGCAGGAAAAAGCAGCTGGTAAACAAGGACGACTGGCGCTGATGCTCATGCAGGTGGACTTGGTCATCTTGGACGAGCTGGGTTATTTGCCCTTTTCACAGGCGGGTGGTGCACTCCTGTTCCATCTGCTTTCCAAACTTTATGAACGTACCAGCGTCATCATTACAACCAATTTGACTTTCTCAGAATGGAGTAGCGTGTTTATTGACGCCAAACTGACAACAGCACTGCTGGATCGCCTCACGCATCATTGCCATATCATTGAAACCGGCAATGAATCCTTTCGGTTTAAGGAAAGTAGCGCTATAGCAAAAGAACGGATTAAATCCAGGGAATTGTCCAAACGGTCATTGCCAATAGCAGAATCAATAGCGGCAAACACGGATGACTAGTATGAAATCATCAGTATTCGAAAATAACACATTTAAAAAAAGGGGGCAAAACTCACTCAGTCTGGTCGACTAATTCGGCGCAGTATAGTAATCTGCCTAACATAATCCCTGGTCAATTTTCGATTAGCACGGGTGGTCAATTTTCAATTAGCGCCAACATAATAAAGATCAATATCGAGCAATCGAAGCTGATTCAAAAGCATGGGATCAAGCACAGCGACCTAAGCCCTGTCGACTGGCTACACATTCTCAACTACAAATCATGGTGGCAACTAAACTCGGTTTCGATTGGTCTCCTGAGCAAATTGCTGGCTGGCTTAAACATGAATATCCAAACGATATCAATATGCATGTCTCACATGAAACAATCTATAAAAGCCTGTATATTCAAGCACGCGGCGTTTTGAAAAAGGAATTAATCGGACATCTACGATCGAAACGAATGATGCGGCGAGGTAAGGCATCAACAACTGAAGGCCAGCCAAGAGGGCAAATTATTGATGCGGTATCGATAAAAGATCGACCTGCAGAGGTTGAGGATCGTGCAATACCTGGGCATTGGGAAGGTGATCTGATTACGGGGTCTAAAAACAGCCATATTGCTACTCTAGTTGAACGTCGGTCACGATTTGTGTTGCTGGTTCAAGTTGATGGCAAAGATACGACGAATGTTGTGAATGCATTAATTCGTCAGGTACAGCAACTTCCTTCCGGCTTAATGGCTTCGTTGACATGGGATCGTGGTACTGAATTAGCTCAACATAAAAGATTTACTGTAGCCACCGATGTGGCAATGTATTTTTGCGATCCAAGAAGCCCTTGGCAGCGAGGAACCAATGAAAATACAAACCGATTATTAAGACAATATTTTCCCAAAGGGACCGATTTAAGCGGTTATAGTCAGCAAGACCTAGATGAGATTGCTTTAAAGCTTAATACGAGACCTAGAAAAACACTGGGCTACATGATGCCTGGTGATAAACTAAACGAATGCGTTGCAATGACCAGTTGAACTCACCATACTTAATTTAAATAAAAGTAACCTGACCCCTTTATATTTTTATATTTTAAAGCCCATCTGCACCATTTATCATATAAAAAATATCTTCAGGTGGACGCATTGCCAAACGACCCTGCGGACACAGTATATCCAACGGCTTCTCTGCCACCCCGAGGGGCTATAGTCGGTATAGATCCGTGTATTTAAACTCCCGGATTTGGAGTCTATGAAAATTTCATCCTGAAAAGTTCTTTGAGCCGGGGTTAGTTTGGTGGAAATTTAAGGGGTTGTCAAGCGGATGTTGATAAATAAATATTATTTATCAATAGGATAGGTTGTTTTATGTTGTCCGATATGGTTCGATGCTGTCCAGCGACGTGCGGACAATTATTTCTATTTTTCCTGATTGGAAGCGGCATTTTCTTGTTTCAATATTTTGTCAAAGTCACTTTCAAATAGCCTGTCCTGGACAACGCGAAATTTTTCAAACTCACTTTCGGCATGGCTTTTAGCAATTTCCATGGAAACTTTGCCGCTGTTTTGCAGAATATCTCTTTCGGTAAATTCCAGAAAGGCATCAAGGCGTTTGGCCCAATCCTCCATGGTCATTGGAATTTTACGTAGCGCCCGTTCTTCTGCCAAATCCAGGTAGGCATTGACTATACGACCAAGAGATTCCAGCTCTTCCCTGGTCAGATAATTTTTGGCGATTACCACATCGGTTTTCAGAATTTTGCCTTCAGGTGCATTTGCCCAACTGGTTAGTCCCATATGTGGCTTGCGACTATCTGCTCTTTGTTGAATTAATTCAGCAGCGGTATGTCCGTGGATTGCAAAATGTAATTTATTCTGCACCTTGGCAAAAAATTTTTTTGTGGTTGGCGCATCCTGGTTGTAATCGACGCTTGTGGCGTATATGTCGGTTATTTTCTGGTAGAACCGGCGTTCGCTCAGGCGTATTTCCCTGATTTCCGCCAGTAGTTGTTCAAAATAATCGGTATTGAGAAAAGCGCCGTTTTCCATGCGCTGTTTATCCAGTACATAACCTTTAATGGCAAATTCTCTTAGAACATTGGTTGCCCATTGCCGGAATTGCGTTGCACGAATAGAGTTGACGCGGTAACCGACGGAAATAATGGCATCGAGATTGAAGAAATCAACGTTACGAGAAATTTCTCGATTTCCTTCTGTTTGAACTATTCGGAATTTCCTAATAGTTGTGTCTCGGTTGATTTCTCCCGTTTCGTAAGCATTTTTTAGATGCTCATTGATTGTTGGAACAGTAACATCAAACAATGTTGCCATCAGTTTTTGCGAAAGCCAGACGGTTTCATCTTCATAGCGTGCTTCAATGCTTTGTTCACCGGCCTGTCCAGTAAAGATAAGAAATTCGGCTGTGCTATTTCGGATTAATTTTTTTGTCATTTAGGTTTGGCAACTATCCAGCAGCAAAGTAAGTAATCGGTAAAAGTAATTTGTTGGAAATGCCATTCAATGGCATAAACCCAAAATGTCGGTAAAAATCAGCAGCAGATTCTTTAGCATCTACAACAATTCCTGCAACCGCCAAGGTTTTGCTGGCATGGGCTACACGTTGACAGGCGTCCGCCAGCAAAATGGAGCCAAGCCCCTGACCTTGGTATTTTAGATCAACAGCCAGTCGCCCAAGTATTGCTATGGGCACCGGATATCTTGGCAATTTTTTGGTCAGGGATTCCGGTAATTCCGAACAGCTGATACTACCTGCGCTTAATGTATAAAAACCGGCCAGCTGTGTGTCTTGTTCTTCGGGAGTTGCGATAAAGATTCGGGCGACATTTCGCTTGATATCCTGGGTGGCGTAATGACGGATGTAAGAATTGAGCTCTGATTGACCGCAATCAAATTCTGTCCGGATTACCGATTTGGTATATGGCCTGATATGGAAGCGGTTCACTTCAAAACTTGTTCCTGATGCCGCTGGAAGGCTTTTTGCAACGCGGGATTTGCTTCTGCTGGTGCGTCCAGAGCATCTAAAAATGCCTGGAAGTCGTCCGGTTGCATGGTGATGTTTTCATGGGCTTGAACAATCTTTTCAGCCGTTGCTAATGCCTGAGACAATACAAATTCGGACAGGCTGACGTGTGAATAGGTTGCTGCTTTATCAAGCAGTGCTCGCGTTCTGATATCGCATCGGATATTAAGCCGGCTTTCTTTTGTGCTTGCGTTTTCCATAAAGGTGCCTCCCACTTGACGAGGTTAATGTGCGTCATATGTGAGCACATATTAGCATATAATATCTAGTCAAACTGTAATTCTTTGATGATCTGACAATGAATGATTTTGAACAACAAATTCAGCAACTGCAAAATCGGCTTCTAGCTTTAGACGCTGAGCGGGAGACTGTATTGAAGCAATTATCGGAATTAGGGCAAAGAAAAAGTGAGCAGCAGTCTGAATTTGAAAAAATCATTGATGATGCCAAAATCAATCATTATTCCTCCACCCATGAAAAGATAAACTTGTTTCGCGATCTTTTCAAAGGTCGGACGGATGTTTATCCAAAGCGGTATGAAAGCAAAAAAACCGGCAAATCCGGTTATACGCCGGTTTGCGCGAATGAATGGCGGCCTAATGTTTGCCATAAACCGCGTATCAAGTGTAGCGATTGCCAATTCAGAGTTTATTCTCCGGTAACGGATCAAGTCATCGCTAATCATCTTGCTGGTAACGATTATTCCGGCAAAGCCAATTCCGACTTTGTTGCCGGCATTTATCCACTATTAAGCAATGAGCATTGCTGGTTTTTGGCAGTCGATTTTGATGAAGAATCCTGGATGGACGATATCAAGGCGTTTTTGAGCGCATGCAAGGACAACAAGATTCCATGTGCCATTGAGCGTTCGCGCTCTGGTAAAGGGGGCCATGTCTGGATATTTTTCACTGAACCGGTAACGGCGATGGATGCGCGCAAATTGGGAGCCTTTCTGCTAACCAGCGCAATGGACTTGCATCCGGAATTAGGATTCAAGTCTTATGACCGCCTGTTTCCAAACCAGGATACGATGCCTAAAGGCGGTTTTGGTAACCTAATTGCGTTACCGCTGCAAAAAAAGGCGCGGGAAAACGGCAACAGCGTCTTCATAAATGAGAATTTCACGCCGTATCCGGATCAATGGGCCTATCTTGCCAGCATTTTTAAAATTACGCCTACTCAATTGGCGGTGGTCATAAAAAAAGCGGAACAACAAAATAAAATTCTGGGTGTAAGGCTGCCAATTGAAGAAGACGACAAAGAACCATGGAAGCTTTCGCCATCCCGTAAACCAAAAGATTTCATGCTTTCGGATCCATTGCCCAAAATATTGCCGATTGTATTGGGGAATCAGATTTTTATTGCTAAGGCCGAATTACCAAAACTTGTACAAAGCAAAATCATCCAGATTGCCGCTTTTCAAAATCCTGAGTTTTATAAAAAACAGGCTTTACGCCAATCTACCCATGAAACACCTCGTGTTATTTCCTGTGCCGAATATTTTCTCAACATATCGCTCTGCCCAGAGGTTGCCGGGAAGAATTATTACTGCTTTTAAATGATCTTGATGTAAAACCTGATATTCAGGATGAAAGATTTATCGGCAATCACATCACGGGCATTCAATTTCAGGGAGAATTGACTGACGAGCAAAAGCCTGCAGTTGCCAAGCTTCTTGAGCATGAAATCGGCACACTTTCCGCAACCACTGCATTTGGAAAAACGGTGGTTGCGTTGTATATCCTGGCCAAAAGACAGGTGAACACCTTGATTGTGGTTCACCGCCGTCAATTGCTGGATCAATGGGTGGAGCGCATTGAGATGTTTTTGAACATTCCAAAAAAGCAAATAGGAAAAATTGGCGGTGGGAAAAACAAACCAACCGGCATCATTGATGTAGCCATCATGCAAAGCTTAACCAAAAATCATGAGGTGGACGACGTGGTAGCCAATTATGGTCTGGTGATTTTTGATGAGTGCCATCATCTATCCGCCTCCAGTTTTGAAAAAGTGGCTAATGCTTGTAAAGCGAAATATGTGTTGGGTTTGTCGGCTACTTTAACGCGGAAGGACGGTCATCACCCCATCGTATTCATGCAATGTGGCCCAATTCGTTATCAAGTAAACGCAAAAAACCAGGCAAAGAAGCGGCCCTTTGATCATTTGGTGCATCAAAGATTAACGATGTTTCAGATGACGGATAACTCGAATCATTCCATTCATGAAGTTTATCAGGCGTTGATTTTGAATAAGGACAGGAACGACCTGATTGTTTCTGATATCAAAAAAGCGCTAGCCGATGGGCGAATTCCTATTGTTTTAACCGAACGGAAAGAACATGTGGAAATTTTGGCTGAGCAAATCGCTGCTTTTGCAAAAAATATTTTTGTTCTGCAAGGTGGCATCGGCATTCGCCAACGAAAAGAACTGATCAATGCAATTAATAATTTGCCGGAAAATGAAGAGCGCATCATTATTGCGACAGGCAAATATTTGGGTGAGGGTTTCGATGACGCCAGACTGGATACCTTATTCCTGGTAATGCCGGTTTCCTGGAAAGGTACGCTTTCACAATATGTCGGCAGACTGCATCGCCTGCACCATGCCAAATCAGAGGTGGTAATTTATGACTACGTTGATAGCCTGGTGCCAATGCTGGACAAGATGAGTGAAAAAAGGAGGATTGGCTATAAAAGCTTGGGATACACGATTCAAGATATCTGATTCTGCTGTCCAACCTTAAGTTTTCAGTCTTTTCAGGATGCAATTGCCGGTAATGGGAATAATTTTGATTGGTTCCCTTGAAAAATTTATGTAAATCCAGAAGGAATGAGGTAACCTTCTATTATATAAAGATGTTCCCTTAATTCCCCAAGTTCACCGGTAAAAAATTAATCTGGATTTTGCACCGTTTTCACTTGAACCGGTCTTAAACCGCGCCGGATAAGGCTTGTGGAGGATTGTGCAGTAACAATCGCAGTAACTTGTTTTTATGCTTACAAATACTCAATTTAAATCATTGATTTATTGTGCATTTCAAATCCGGCCATCGTACCAAGAAGGTGTTTAAAGAAACCCAATGAAATACAAAAATCCGCAAGTTATCTGGCTTAGTGGGGTATATACTGTCTAACGTAATGTGGCTAGATACAGCAGAATAGATAGATAACTATGTCCTTGGTCATAATGACATCATTCAGCTATGTAGGTGGGTTCTTGTACTGTTTGGAATATAACCATAAACACTCAAGCCAGGGTGAAATTCTCATTGGTAAACCGCTTACAACAGTTACCATTAAATGTAGGACAATAGCGTCCTGATCAAAGAATTGAAAATACCAAAATTCTGTGTAGAATAATATTTTAACTACATGCGAATAAGAGCGGACTGCATGACTCGAATTTCCTCAGGATTTAACGAAGTTTCTATCTGTAAATGGCATGAGTGTGCTGATTCTGGCGTTTCATTTCAAATTAAAGGTAGTTTATCAGTTGAAATGAAGTTACAAGCTTTAAAAAGCAACCAATCCGCAATGCGCAATTTGCGTAGCCTCATCAGCTGTGGGGAGGGCGTTTTCAACATCCATCGGTTGGATGACAATGAAGTAATTAAGCAGGTTTGTGCGCTTATTAGGACAGGTCGGTTGGCAATCAGTGGAAGGAAAACATCAACAACCGAAATAGATCCAAAACAGAAAGTTATCAATCAGATATTAACTGGTTTGCCTAACAAAATACAGGATTTTAATTTTGATGGTCAAACACTGCGATTAATTAGTGCTGAACAATGGAAAAGTTTAAGTAGAAATCAAAAGTATCAAATAATATCTAAAGATCAAGCAAAGCAGATTATTCAAAAATTGATTGTATCTCCCTTTTCGTCTGCAAATGAGAAAACTTACCTTCATCAAACTATTGAGTTGTTTACAGAAACCAAATTTTCACGTCTAGAAACTGGTTTTCTTTTATTACGATATTCTACCAATAACTATGTTCGGGCAGAGAGTAACGAGCCAGCCTTTACTCCATCCCAACATGTTCAGCGTCTTCAAAAGGAAAAACATTGGATTGAAATTGAATTGCTCGGTGAAGATGGTAAGCCGATAGCAAACCAAAACTACCTAGTTGTCACTGCCGATCAAAAACAATACACTGGCACAACCGATGCCGACGGATTAGCTCGTTTGGATGATATTCCCGCTGGAAATTGCCAGGTCAGTTTTCCCGATTTAGATAAAGAAGCCTGGTCCATGGCATGACCATTAGCCAAGTCCGATGCTAGTAGATCCATATGAATAACACGATACTTTCCATAGTTGTTAACCAAAAGTAAAGTCTATGCCGAAAAAATATACCGTTCAAACAGGAGAATGTGTTTCAAGTATTGCTTTTGAAAACGGTTTTTTCTGGCAAACCATCTGGGATCATCCTGAAAACTTGGAGCTCAAGCAATTACGCACTAACCCTAATATTTTAAAGGAAGGTGACGTGCTGACCATACCCGATAAGCGGCAAAAACAAGTGTCTTGCGCTACAGACAAACGACACCCGTTCAAATTAAAAGGGGTTCCGGCCAAACTGCGATTACGAATTATGGAGCCGCCTAAACCCGAAAACAAGCCGGTCGAAGATGCCACTGGTTCCGATGATATTTCTCATGTTGAAGATCCAGACTTTAAACCTGAAACCGTGGAAGACGTTCCAGTTAAAAATGCCTTCTACAATTTAGAAATCGACGGCAAGCTGGTCAAAAGCGCCTCAACCGACGACGATGGTCGCATAGAAATTTCAGTGCCTCCCAATGCCCGTGAGGGAAAACTTATTCTTAATCCAGGCACTGCGGAAGAACGCATCATGCCTTTGGCTTTGGGTTCCATGGACCCAATTACCGAAACGTCGGGCTTTCGCATGCGTCTAGCAAATTTGGGTTATCCGTGTAATATTAGTGGCGAAGACGATAGTGATGATTTGAGCTCGTCCCTACGGCGATTTCAACAGGATAATCAATTAGACATTACTGGTCGAATAGACGACGCCACCCGAAATAAATTAAAGCAACTGCACGGTAGTTAAAAACTGCCCAAGCCACGGAGACACAACGCGGATGCCAGTCACAAAAATCAAAGTTTCCTTTACCAAGTTCTACGCTTTTGACAGCGCCGATTTGTTTGGTGCTGGCGAATGGAAAATGACGGCCAAAATCGATGGTCAGATTGTTGGTGATCCGAATTACGAATTCGAGGTAAACGATAAACAAACTATTAATTTATCGGAAAAATGGTCTAGAGAACTTGATGTTAGGGATAAAAAGCCTGGGGATACCATCTTGATATCCATGACAGGCATTGATGTGGATGTTTTTAGTGACGATAATTTGGGTGAAGCCAAACTCACGCTGAAATACCCGTTTGTTACCGAGTACGATGAAGTACCTGTCCGATCAGCCGTTATCAAGGGTTGGTTGTTTCTTCCCGACCATCAATACTATCAAGTATACATTAGCGTAAAAATCTTGGAAACCAAAGCCACCACTAAACCGGATTTGAATAAAGGTATAGTGGTCAGCCGGCAAAATAATGGTAATACCACGTTTACTACGGTGTCAGGGAAGGCCATAGAACCGAGGGTCGAAGTGTGTCCTGTAATCCCGGTACCTATTGCGCCAACCAAACTACCGCCGCGCCCTTCCATGCTGGTAAGTTTGAGCGCAGAAGTTGAGCCTGGCGTTGAAACTGCGTTCGCCAAACCGATAACTCTAGCGCCAACTTCGGATTGGAATGTGTTGGTTAATCCGTCTTTAATTCCAGTATTAAAAAAAGACGACCCTAATATAACCACCAAAGCAGCGAAAATCGCTGTTACCTGGGTTTGGCCTGGCGATTTGGAACTAAGTAAAATTACCTGGAAAGTAAAGCAAGGCCCAGCGGAAATAGTGGGCTCCAATCGTGGAATATGGGTTATGGTACGCGGAACGGCGGCGTCAAGCGATACGATGGCAGTGCTCGAAGCCCGTTGGGATGGCGAAGACGGCCCGTTACTAGCCACCTACCGCGCGTGGGTAGGCGGCGTCAAGCAATTAAAATACCGCATGAATATTATTAACGGTGTGGACAAAACCAATCATCCTGAACGCAGTCCTACCGTTTCTCCAGGGGATTTATACGATTATATTCGCATCGCTCAGGTTATTTGGTGGCAATGCGGTATAGAATTCATTCCCGACACCAATAATACCACCTGGGACAATGCACTCCCCTCCGCTAACCAGGGAATTTTTACCGTTACCGCCCAAAAAGACAACTGGACGGTCAACGTCAACAATAATGTCTCTCCCATTTCTACCAGACTTAATTTTAATCCAGGTGTTTTGAATGTAGCATTTGTGCGTTCCACGACAGGTACAAACGCCGCAGCTACTGATTTACAAGGCGTATCTGGCAAGTCGGTTGAACTAGATGGCGCGCCTAGCAGCTCTTGGGTATTGCCCAGCGGTGTACCACCTGACGGTGCAGCTGGCAAAATCAAGATGACCTCCTTTCCTCATCAAAATCGTTCCAATTCTACAGATCATGCTTACATCAATGCGCGTAAGAAGCTTCAAGCCAGCTTCACTTCGGACGATTTACATAAGAGATTGTACGGTATCATTTATCCTTCGGATTGGACCGTTGGCAGCTCAGTACATGCTAGCGGACAGAATTTAGCTCACGAAATGGGGCATATCCTAGGGCTTTACCATCGGGGTTCTGGAGGGGAAAATAATTTTACCACTGTTAGTAAACTTTCCGACGATCAAGTCAATTGCGTTGATACTTTTGGTAATAAGCGCGGCCACCCTTGGCGGGAAAACGTGATGGGCTATGATGTGCTGCGCGGCATGGATGCGGATTTGTTGCAAACCATGGTAGTGCGCAAGCACCCCGGCCTAACTGACAAAACTTAGTTACAAGTAGGCAGAAAATCATGTCAGACACCATTGATAACCCATCGTACGACAAGGCATTACTAAAACAAGGTATTGTCTGGGCTAGCGGCCAAACTGCCAATGAACAGACGCCGTTGTTGGCAGCCTTGGCGTCTGCAGATTATATTAATAGCTTGGACAGCCCGGAAGATTACATACGCTTGCCACCAAAACAATTACGAATTACCCGGATTTTTAAAGCGCTACTCAGAAATCCCTCCCCTGTGGCACAAAAAACCTTGCTTGGTTTAACCGAAGTAGCGGCATTTAATGAAAAAGACGCCTTAGTGGAAATTTTGGTAAAGTCGCTTACCGGTATCCGCCCCGCCCCGCCAGCAGCGATAAAATATTGGGACGCGCATAGTACCCCAGATTCCGTGCATGTGCATTTTGTGATCGACGCCTTATGTAAAAACGGTAGTGAACCGGCCATTGCATTATTGGAGCAAAAAATGCTGGATGCCGAACAAGACTACGATTTCAAATTGGCCTGGATACGGGATTCCATTCTGGAACAACGCAATGATTTACCGTTATTGCAATGTTGCCACAGACTACTCCAAGCCGATTTTCCGCCCGAATTAAAAGGTTCTCTGGTGGAGGCGTTGTGTACTTACCGTAAACTGGAATGGTATAAATCCTGCGATAAACCTGTCCCACCTCCCAGAGCTTTGGCTTCTCGTGAAGCCTTGCTGGAACTACAAGCGCTATGCCAGTATGCCAAGACTAATTTGGAATTGAAAATTCCAGAAACGGCGGCAGTCGATATGATGTTATCCGAATTGGATTTGATGTTCCGTGAATATTCGTCTCGTTAGTTTACTGATCTTGCTATTTAGCGGCCTACTGTCCGCTGGGCCTCGGCCGCAGCCCACCTTAGCATTCGAAATCGCCAACCCAGAGGCGGATCGACTTTTGCAGCAGCTGCTGGTGTTGGCACAAAGTGCCGATGTCACTCAACAAAAGCTATTGGAGGATCAACTCAGCTCATCGTCTACCCTATCTCAGCTAGATTCTCGCGAAGAGGTTGTCAGCATGCCAGCTAGTCGATTACGTCTGGCACAAATTTTCCAAGCGCTACGCACTAATCGTTCTCCAGCTGCTTCCCACACATTGATTGCCTTGACCGGTGACGAGATTATCAATCATTGCGATTCATGTGTCGGGTTGCTCATCAGCGCGTTAAGTACTCGAAATCCTTTACCTACAGAAGCTTTGGCGTTTTTGGGCCGATACAGCACCGCGGATTCCATATTCTTAGAGCAAGTAGTCGTTGCATTGTTAAGCAACGGCTCGCAACCTGCCGTAATTTTATTTACCCAAATGCTGATGGATGAAGGGATCCCGTTGGAGCAAAAAATTGCTTGGTTGCATGACTCTGTCCTGCAACATCGGCGCAACCCAACGCTTGTGGCGCATTTGGCCCAGCTGATGAGTGGAAAGTTGCCGCCTAATTTACGCCTGCCAGTGCTGGAATCGTTATTTGATTATCAACCCAAAATTTGGTTCAACACTGATAGCATCGCGCCAAAACCCGATGCGACACCCGTTACTACCGAGCTGCGCCAGCTGTTGCTCAAAATCGCAGCCGAAGCCCAATTGGATACAAAATTACCGCGAAGATTACACGAGATACTCAGTCATTTCGAGCAGTCCAATGCTGGCTAGGTACTTAGTCTGTTAAGTTTATTTAAATCCTAAGTCTGACAAAATTAATCATATTGGTAATTTTGGTGGCAATAATTGTTACTTTTCGCTGTTTACTAATACGCATGATATATGTGGGGTGGCAAGTATATAAACACATATTCATCATGTCCTTTTCTGGAAAGTCACGTACTAAAATTAGTTCAAACTTATTGGTAATTACGCATTTTTTAACAAACTAAAGCCGTTCTTTTACCAATGCATAAATACTGGCCACTTCAGTTTCCACATCCAGACTAAGTTCTTGCAATTCGGCCAGTTTTGCTTCAGCAAATTCTCTATCTTTAAGACTTGCGGCATTGATATAAACATTTAATGCTGCACTCTTTAAACCACTATAAGCAGACATTAAAGCTACGCCAGCATCGCTTATTACCCCTGCATTGCCTTTTTCGGCCGCTATGCGGCTCAGCGCCAAGGTCTTAGCACAGGCTTTAGCACAATCTAAAGGTACTTGAGTGGCCTCTTTTAATACCTCTTGAATTTGTGCGCTTCTTAGTGCCTTTTCAGCATCAGTCGTTTTCGGTAAGGCATAACTGGACATCAACTTATCAAATACTTCAATATCGGTTTTAATCATGCCCGTTAAAGTGGTACGTAGCTGTTCGGCAGACGTTAATAGTGCTTGCATATCTGCTTCTACGGCGGCGTATTTAGGTTTGCCAATGGTGAGGTTGCATACCATACTTATTAGGGCAGCAGCCTGCGCTCCCATCAATGCAGCAGCACTGCCGCCACCCGGTGTGGCTTGTTTGCTGGCTAACTCATCTAAAAAAATCTGTACGGGCTGATCTTTCATTTCACACATCTATTTTTCCTTAGTTTTCGCGGCGCCAAATGGTTTTGCCACCAGCTATATCTTCCAGCACAATATTTTGCGCTTTCAGTTGCTCTCGGATACTGTCTGCCTGCGCCCAGTCTTTATTGGCTTTAGCAGTTTTACGGGCTTCGATCAGTGTTTCAATTTGTGATTCGTCTAAACCGGAAGCATCAGAACCGCCCTGTAGAAAATTGTCCGGATCGTCCTGTAGCAACCCCAAAACTGCTGCCAATTGTTTTAAGCTGGAAGCCAATACTGCTTTTTCCTGTGATTTATTTAACTCACGAGTTAAGTCGAATAATACCGCTAGGGCAACTGGGGTATTAAAGTCATCGTCCATAGCTTGTTGAAAGCGTTGCTGGTATTGAATATCGATAGCTTGATGATCGATTTCTATCCCTCTTAGCGCTGTATAAAGGCGCGTAAGAGCAATGCCGGCATCATCCAGTTGTTCGCTTGCATAGTTCAAAGGGCTGCGGTAATGACTGGAAAGAATAAAAAAGCGAATAATTTCAGGTCGGTATTGTTTTAGTACTTCTCTGACAGTGAAAAAATTGCCCAAAGATTTCGACATTTTTTCTTCATTGACGCGTACAAAACCATTATGCATCCAATAATTAACGAAGGGTTGGCCGGTAGCGCCTTCCGATTGAGCAATTTCATTTTCATGGTGGGGAAACTGTAAGTCCATGCCGCCGCCATGAATGTCAAAATGATCACCCAAGCAACAGGTAGACATAGCTGAACATTCAATGTGCCACCCTGGACGACCTTTTCCCCAGGGCGAATCCCAATAGGGTTCGTCAGGTTTTGCCATTTTCCATAACACAAAATCCAACGGGTCTCGTTTGGCAGTATCAACATCGACACGTTCACCTGCTTGTAAGTCCTCAATATTTTTTCCGGATAATTTGCCATAGCCATGAAAACGACTGACAGCATAAAAAACATCACCGTTACCGCCAATATAAGCTAAGTCATTAGCGATCAATTGTTTGATCATGGCAATAATGTCGCCAATAGATTGTGTGGCGCGAGGTTCCTTGTCAGGGGCTTGTACCCCTAATGCGCGTTCATCTTCATGCATGGCGCTAATAAAACGTTCAGTCAATGCTTGAAAAGTTTCCTGATTTTCGTTGGCACGCTGAATGATTTTATCGTCAATATCGGTAATATTGCGTACATAGGTCAACTGAAATCCAGAATAACGCAGGTAGCGCGCGACAGTATCAAAAACCACCATCACTCTGGCATGGCCAATGTGACAATAGTCATAGACGGTCATGCCGCACACATACATACCAACTTTTCCGGCTTGTTTGGGGATGAATTCCTGCTTGCTGCGAGTTAGAGTGTTATAGATTTTTAACATAGGGATTAGGGTAGAATACGGCAAAACACTTAGCAATCTATCAAGATTTGGGCTTCTCTTTCAAGATAAAAACACATAAAATTCATACCTTGCATCAATTTAAAGGAGGTTTTATGCGCAAGGCTTTGTTTCTTTTAACTCTATTTTTATTTACAACTCTTTCATTTGCAACAGAAAAAAACATGTCCAACACTCATACTAAAGTAAAATTAACCACTTCATTAGGCATTATTACCATTCAACTGGAAGACGAAAAAGCACCTGTTTCCAGTGCAAATTTTCTCGAATACGTAAAACAAGGGTTTTATAACGGCACTATTTTTCATCGAATTATTCCCGGATTTATGGCACAAGGTGGTGGTTTTGATCAGTCGTTTGCACAAAAAACCACCAATGCTCCCATTAAAAATGAAGCAGACAATGGTCTGAAAAATAAACGTGGCACTTTGGCTATGGCGCGTACTAGCGATCCAAATTCTGCTACGGCTCAGTTCTTTATTAACTATAAAGACAATGGCTTTTTAGATTACACCAGCGCCACTGCCAGTGGTTGGGGTTATGCTGTATTTGGAGAAGTTGTCGAAGGTATGGATGTTGCAGATAGCATGGCTAAACAAGCTACAGGCAATCGCAATGGACATCAGGATGTACCTAAAACAGACATCGTTATTGAAAAAGCTGAAATTGTTCAATAATTCTGAGTATTGGTTTATTCTTGGTTTTGCCACGTCGTTATAAAAGCTCCGTTCATCCTTATTCAGAATAGGGTGAATGGACTATTAACGCTATCGATGCAATATTAAAATGATGAGATACTCATTAATCCCGGTCTGAAATTTAGACAAACGAATATTTTTTGCGACCAACATAAACGCATGACTTTAAAATCCGAAATTCTTTTTATATCAGACCTGCATTTATCGTTGGAAAAAACTGAAATTACCCGTCTGTTTCTGAATTTTTTAGAACAACGTGCAATAAAAGCTGCGGCTCTCTATATTTTGGGCGATTTATTTGATGCCTGGGTAGGTGATGATGATAATACGCCGCCCAATCCAGCTATTAAAAAAGCGTTTAAACAGTTAGCCGCTTCAGGCACCGCTATATATCTACTGCAAGGTAATCGTGATTTTTTATTAGGTTTCGATTTTTGTAAAGAAGCAGGTATTACCTTGCTTGATGAGTACGCTGTTATCAATATCGATGAGCCGATACTCTTAACGCACGGTGATTTGTTGTGTAGTGATGATTTGCCGTATCAAGCTTTTCGAGTTAAATCACATAGCCGCGAATGGCAGCAGCAAATACTTTCAAAACCGCTTTGGGTGCGCTTGTTAGCTGCACGCTGGTATCGGTTGCGCAGTTATTTTCACAAACGTAACAAATCGCAGCAGATTATGGATGTCAATCAGGACACAGTGGCCACTATCATGCAACAGTATCAATGCCGAATTTTGATTCATGGGCATACTCATCGCCCGGCTCGGCATGAGTTTCTGCTTGATAATCAAAATGCCACCCGTTTCGTACTGGCTGATTGGAAAAAAAGTGGGGCGGAAGTTTTGTGCTGGAATGGCGGCTGGTTAGTCGAAAAAATCTAGAGCTTAATCAAAAAATACCTTATAACAGCTGTCTTGCCTAGATCTTATGCTCTTAAACGAGTGCTGATCAATATCTCATTTTGTATTGATAAAGTTGAGCGCGTACAATGGCGTTTTTGTCACAGCCCCCGTTGAATTTCTCATGACAGATCAGACCGAAACTGAACAAGATTGGCGCACTAAACTCACGCCTGAGCAATTTCATGTGTGTAGGGAAAAAGGCACTGAGCCTCCTTTTACGGGTAAATATACCGACTGCACGCAAGAGGGTATTTACCACTGTGTATGCTGCGGCCATGCTTTGTTTTCCTCTTCGCACAAGTTTCATTCGGGTTGCGGTTGGCCGAGTTTTTGGGAAATACTCGATGCCGAGAATGTCCATCTTCTAGAAGATAAAAGTCATGGTATGCGCCGCATTGAAGTGACCTGTAAGCATTGCGATGCGCATCTGGGGCATGTTTTTCCTGATGGACCACAACCTACCGGATTAAGATATTGTATTAATTCAGTTGCTTTAACCTTGCACGAAAAGCCATGATTGCAAAACAACAATGTCAGGATTTATTGAGTTTTATTGATAGCAGTCCAAGTCCTTGGCATGTTTGCGCCAGCATAGAGACTCGCTTACAAAAGTTCCAGTTTCGGCGTTTGTACGAAACGGAGGCATGGAATTTAGTCAAGGGCGGGCGCTATTATGTCGTGCGTGATGATTCTTCGCTGGTTCTATTCGTATTAGGTAAGCAGCCTTTGCTTGATACAGGCTTTAAAATTTTGGGAGCGCATACCGATTCCCCAGGCTTGCGCTTAAAACCTAATCCATTACTGCATACCGATAAATTGTTGCGTTTGGCCCTTGAAGTCTATGGTGGGCCGATATTGGCAACTTTTACTGATCGTGAT
Organism: Methylomonas sp. AM2-LC; assembly: GCF_039904985.1. Lineage (NCBI taxonomy): Bacteria > Pseudomonadati > Pseudomonadota > Gammaproteobacteria > Methylococcales > Methylococcaceae > Methylomonas > Methylomonas sp. AM2-LC. The sequence continues at coordinate 1,016,498 of NZ_CP157005.1, forward strand.
TTAAGTCTGGCCGGACGGGTGGCGTTTCGCAACGACAATGGTGGTATTGACTGTCGTTTATTAGATTTTGAAAAAGTATTGTTGCGCTTGCCCAATTTGGCTATCCATATGAATCGAGCGGTGAATGAAGAAGGTTTAAAGCTTAACAAACAAAGCGAACTGGCGGCTATCATTGCCACTTATATTCAGCAGCAATTACCTGATACGTATTTACAAGATTTGTTGGCAACGACTTTAGGTATTCGGTCTGAACGTATTTTAAGTTGGGAACTGAATGTCTATGATACACAGAAAGGTGTGTTTTGGGGGGTAGATCAGGCGTTTTATGCTAATAGTCAATTGGATAATCTGGCCTCCTGCCATGCTGGATTAACCGCGCTGCTGGATGAGGCTACTTTAAATAGCGATAATAGCTTAGTTTGCGCCTTTTTTGATCATGAAGAAATTGGTAGTGAAAGCATGAAAGGGGCTGCAGGTAGTTTTCTGCCCGATGTTTTAATCCGCATAGTGAATGCAGTTGCGAAAGAAAATGATGCGCAGCAACGCACTTTTGCTAATAGTTTTATGATTAGTGCCGATATGGCTCACGCCTATCAGCCTAACTACCCAGCCGCTTACGAATCAAACCATAAAGTTATTGTAAATCAAGGGCCGGTAATCAAAACAAATGCTAATCATCGCTATGCAACTGATTGCCAGTCCGAGGCGCAATTCATTACCTATTGTGAACAGGCTGGTGTACCTTATCAAAAATATGCGCACCGTGGTGATTTGCCCTGCGGTAGTACGATAGGCCCTATTGCTTCAGCAAAGCTTGGTATACGCACGGTTGATGTTGGCAACCCGATGTGGGCCATGCATAGTGTCAGAGAAAGCGCAGGCGTTCTGGATCATCATTATATGATCATGGCATTACGCTGTTTTTTTTCTAGCTAAGGCATTTTTGTTGTAGCAAAATTATGCTTAAACCTTAGTTTTTTTGGTGAGTTGCTGAAAAAGTATACTCGCCAGAAAAATAAAAACTATCGCTATTATCCAAGCTGTTTTGTTTACGAATCGCGGTCATCATGCAGGATGTTAAGCGGCGGCTAATCCAAGCTTCACCCTCTGCTATAACCTTGATAATTTTGTCAATGTAAATTGCCAGATCTGTAACATTCTGATAGCCCTTGGCTCCTTGTAATAGGCAATGTACGATTTGATCTTCTGTCAGATTGTCACCCAATACTATAATGTCGCTAGTCGGGCTTATGGTCAGTAACAAATCTATATAGCGGGCTGTTTCTTTGTTTCGTACATGATAATGAAGCAAGATTAGGTTCGGCGATTGTTCATCTACAGCATTGACCGCTTGTATTTCATCGGAAAAAAATCGGGCGCTAGGCTGCGAAATTAACAACTCTGGTTGAATTTGCCCGGTATTATCAATGACGTAAATTTTCATGGCAGATGACTGTGTTGGTTTCGCAAGTTACTGGTATATAAAAATAGTGTTCGTTAGCTTTAGCGTATCAATTATTGACTGATATCAATAAATCCATGCAAACCTCGTTTCGAGTCTGCTGCAAGCCACTCCTTTAAGTATTGCACTTCTTCCGTTAATTGCAATGCGTCCAAGCTGGCTTTTTTTTTCAAAAGCCTAAAAGCCGATGAAAGTACTTTATAGTTTTCGCCTACTATACCTGCACGTCTTAAGCCGACAATATTTAAACGATAGTGTTTAGCTGGACGTCCACCAATTAACATATAAGGGATAACATCCATATTAATGCCCGTAGTGCCTTGTACAATGGCATATGAGCCAATGCGACAGAATTGATGTACCACGACTGCTCCGCCCATAAACACATGACTGCCTATCTCAACAAAGCCACCAATCGCTACATTATTGGCAAAAATTGTTTTATTGCCTACCGTACAATCATGTGCAACATGGCTGTTATTCATAAAATAACAATTTGAACCTATACGGGTTGATCCATTGGCTTGTGTGGCTCGATGGGCAGTAAAACCTTCCCGGAATACATTGCCGTCACCTATCTCCAGCCACGACAAAGTTTTGGCATCAAAACTCAGATCTTGAGGTAGTCCACCCAATACAGCATGAGGATGTAATATATTACTCTCACCCATACGTACTTGTCCATGGATAACGGCGTGAGCACCAATTTGGCAATGATTACCTATCAACGCTCCTTCTTCAATCACTGCAAATGGGCCAACGGTTACATTTTCACCTAAAATGGCCGTGCTTGCAATGTATGCAGTTGGATGAATCGATGATGTCATAATTATCCTCTGGGGTGATATTTAGTATGTAGTTCTTTCATACGTTGTTGGGCAATGTGAGTATAGATTTGGGTGGTTGATAAATCTGAATGTCCCAACAGCATTTGTACTGCCCGTAAGTCTGCGCCATGATTAAGCAAATGCGTCGCAAATGCATGACGTAGAGTATGGGGAGATAAATGCTGATCTATGCCAGCCAATTTTGCATAACGTTTGATAATATGCCAAAAGGCTTGTCTTGTCATATTCTTTCCACGAGAGGTTACAAACAAATAATCACTTTGTCTATTGCCCAGAAGTGCTAGTCGAGCGTTTTCCGTATAACGTTCCAGCCATTCCAAGGCCTCTTCTCCAAAAGGTACCAATCGTTCTTTGTCGCCTTTACCACTAATTCTGACACAGCCTTGTCTAAAATTGATTTGTTGAAAGGTCAGGTCTACCAGTTCGGAAACACGTAATCCAGTTGCATATAATAATTCCAGCATAGTTTTGTCTCTAAAACCCAGTAAACTAAGGGTATTAGGTGTGTCTAAAAGCAAATCAACGTCTGCTTCTGATAACGAACCCGGCAAGGGGCGACCTAGATGTGGCGAATCAATTAGATGCGAAGGATCGATACTGATTTTATGTTCACGTAGGCAGTAGCCGTAAAATCTGCGCAGGCTGGATAATAATCTGGCTGCCGAGCGGTTACTGGTGCCTTGTTTTTGTCGAAATTGCAAATAAGCAGAAATATCTGCCTCGTTTGCTTCTAACAATGGTTTGCTTTTTAACCAAGCGGAAAACTGCTTAAGATCACTGCCATAAGCCGCTAAAGTATTATCGCTGAGACCAAACTCAAGCCATAAGATGTTTAAAAAAGCCTCAATAATCCGAATTGACTCAGGCATGAAGTTAAATTCTTTAGCTGTATTGAGCAAAAAAAGGCGGCATAGAGCCGCCTTTTTTATTCAATATGAGATGTAAGCCGGGTAAGCGATTAAGAAAGTCTTTCTTTAATACGTGCCGCTTTACCAGTCAGATCGCGCAAATAGTATAGTTTTGCACGACGAACGTCACCACGACGCTTAACTTCAATGCTGCCAACTGAAGGGCTGTGTGTTTGGAAAACACGCTCTACACCTACACCATGAGAAATTTTTCTAACGGTAAATGCAGAGTTTAATCCACGATTACGCTTAGCAATTACAATGCCTTCAAATGCTTGCAAACGTTCACGAGTACCTTCAACTACCCGTACTTGTACAACGACTGTGTCGCCCGGTCCAAAATCCGGCACATCGTTTTTCAGCTGCGCATTTTCCAATTCTTCAATAATTTTACTCATTACCACACCCTAATGTATCAACTTCAGTTTTAAATTCTTTCAGCAAAGCATTTTGCTCTGCACTTAATTCTATATTTTTGAGCAAATCCGGGCGTCTTAACCATGTTCGGCCTAAGGATTGTTTCATGCGCCAGCGTTTTATTTCGGCGTGATTTCCACCTAATAATACTTCTGGAACATTGCCTAAATCGCTCTGTTCAGGTCGCGTGTAATGCGGGCAGTCCAATAAACCGTCCGCATAGGAATCTTGTTTGGCAGAATCTTCATCACCTAGTACACCAGGAATTAAGCGGGTGATTGCATCAATAACAATTAATGCTGCCAGTTCTCCGCCGCTTATAACATAGTCTCCCAAAGACCATTCTTCATCGCACACGTTTTCAATGAAGCGTTCATCTATGCCTTCATAACGACCAGCAACCAGAATTAATTGTTGGTGATTACTCGCATTTTGTAATAGCTGTTGGTTGATAGGTTTACCTTGCGGCCCCATACAAACCACACGACTATTTCCAGTTGTGTTTTGCCGTCTTGCGGCATTAACTGCATCAAGCAATGGCTGGTATTTCATTACCATGCCTGGGCCACCACCATAAGGCCTGTCATCAACGGTACGGTGTTTATCATGCGTGTAATCTCTAGGATTCCAGGCAGATAGATTGACTATACCTTGATCTATGGCTTTGCCAGTTACTCCACAGGCAGCAGCAGTTAGCACCATGTCAGGAAAAAGGCTGATAACATCAAAACGCATCGGCGTAATCAGAAATCCGGGTCCCAATCAACTCGCATCACTCTTGCTTGCAAGTCTATTTCTAAAATTGTCTGCTTTAGTAAAAAGGGGATCAGTCGCTCAGTATTGCCATTAATAACCACTAAAACATCATTGGCACCTGTTTCTAGCAAATGATCAACTTTTCCAAGTTTAATACCCTTGTCAGTTTCAACCTCAAGCCCAATTAAATCGGTCCAATAATATTCATCGTCATTGGGTTTTGGTAATTGCGTCCGGTTTATCAGTATCTCAAAACCCATGAGTGCCAATGCGGCATCCCGGTCAGCAATGCCTTCCAGTTCTGCAACGACCACGTTCCCATGGCGTTGTCCGCTTACTATCTTGATTTCCCTTTCTTGATCATTCTTTCGCAATATCCACGGTGAATATCGGAGGATATTCTCGCGTGGATCAGTAAAAGAAAAAATCTTTACCCAGCCTTTTACGCCAAAAACACCGGAAATCTCGCCGGCTTTTAGCAAATCACCGCTTGGCAATGGCTAACTTCTTAAGCTGCTGTTGCAACTGCAGCCGCTTTATTAGCGTCTTTAATAAGTCTTGCCACGCTATCTGTCGGTTGTGCACCGTTAGATTTCCAATACTGGACGCGTTCACAATCTAAAACTAATCTTTGCTCGCCACCGCGTGCTAAAGGATTAAAAAAGCCTACGCGCTCTATATAACGACCATCGCGACTACTTCTGCTGTCTGTAACTACAACATGATAAAAAGGGCGGTTTTTAGCGCCACCTCTTGACAAACGAATGCTTACCATTTGAATACCTTAAAAAACATTGAACCAAAATTTAATCGGCTTATTCTACGCGATTTTCCGTATAAGTGAAGTATAAATTGCAATTAGCCCATTCGCATCCCGCGCATATTGCTTTGCAGGCCACGCATCATATTGGCTAAATTGCCTTTGCTGAATTTTTTCATCATCTTTTCCATCATCTTATGTTGCTTCAGAATTCTATTAACATCCTGTAAATCCTGACCGCAACCCGTGGCTATTCGCTGTTTTCTACTGCCTTTAATCAAATCAGGAAAGCGTCTTTCCTGTAGGGTCATGGAGTTGATTACAGCAATCTGTCGAGCTAAATCTTTATCATTAACTTTTTCTTTTATATCTTTGGGTATGCCTCCCATGCCGGGCAATTTGTCTATCATGGCGCCAACACCACCCATGTTTTGCATTTGAGTAAGCTGATCTTTTAAGTCGTTAAGATCGAAAGATTTGCCTTTCTGTATTTTTTTCGCCAGTTGTTCTGCTTTTTTCTGATCGACTTTTTGTTCAATATCTTCTATCAGCGATAATACATCGCCCATACCTAAAATACGTGAAGCCAGTCGGTCAGGATAGAATGGTTCAAGAGCGTCGGATTTTTCGCCGACACCCATAAATTTAATAGGTTTTCCGGTAATTTGACGAATTGACAATGCCGCGCCACCACGTGCATCACCATCGGTTTTTGTTAATATAACACCAGTAAGAGGTAAGGCGTCATGAAAGGCTTTAGCGGTGTTGGCTGCGTCCTGACCTGTCATGCTGTCCACTACAAACAGGGTTTCTATAGGATTGATGGCTGCGTGCAATGCTTTTATTTCTGCCATCATTTCATCGTCAATGTGCAGACGACCAGCAGTATCAACAATCAGTACATCTATAAATTGACGTTTGGCGGCATCGATGGTGCGCTTAACAATATCGATGGGATTTTCAGAATTATCGCTTTCGAAAAACTTTAAACCGACGTCCTCTGCCAATGTTTGTAATTGTTTGATCGCAGCAGGGCGATAGATGTCAACACTCACTACCCCGACTTTTTTCTTTTTCTTTTCTTTAAGATGTCGGCCCAACTTGGCTACAGTAGTGGTTTTACCCGCCCCCTGTAATCCAGCCATTAAAATGATTGCAGGTGGCTGGGTACGTAAATTTAGTTCTTCGTTGGCAGACCCCATCATTCTAACAAGTTCTGCTTGGACGACTTTGATCAATGCCTGTCCGGGTGACAAGCTGGTTTGTACTTCCTGGCCTAGGGCGCGCTGGGTAACTTGTTCAATAAAGTCAGTGACTACTGGCAAGGCAACGTCAGCATCTAAAAGCGCCATTCGCACTTCGCGCATGGAGTCTTTTATATTGGTTTCGGTTAGGCGGCCATGGCCTTTAAGTTTTTTAAGGGTTCCGCTTAAGCGGTCGGTTAAATTATCGAACATATCGGCGTCTTTTTTATTCTATGAGCAAGGCTGACAAGGGCTAACACAAACGGGTTAGAACAATCTGGCTGGTTAGTTTAACATAAGCAAAACATTACGCCTTTTGATTATTCCTTATACCCAAATTATGAACAACCTTTTCGTCGGCATAATCTCTGTTTTAAGTTACTGCAGTGCTTCTGCACTGACACTGAAAGCGTTGCTAAACAATAGCAAGCAACCCCGTATATCAATGTATATGGCGTGGTTGGGCGCAAGTTTACACACTCTGTATACTATTTTACTCTTTCAGCAGCACCATGATTTTAATTTTAGTTTTTTTAATGCTGCGGCGCTGGTAGCTTTGTTTATTGTGTTTATTTTATTGTTTGCTGCCCTGGATAAACCTGTTGAAAAGTTGGGAATAGCCGTTTTTCCCTTGGCGGCCATACTTTTGGGGTTTGATATGATCTTTCCAGAAAAAAATCATCCACTGGTTACGCATAACTGGGAAATGAGTACGCATATCTTTACCTCTATTATTGCCTTTAGTCTATTGAATATTGCCGCATTACAAGCAATTTTACTGGCTGTTCAGGAGCAGCAATTACGTAGTCATAAGCCAAAACGTCTGATGTTAGCTCTACCACCTTTGCAGGCTATGGAAACTTTATTGTTTCAAATGATTGCTTCAGGTTTGTTTTTTCTGACCGTTTCGCTGCTAACTGGTTTTGTGTTTATTGATGATTTATTTGCTCAGCATTTAGTGCATAAAACGGTATTATCCATTATTGCTTGGTTTATTTTTTCTGCATTATTGATAGGTCGATTGCGTTATGGTTGGCGTGGAAATTCGGCAATTAAATGGACTTTAATTGGCTTTGTACTCTTGTTACTGGCCTATTTCGGTAGCAAACTGGTATTGGAGTTGATTTTAAAGAAAGTTTAAGGTTTGATTCAGTTTCTGTAGTGTTGATGTTTAGAGGCTTTTTGATTACATTAATTCTGCGGTATTACAATAAAAAAACAATAATTATGGGGTGAGGATAATGTTATTTCTGGCAAAATTATGTGGAATTTTGACGCTGATCTGGTTTTATTTGACGGCTAAAAATCACGGAGGGCCTTTGTTGAACTGGTCTATTATTGGTCTGGTTGGTTACTGGTTAACCTGGTGGCTAGCCAAAATGCTGATAGTCGTGCCATTGGCTGCTATGGTTTCACAGCATTCGATAGTGGAATTTCTAATAACGCAGTCACCAGTGGTTTGTTCATTGTTGGTGTGTTATCTGATCAGAAAGAAATTAATTGCAAGTATTGCTACACAGTAGATTTTTCGAATGCATAAAAATGTTTTGATTACCGGCGCAGCGCGGCGCATTGGCGCTGCCTGTGCCCGTGTGCTTCATGACGCAGGATGTAATCTGATTTTGCATTATCACAGCTCTGCCGAGTTGGCTGAGCAGTTACATGCCGAGTTAAACGCCAAGCGTGAAAATTCCGCAGTTTTATTTCAAGCTGATTTGCAGGATATGCAAGCTTTGCAAAACTTGGCAAAATTTGCCGTCGATAGTTGGCAAGGATTGGATGTATTGGTTAACAATGCTGCGCAATTTAACCCCGGCGTTGTAGGTACAGTAAGCGAGTCCAACTGGGATAGTTTGATCGGCAGTAATTTAAAAGCGCCGTTTTTTTTATCACAGGCTTTGGCATCATTTTTGGCAAAACGGCACGGTTGTATCATCAATATAGCCGATATATATGCAGAAAAGGGATTGCCTGGTTATCCGGTATACAGTATTAGCAAAGCGGGACTGTTAGCGATGACCCATTGTCTAGCCAAAGATTTAGCGCCCGATGTGCGGGTGAATGCAATAGCCCCTGGTGCTATTCTGTGGCCAGAACATACGGTTACAGAGGCAGAAAAAAATCAAATATTGCAGCGGGTGGCGCTGCAACGTTGTGGGCAGGCAGATGATGTTGCCAAAGCTGTAAGGTTTTTGATTGCTGATGCAGATTATATTACCGGACATACCTTGACTATTGATGGTGGGCGCACTTTATATATCTGAAAGCCAAGCCGGGTATATTATTTTTTGGGTTAAATGTTCTTTGTCGAAATTTTGCCAAAGTGTACCGAAACTTTGTTGGCTTACCGGGTGCAACTCACTAGCGGCAATTTCTGCCAAAGGTTCCAGTACAAAGGCATAGCATTCAATTTCATTCCTGGGTATTTGCAGACGGCCATCGCTAATGATTTGTGTGCCGTATAATATCAAATCGAGATCTAAGGTTCTGGATGAAAATTTTGGAGCTGAGTGGCTACGGCCATGATCAAGTTCAATTTGGCGCAATAACTTGGCCACTTGTTTGGCGTCCAGTTCCGATTCGAACTTTACAATTAGATTATGAAAAGTGTCGCCTATAAAGCCTACTGCTGTGGATTCATAAACGCTGGACACAGTTAAGTGACCAAATAGTTTTTGCATCGCTATTAGGCTGGATGGAATATGTGTTTCTTTGTCGATATTGCTACCAACACTAATATAACCAATGGTCATAACGATTTTTGTCCACGTTCTATGATGATGCCAACATCTTGAGCCCTGCTGATAGCCCCTTTTTTGTTTAGAGTTATTTTTAACCAGGGTATTTCAAATTCTGAGCGTAAAACGTTAGCGATTTCTTCAATTAGTGTTTCTACTAAAAAATAGTCGCTCTGTTCTACAAAGTTGATAATTCGATCAGAAACACTTTTGTAATCTAATGCGAATTGTATATCGTCACTTGCAGCGGCTTTTCTTATGTCAAAGCCCATTTCTATATCGAGTATGATTTTTTGTTTTATGTTGCGTTCCCACTCGTAAATGCCAATGACGGTTTCGATTTCAAGCCCGCCTAAAAAGATGATATCCATTGTTGCTTTCCGGTTATGATATTCAAAATATACCAGTATCGAGTAAAAATCTCGACTGTTCAAGTTTTCAATATATGAGGGTGTGTGGATGATGGAATGGTTACTAGTGCCTGTTGCCTATTTAACCGGGTCAGTGTCAAGTGCAATTATTGTCTGTAAGTTAATGGGTTTGGGTGATCCAAGGGAAAATGGTTCTGGAAATCCAGGTGCAACAAATGTTATGCGCATTGGTGGAAAAAAAGCGGCGGCCATTACTTTATTTGGCGATGCAATAAAAGGCTTATTGCCTGTATTATTGGCTAAAGTCTTGGCAGTGGATAGTTTGATCTTGTCGCTGGTGGTGTTTGCAGCATTTTTAGGGCATTTATATCCGCTGTTTTTCGGATTTAAAGGTGGAAAAGGAGTGGCAACTTCCTTTGGGGTGACTTTAGGGGTTGACTGGTTACTGGGTCTGGCTGTTTCAGGCACCTGGTTTTTGGTGTATAAAATTGGCAAGATTTCTTCATTGTCAGCCTTGGTCGCTGCTTGTTTAACACCTGTTTATGTTTGGTATATTGTTGGCGATATTTATTTGGTTGCCACATTTATGCTGATATCGCTAATATTGTTGTGGCGGCATAAAAGCAATATTCAGCGATTACTGGCTGGGCAAGAAACTTAACATCAGGTAGTCAATTCATTAATAGGCCAGCGTGGCCGCGCAAAAATTTCCAGATTTTGGGTGTTTCCTGCTAATAAACGCTGGCAGCCGGTATACGCGATCATAGCGCCATTGTCGGTGCAAAACTCCGGTCGTGGAAAATAGATTTGCGATGCTTGTGATTTTGCCATGTTAGTCAAACTGGAGCGTATGGCGTGGTTAGCGCTTACCCCGCCAGCAATTACCAAGGAATTGAGCCCAGTTTGCAAAAGAGCTCGTTTGCATTTAATACTTAAGGTTTCGGCCATGGCTTGTTGAAAAGCGAAGGCAACATCGGCTTTGTCTTGCTGGTTTTCTACAAATTGAGTGATCGTGTTTAAGGCAAAAGTTTTTAATCCGCTAAAACTGAAATCCAAGCCCGGCCTATCTGTCATCGGTCGCGGAAATTTAAACCGTTCACGACCTTGTTTGGCAAGTTCGGACAATGCAGGGCCACCAGGGTAGGGAAGGCCCAATAGCTTTGCTGTTTTGTCGAAAGCCTCTCCGGCCGCATCATCGAGTGATTCGCCCAGTAGCTGGTAATCACCGATTCCTTGTACTTCAATCAGTAAAGTATGTCCACCGGAAATTAATAGTGCTACAAATGGGAAGCTGGGTGGATTATCTTCCAGCATTGGAGCCAGTAAATGTCCTTCCATATGATGTACGGCTATGGCTGGAATCTGCCAGGCCCAGGCTAAACTACGCGCAGTGGCGGCCCCTACTAGCAGTGATCCCATTAGTCCTGGGCCAGCCGTGTAAGCAATACCCACAATATCGGAAGCGGACAATTGGCTTTCCAGTAATGTTTGTCGTATCAATGGCACTAGTTTGCGAATATGGTCGCGAGAGGCCAGCTCTGGAACTACGCCGCCATAGGCGCTATGCATGTCCGCCTGGCTGTATAATAAGTGGCTAATCAAGCCTTTTTCGGGGTGATAAATGGCGACCGCAGTCTCGTCGCAAGAGCTTTCTATGCCTAAAACGTACATTAAGTTTTTGAAAAAATTAATTTGCGGGTATAATTGAACGTTTCAACAGGCGTTATTGCCTGATTGATCATTAAAATACTAACACAAATCGGATCATCGATAATGCCATCAATTAAAGTTAAAGAAAACGAACATTTTGACGTAGCGATTCGTCGCTTTAAACGCGCCTGTGAAAAAGCGGGTGTTCTGGCTGAAGTGCGTCGTCGCGAGTTTTACGAAAAACCAACCACAGAACGTAAACGTAAAGGCGCTGCAGCAGTAAAACGCCATTTGAAAAAATTGGCGCGTGAACGTTATGCGTTGAAAAACCTGCGTCGTGGTCGTCCACAAATTTAAGGTTATTTAAAATGCAAGGATTAAAAGAACGTATCAAGGACGATATGAAAGCATCAATGAAGAGTGGTGATAAAGCCAGGTTGGGCGTTATCCGCATGATTCTGGCTGCAATAAAGCAGATTGAAGTTGATGAGCGCATTGAACTAGAGGATGACAGGGTGCTTGTTGTTCTCGATAAAATGCTAAAACAACGTCGGGAATCAATAAAACAATTCCGAGATGCTAATCGGATAGATTTAGCAGAGATTGAAGAAGCAGAAGTGCTGGTTATTCAGCATTATTTGCCATTACCCTTGACTGAGGCAGAAATAGACGCAATGGTTACTCAAGCGATTGCTGAAACTGGCGCAACGTCAATCAAAGAAATGGGTAGTGTTATGGCCTTGTTAAAACCGCAAATGCAGGGACGAGCCGATATGGCTGTGGTAAGTGCAAGGATTAAGGCCGGTTTTGTAGCTTAATTCTGTTGTCGGTATAATGACCTCCGGCAGAATTCCCCGGCAGTTTATAGATGATCTCTTGGTGCGGGTCGATATTGTCGATCTGATCGATTCGCATGTCCCTCTCAAAAAAACGGGTAGCAATTTCGTGGCCCGTTGCCCGTTTCATACCGAAAAATCACCCAGTTTTAACGTCAATCGTAATCGCCAGACATTTCATTGTTTCGGTTGCGGTGCCAGTGGTAATGCTATTAGCTTTCTAATGGATTTTAGTCATCTGGATTTTGTCGAGGCGGTTGAAGATTTGGCGGCTTATGTTGGCGTCGAGGTGCCGCGAGAAGCTTTCAATAAATCCGAGTACGCTTTAAAACAAGATGTTTCCAGTCTTTACGATGTTTTAGAGGCGGTTGCCAACTTTTATGCAGAGCAATTGCGTAATACAGAAGGAAAAGTGGCCATTGATTATCTTAAGCGGCGCGGTGTGTCAGGTGAAATTGCGCGTGATTTTTCTTTAGGGTATGCGCCCGATAACTGGGGTGCATTAGCAGCACAATTTGATCAAAAAGCTCTGGTCGATACCGGAATGCTGGTACAGAAAGAAGATGGTAAGGTCTATGATCGATTTCGGAACAGGCTCATGTTCCCTATCCGCGACAAGCGTAAGCGAGTCATCGGTTTTGGTGGGCGGGTTCTGGGCGATAGCTTACCAAAATACTTAAACTCTCCAGAAACTGCAATTTTTTCAAAAGGCAAGGAGTTGTATGGTGTTTGTGAGCTCTTAGCAAATAACAATAAGCCAGCACAAATATTAGTAGTTGAAGGTTATATGGATGTTATTGCCTTGGCTCAGTATGGCGTGATGAATGCGGTTGCTGCATTAGGCACCGCTACTTCAAAGACGCATATCGATTTATTGTTCCGTTTTTCTGGTGAATTAGTGTTCTGTTTTGACGGAGACCAAGCCGGGCGACAGGCGGCGTGGAAGGCAACCGAAACGGCTCTGCCCAGTATGAAAGATGGTCGGCAGATAAAAATAATGTTGTTGCCTCAGGGACAAGATCCGGATTCTTTGATAAGAAGCGAGGGTTTGGCGGGTTTTAATGAACGTATTAGTCAGGCGCAGGTATTGTCAGATTATTTTTTTGAACAAATTGCCAGTCATTTGAATCTAACTAGTTTAGAGGGGCGTTCACAATTTCTGGTCACTGCAAAACCGCAACTTGAAAAAATGCCGTTGGGTTTTTTTAGAGACATGATGTTTTCGCGTTTGCGAGAATTGTCGGGTACTCACTTGCTGGATATTGCTGAAAACCCGACTAAACTAATGCGTACGTCGATTGCTAAGCAAGTGTTGTCTGCAAAAAATCCCAGATCAAACTTGATGCGCAGAATAATGGCCTTATTATTTCAATATCCCTATCTGGCCAAACATATTGATGGTTTTGCTGAGGATATTGATGCTATGCAAATTGCGGGGGTGGATTTATTGCAAGATGCATTACGGCTTATCGCACTTAAAAAGCCAGAAAACAGCGCGGTTTTGTTGGAGCTTTATCGAGATTCGCCGCATTACAAAACCGTAAATGCCCTGATTGGAATGATGTTGAATCTTCCGGAAGGGGGGGAGTTAGGTGAATTTTGCGGAGCGCTGGAACAATTGATAAGGCAGGCTAAAACCAGCAGAATGGATGTTTTGATCGAAAAAGTAGGTCGCGGAGAAAAATTAACGGCTGCAGAAATGCAAGAATATAAAATGGGCGGAAAAGCTTGAGCAGGGGTGACAAAATGGCAATATGCCATTATAATGTTTGGTTCTGCCGAGCTTGGTGCTGAAACGTATTGTGGGTAAAGAATGAATCAAGAGCAACAGCAATCCCAACTTAAACAACTGATTGCCAAAGGCAAAGCGCAAGGTTATCTAACCTATGCCGAGGTAAACGATCATTTGCCTAGCGATATTATCGATCCTGAGCAAATTGACGATATTATTGGCATGATCAATGATATGGGTATTCAGGTTTACGAAGTCGCACCTGATGATGACGATTCGCTGATTACTTCTGATACGGTGGTTACTGCCGATGATGATGAAGAAGTCGCGGAAGTAGCGGCACTGGCATCAGTCGATAGCGAATTTGGACGTACTACCGATCCAGTACGTCTTTATATGCGGGAAATGGGTTCTGTAGAGCTGTTAACCCGCGAAGAAGAATTAAAAATTGCCAAGCGTATTGAAGAGGGACAGCGGCAGGTGGTTAGTGCCATTGCCCGTTCCGGTTTTATCGTGGATTCTTTTCTGGATACTTTTGATTCCTTACAGGACGAAGAGTCCGGATTACGTCTGGCTGATCTGGTCTTAGGTTTTGTAGATCTCACTGAAGTTGAGCTGGAAGTCGCACCTGAACTGGATGAGGCGCCAACTGATGAAGCGGTTGAAGAAGAAGCTAGAGCGATTGACTATGAAGAAGTTAAGCTGAAAGTTGAGCAAGTTAGAAAAGCCCTGAAGTCTGTTATGTCTGCTGTTAAAAAGAACGGCTATGCACATGATAAATCGCAGAAGGCTTTTGACGCGTTAACTGAAGTGTTTTCAGAATTGAAGTGGACACCGCAATATCTAAAAAGAATGGTTAACCTGTCTGATGATTTAGTGATAGCTATTCGTGACCAGGAAAAACAAGTATTAGACGCTGTAGTTAAAAAAGCTAAAGTGCCACGTAAAGAGTTTGTGAATGCTTTTACCGAAAATGAAAGTAATAGCGAATGGTTTGCCAAATTTGTAGAGAGCCATCCAAATCAAGCTGAAGTGTTACTGATACATCAGGCTCAGGTGGTTTCTGCTCAGCAAAAACTGGCCGAAATTGAAGCTAAACATGGTTTAAATATCGTCACACTGAAAAGTATTTGCCGTAGTATTACCTTGGGTGAAGCTAAAGCTAGACGAGCTAAAAAAGAAATGATCGAAGCAAACTTGCGTTTGGTTATTTCTATAGCAAAAAAATACACCAACCGTGGATTGCAATTTTTGGATCTTATACAGGAAGGTAATATTGGTTTGATGAAAGCGGTGGATAAATTCGAATATCGCCGTGGTTATAAGTTTTCGACCTATGCAACATGGTGGATACGGCAGGCGATTACGCGTTCTATTGCGGATCAAGCCAGAACCATACGTATTCCAGTGCATATGATAGAAACTATCAACAAGTTAAATCGTGTTTCCAGACAGATTTTGCAAGAATTAGGTAGAGAAGCGACGCCCGAAGAATTAGCTGAACGCATGGAAATGCCAGAAGACAAAATTCGAAAAGTGCTGAAAATTGCCAAAGAGCCTATTTCTATGGAAACGCCCATTGGTGATGATGAAGATTCGCATTTGGGCGATTTTATTGAAGATTCTAAGATGCTTTCACCGGTTGAATCTGCTACAATTGCAGGTCTACGTGAGTCTACCCAAAATGTGTTAGCGGGATTGACTGCAAGAGAAGCAAAAGTATTGCGTATGCGTTTTGGTATTAACATGAATACCGATCATACCTTGGAAGAAGTAGGCAAACAGTTTGATGTTACCCGCGAAAGGATACGTCAGATTGAAGCCAAAGCATTAAGAAAATTAAGACATCCGTCAAGATCTGAACAATTAAGATGTTTTCTTGATGGTGAATAAACGTTATATTATTTAATAGATAGAGGGCCCTTAGCTCAGTTGGTTAGAGCTTCCGACTCATAATCGGCAGGTCGTAGGTTCAAGTCCTACAGGGCCCACCACTGTTTTAGGCCGTTGCAATACGGCCTTTTTTTATAGACGCA
Source organism: Methylomonas sp. AM2-LC (assembly GCF_039904985.1). Taxonomy (NCBI): domain Bacteria; kingdom Pseudomonadati; phylum Pseudomonadota; class Gammaproteobacteria; order Methylococcales; family Methylococcaceae; genus Methylomonas; species Methylomonas sp. AM2-LC. Next base: position 1,032,256 of record NZ_CP157005.1, read on the forward strand.
ATTTTTATTTTGGAACGAGGACACTGCCTTGAATAAAAACTACCTGTTTACATCTGAATCCGTATCTGAAGGTCATCCCGATAAGTTAGCAGATCAGATATCTGATGCTGTAGTGGATGCTTTACTGGCTCAAGATCCACGTTCCAGAATTGCCTGCGAAACGCTTGTAAAAACCGGTATGGTTATCCTGGCTGGTGAAATTACCACCAACGCCTGGGTAGATACCGAAGAACTGGTTAGAAAAGTGGTTTGCGATATTGGCTACGATAATGGCGAAGTGGGTTTTGATGGTAAAACCTGTGCAGTTCTCAATGCCATTGGTAAACAATCAGCTGACATCGCTATGGGTGTTGATGAGTCAGAAAATCACGAACAAGGCGCTGGCGATCAGGGCTTAATGTTTGGCTATGCCAGCAATGAAACCGATGTTTTTATGCCCGCCCCCATTACCTACGCACACCGTCTGGTAGAAAGACAGGCGCAGGTTCGCAAAAACAAAACCTTAACCTGGTTACGCCCAGATGCAAAAAGTCAGGTAACTTTCCGTTACGAAAATAATAAACCAGTGGCTATTGATGCCGTTGTTTTGTCTACCCAGCATTCTCCAGAAATTGGTGGTAAGCTACTGGAAGAGGCAGTAATGGATGAAATCATTCTGCCTGTTTTACCGAAAGAATGGTTACACAAAGATACCAAATATTTTATTAATCCCACCGGCCAGTTCATTATTGGTGGCCCAGTAGGTGATTGTGGATTAACGGGTCGTAAAATTATCGTGGATACATACGGTGGTATGGCGCGACATGGTGGTGGTGCATTTTCGGGTAAAGATCCATCCAAAGTGGATAGATCAGCTGCCTATATGTGCCGTTATGTAGCAAAAAATATCGTCGCGGCTGGTTTGGCCGAACGTTGTGAAATTCAGGTTTCTTATGCAATTGGTGTGGCAGAACCTACCTCCATTACTATTGAAACTTTCGGTACCGGTAAAATTGAAGAACAGCGTCTGGTTAGTATCGTGCGTGAACATTTCGACATGCGTCCAAAAGGTTTAATTGCACAATTAGATTTGTTGAAACCAATTTATCAACCAACAGCCTCCTACGGTCATTTTGGTCGTAACGAGTCTATAGGTTTTACCTGGGAAAAAACAGATAAAGTCGACGCGCTAAAATTAGCCGCTGGCATTTAATTTAGAGAGAATAATTCATGGTCGATTACAAAGTTGCCGATTTAAGCCTAGCTGCCTGGGGCCGCAAGGAAATTAATATCGCAGAAACAGAAATGCCGGGTTTGATGGCTTTGCGCAAAGAATTTGGCGCTACAAAACCCTTAAAAGGCGCACGTATCGCAGGCTGTCTGCATATGACTATCCAGACCGCAGTGCTGATCGAAACCCTAACCGCTTTGGGTGCCGAAGTGCGTTGGTCATCCTGCAATATTTTTTCGACCCAAGATCATGCCGCGGCTGCAATTGCAGAGGCGGGTGTCCCTGTATTTGCCTGGAAAGGTGAAACAGAAGCTGAAGCTGATTGGTGTATTGAACAAACCATCGTTGGCCCTAATGGCTGGCATCCGAATATGATACTGGACGATGGTGGCGATCTTACCGTCATGATGCATCAAAAATTTCCAGAATTAATGGCCGATGTTAAAGGTCTGTCTGAAGAAACCACCACCGGTGTATTGCGCTTATACGACATGGTGAAAAAAGGTACCTTAAAAGTGCCGGCTTTCAATGTGAACGATTCGGTAACCAAGTCAAAATTTGACAATCTTTACGGTTGCAGAGAGTCCTTGGTTGACGGCATTAAACGCGCTACTGACGTGATGATTGCAGGCAAAATTGCTGTGGTTTGCGGTTATGGCGATGTCGGTAAAGGCTGTGCGCAATCTTTGCGTGGCTTAGGTGCTACAGTTTGGATTACCGAAATCGACCCGATTTGCGCCTTACAGGCCGCAATGGAAGGTTATCGCGTAGTGACTATGGAAGAAGCTGCACCCATTGCTAATATCTTTGTTACCGCTACCGGTAACTTTAGCATTATCACGCATGCTCATCTGTTGGCCATGCGCGACCAAGCTATTGTGTGCAATATCGGTCATTTCGATGCGGAAATCGAAATTGCCAGTTTGCGTCAATACATCTGGGAAAACATTAAACCGCAAGTGGATCATGTGATTTTTCCTGATGGTAAACGCATTATCGTGTTAGCCGAAGGTCGCTTGGTAAACTTGGGTTGTGCCACTGGCCATCCTAGTTTCGTGATGTCTAATTCATTTTGTAATCAAGTATTGGCACAAATTGAACTGTGGAATAACGCCGCGCAATACGAAAACAAAGTTTATATCCTGCCTAAAAAGCTGGACGAAAAAGTGGCGCGTTCGCATCTGGCACAATTGGGTGTACATTTAACCGAATTGACAGCCGATCAAGCCGCTTACATCAATGTACCCGTAGAAGGCCCTTACAAGCCAGATCATTACCGCTATTAAGTAAAGTGGGTGTGAACCCGTAATAGATAGGTAAAAAAGAGCTCGGTTAGAAAACTAACCGGGCTTTTTTTATGTCTATCGACAAATGTAGCCTGTATGAAGCGAAGCGGAATACGGGTGTCGGTCTAAACCAATACAGTTTGAGAAAAAGTCTAACTTGGATCAAAACCTGCTCTGGTGTTAATATCATGCCATTATTTTTATCCCCGATATAACAAGTACAATCGGCGTGTGTAGAAAATTGAGGTGATTCTAGTGACAAGCATGTTTAAAATTGCAAAAACCATGAGTTGGTATCGCATCACTCTCTCTCGTCAGGAATACGAATCGGGAGAAATGGCCATTTTCTTTGGCGCATTTCGAGCCGCCTATATTTCCAGAAACGGCCCCAAAGGCATGGCCATGTTTGGTGGCTGGGCAGATGATAATGCCTGCTATTTCGTTTACACCACACCTAGGTCGGTACGCCACATTGCACCAATATTGGATGCATATTCTGCCAAGCAGATAGAAATGCCGAATAACGCCCGTTTGTCTTGGATCTATGGGGACGAATCTGATTTTACTTCGTTTGATATTGGGATTGAGGCTTGATGTCAGTGTGTCATGGCTATTGAGTGTGTGCGAATGAGTTACAACAATACATTATTTGCAATAAACAAAATATCCATGTAATTTATAAAGTAGGTGGTGGGGAAGGACACCTCTTCGGGGGCACCAGAGGGTAATGCTGAGCGCGCCCAGGGTCTTGGGCACCTGCCACGTAATAGTCAGGCGTGGTACTTGCCGCTACCCACATTCTAAAACTTCCCTTTTTTAGACAAGTACCTCTAATGGTTAACCAAAATTTGTAGTGTATTGCTGGTAATCGAATACTTGAAAGTCATGGCTGGGTTGATGTCACGAAACCCAGCTTCGAAGTGGCTAACTATACAAATATAAACATAAACTTTTAATCCCAGCTTTGATCACTAACATTAGGCAATGCTGGGTAATCGGCTGTGCACACATCTACTTTTAAACTGACAATGGTGAAGACTCTCTTTGTTTAATAGTGAGATTTCGTATTGGCTTGTTATGCACTTCACAAAGTGAAGAGTAGCTGTCGCTATAGATGCGCCTCCTGTTATGGGTTCACATCCAATGCCGGCTTACTTTGATGGTGATTAGTGACCAAACTTTAATTAATCGCCTTAAAACCAATATCCGTCCGATAATAAACACCCTGCCAATCAATTTGCTGACAAAGCTGATAAGCTTTATTCTGCGCATCGGCTATAGTTTCACCCAAAGCACAAGCGCATAATACTCTGCCGCCATTGGTTACCGTATTGCCCTTGCTTTGAAGGGTGCCTGCATGAAAAACTTTGCTGTCAGCCGTAGCCTGTTTTGGCAAACCGCTAATCACATGGCCTTTGGCATAATCATCAGGGTAGCCGCCTGCTGCCATCACCACACCTAATGCTGGGCGTGGGTCCCAGTCGGTGCTCATTTTGTCCAGATTTTTTGCTAAGGCGGCCTGACATAAGGCTACCAGATCACTCTGCAAGCGTAACATAATCGGCTGGGTTTCCGGATCGCCAAAGCGGCAGTTGTATTCCAGAACTTTGATGCTGCCGTTTTTACCGATCATTAAACCCGCATACAGAAAGCCAGTGTATTCGTTACCATCAGCCTGCATGCCTCGAAGGGTAGGATAAATGACTTCCGCCATGACGCGGTCGTGAATCTCTGGAGTAACAATCGGGGCAGGGGAATAAGCACCCATGCCACCCGTGTTTGGGCCGGTATCACCATTGTCGCGGGCTTTGTGATCTTGCGAGGTGGCCATGGCTAATGCGTGTTCGCCATCGGCAATCACGATAAAGCTGGCTTCTTCGCCTTGTAAAAATTCTTCGATCACCACCCGATGTCCGGCAGCACCAAAACTATTACCGGATAGCATATCTTGTACAGCTTCTATAGCCTGTTGCTCACTCAGCGCAACGATTACGCCTTTACCGGCGGCCAGGCCATCGGCTTTGACAACAATAGGCGCACCTTTTTGTTGTATGTAGGCAATTGCTGCTGCTTCATCGGTAAAAGTTTGATATTCGGCTGTGGGTATGCCATGGCGGGCCATGAAATCTTTGCAATACGCTTTAGAGCCTTCCAGTTGCGCGGCTTGCGCAGTGGGGCCAAAGCAGGGGAGTCCTGCGGCAGTAAATTGGTCAACTATGCCTTTTACCAAAGGTACTTCTGGGCCAATAATGGTAAGATCAATTTCCCGCGCTTGGGCGAAATTCAGCAAACCGTCAATATCGTCAGCCTGAATAGAGACATTATCGATGCCTGCTTCCAGTTCAGTACCCGCATTGCCAGGGGCGACAAAGATGCTTTGTACATTTTGAGATTGTTTTACTTTCCAGGCCAGAGCATGTTCACGACCACCGCTGCCAACTATTAGTATTTTCATTGATATTAAAAGGGTGAAAAAGACAAGGTTAAAAATTATTACAAGATGCTAAGGGTTACTGTGCAGCCTGATTTCTAGCTAAATTATATGATAAAGCCGCTGTTACTCACTAAATAGCTGCTAAAAAGTTAATATCATTGTCATAATGTTTATAATGTATTTTCTAAAGTCTTTTTTAAACAATCTGTTACCTGCTTTTGTGTGGCGGCGCTATTGGGGCTTTATGTTAAGCTGAATCAGGGCATGGTAAGATAGTCTATTCATCCACTACAGCCAGAATGAGGAGATTAAAATGCTTTTTGTCGAACCCAATCAAACGGATAGTAAAGTCAATTTTAAAGCACGTTATGGTAATTATATAGGTGGGCGCTGGCTAGAGCCGGTAAAAAAACTTTATTTTGAAAATTTAAGTCCTGTCAACGGCAAGGTATTTTGCGAAATTCCGCGTTCCAGTGCTGAAGATATAGAACTGGCATTGGATGCTGCCCATGCTGCTAAAGAGCAATGGGGTAAAACTTCGGTGATGGCGCGCTCTAATGTGTTGCTAAAAATTGCCGATCGTATGGAAGCCAATCTGGAAAGGTTAGCCGTTGCCGAAGCTTGGGATAATGGTAAAGCAGTGCGTGAAACCTTGGCCGCGGATGTGCCTTTGGCAATCGATCATTTTCGCTATTTTGCAGGTTGTATTCGTGCCCAGGAAGGATCGATAGGTGAAATTGATGAGCATACAGTAGCTTACCATTTTCATGAACCACTTGGCGTAGTAGGGCAAATTATTCCGTGGAATTTTCCGTTATTGATGGCCTGTTGGAAATTAGCTCCTGCCTTGGCTGCAGGCAATTGCGTGGTGATGAAGCCCGCCGAACAAACACCCTCTTCCATATTGGTACTGCTGGAAGTGATAGGCGATTTGCTACCCGCTGGTGTTGTGAATGTTGTGAATGGCTTTGGCTCGGAAGCGGGTCAGGCTTTAGCCACTAGTACTCGCATTGCTAAAATTGCCTTTACTGGTTCAACGCCCATTGGTGCGCACATTTTAAAATGTGCGGCAGAAAATATTATTCCTTCCACTGTTGAACTGGGTGGTAAATCCCCTAATATCTTCTTTGCCGATGTTTTGGATCAGGAAGATGCGTATATTGATAAATGTATTGAAGGTGCCGTTCTGGCGTTTTTAAATCAGGGTGAAGTTTGTACCTGTCCATCGCGATTGTTGGTGCAAGAATCTATCTATGATGCTTTTATAGAAAAAGTCATCGCCCGTGCTAAAAAAATTAAACGTGGCAATCCGTTGGATACCGACACCATGTTAGGTGCGCAAGCCTCCAAGCAGCAGTTCGATAAAATTCTCAGTTATGTACAAATCGGTAAAGATGAAGGTGCCGAAGTGTTAATAGGTGGCGAAATTGCTAAACTGGGTAGTGGTTTTGAGGGGGGATATTACATAGAGCCGACTATTTTGAAAGGCACTAATACCATGCGTATTTTTCAGGAAGAGATTTTTGGTCCAGTTATTTCAGTCACTACATTTAAAGACGAAGCAGAAGCATTGGCGATTGCCAATGATACCCAGTTTGGTTTGGGAGCAGGTGTTTGGACACGCGATAGCAACCGAGCTTATCGAATGGGGCGCGGTATTCAGGCCGGACGGGTTTGGATAAACTGTTATCACCAGTATCCGGCACATGCTGCCTTTGGTGGCTATAAAAAATCGGGAGTAGGTCGTGAAAATCACAAGATGATGCTGGATCATTATCAGCAGATTAAAAACATGTTAGTAAGTTATGATATTAGACCATTAGGCTTCTTTTAAGTGAGTCAAAATGCAAATAGCACTAAACTTAAATACTACTTTCAGTAGAGTAAAGTTCAACTAATCAATGTGTTATATAGTGTGTGAGATTCGTTTAGCTTGGATTGGCTCTACAAAGCGTAACCCAAGCGACTTTTCACTTGAAACCTAAACCCATTAGCAGAATAAATTGAATAAGAGTACTAACTATCTGGTCGGAATTGATCTGGGTACATCGCATACTGTGGTGGCGTATACGGATGTTTCTGCTCCTGATCAGCCTATTCAACTGTTTAACATTCCACAATTGGTCGCCTTGGGGGAGGTTGCGGAACGGCCTTTGCTGCCATCGGTACGCTATCATCCGGCAGAAGGCGAAATCAATGCCGAAACTGGTTTTCTATTGTCTGACGATGGAGCGATACTTGGGGAAGCAGCACGGGTATTGGGTGCCAAGTCTCAAGGACGCTTGGTTACCAGTGCCAAAAGCTGGTTGTCGCATACTGCGGTAGACCCTAGTGCTGACATTTTACCTTGGGGAAGCGATGCTTCTGTATTCAAGGTATCGCCTTTAGCAGCCAGTGCCAGTTATTTACGTCATGTTCGTACAGTTTGGGAGCAACGCTTTCCACATGCGCCTCTCACGCAGCAACAGGTAGTTGTTACTGTTCCTGCATCATTTGATGAATCAGCACGCTCTTTAACTTTGGAAGCAGCTAAAATAGCAGGCTTAACCCAAGTGCGCTTGTTGGAAGAGCCGCAAGCCGTTTGTTACGACTGGTTGCGTCGACACGCGGGTAGCGTGGCAAGTAGTTTAGCGGGTAGCCGCTTGCTATTGGTATGCGATGTAGGCGGTGGCACCACCGATTTAACATTAATCAAAATAGACTATAGCAACGCGGAGCCGCAGTTAACCAGAATAGGTGTAGGTGATCATCTAATGCTGGGTGGCGATAATATTGATCTGGCTCTGGCGCATTTGCTAGAGCATCGTCTGCGCGACAATGATAAAAAACTCTCAGCCGCTGATCTATCGCAATTAATAGAACAATGCCGTGTTGCTAAAGAAAACCTATTGTTAGCCGATGCGCCTGAACAGGTAACAATTACTCTGTTGGGGGCTGGTTCGCGTTTGATAGGTGGCAGTCGCAGTGCGGTGCTTGGTCGGGAAGAAGTTCAACGCATTGCTTTAGATGGTTTTTTGCCCTTATCAGGTTTAGAAGAGCTACCCGATAAAAAACGCAGTGGTATGGTTGAATTCGGTCTACCCTATGCCGCTGAGCCAGCTATTAGTAAACATATTGCCGCTTTTTTGCAATGGCATAAACAAACCGCTGAAGCTGCCTTGGCAGGTAAGGGTATGGTGCCTGATGCCTTATTGCTGAATGGTGGTGTGTTCCGCAGTCCAGCCATGGTAAAAAGGATGTTGGATTTATTAGCAAGCTGGCAGAGTGATCCGCCATTGTTGCTGGATAATCAGCATCCAGAATTGGCAGTAGCCTACGGTGCGGTGAGTTATGCACTGGCAAGACATCATCAGAAAATTAAAATTGGTGGCGGTGCCGCCCGTAGTTATTTTCTATTGGTGGATAGTGCTGATAACGCCGATCAGGTAAAACGCGGCATTTGTATTTTGCCAAAAGGTAGTGAAGAAGGTCAAGAAAATCGCTTGGTTGAGCAACAGTTTGCATTACGTGTTGGACAGCCTGTCCGTTTTCATTTGCTGTCCAGTAGTGGTGATGGCGAATATAAAACTGGCGATATAGTCGAATTGGATGACGAACGATTTCACAGTTTACCGCCATTAGCGTTGGCTTTAGAAGGGCAACAAAAGTCAGAAGTCATGGTGCAATTGGTCGCTACCTATACTGAAATCGGTACTTTGCATTTGCAATGTGTCGCCATAGCTGATGCCAGTCAGCGTTGGGATGTAGAGTTTCACATTCGTAAAAAAGCGCCTATTTTAGAAAACAAAGCCATGCCGGCTCAATTGCCAGCTGTAATCGAAAAAATTCAGGCAGTGTACGGTGCAAAATCCAAGCAGGTTGATCCACAGGCGGTCAAAACTTTACGGGCCGATCTGGAAAAAATATTGAGCCTGCCGCGAGCTGAATGGTCAACTCCTTTGCTAAGGGAAATGTTTACAGCACTGCTAGAAGGCAGTAAATATCGGCGTCGTAGTGAAGTTCACGAACGTTTATGGTTGAATTTAACCGGATTCTGTTTAAGGCCTGGATTCGGCTATCCTCTGGACGACTGGCGCATAGAACAGTTGTGGAAAATTTATGCCGACGGTTTGCAATTTGTTAACGAAAAACAAAATTGGACAGAATGGTGGACCTTATGGAGACGAGTCGCAGGTGGTTTACACGCAGAGGCGCAACGCACAATATTTAATGATGTAGCAAAATTTATTAATCCTGCTTCTGCACGGCAAACCGCTGTGGTTAAGCAATTAAACATGCGCGGTTACGAAAACATGGTGTTGCTGGTGGCAGTTTTGGAGCGTTTGCCAATAACAGATAAAATTCAATTGGGTAGTTGGCTGCTGTCTCGCCTGGAAAAAGCGGGGGAACCTGAGCAAAGTTGGTGGGCGCTAGGTCGTATTGGCGCGCGAATTTTGTTTCATGCCAATAATCATGATGTTATTTCTCCCGAAATTATTGCACTTTGGTTGCAGAAGTTGTTGACGGTGGATTGGAAAAAACAGCCGCAAGCTGGGTTCGCCGCCACTTTATTGGCGCGTCGTTGTGATGATAGAGTTAGAGATATTGATGATGCTTTAAGGGTAGGCGTGTTGGATAAACTGAAGCAAACTAAAGCACCTGCCACTTGGCAAGACATGGTGGCCGAGTTTACACAGTTGGATGCCCAACAAGAAAAACAGGTGTTTGGTGAAGCTTTGCCGCCGGGTTTGCGGTTGCTGTAGAATCCTGATTTTTATGACAACAATAAAAAATTTTCTCTCAAACATCGACTTAATGGTTATTTAGCCTAGACTTAATAAATTAGACGCTTGTTCTTAATATAGAGAAGGGCAGGGTGTCACTCAGGGAATGGCGGAGTTTTCATCTCTCCTTAGCGTAGTTTAATAGTAGTCATTAATCATGTCAGAAAAATTTCAACATTCGGTTATTCAGTGTTTGACAGCCATTGCCCAGCATCATGGCTTGAATATTAATCCCGAACAAATTATTGACGATTATGCATTGACTGCAGAAGAACCCAATTCTGGAGCCTTGCAACGAATCGCGGCCGAAATTGGCTTAAAGTCTAAAGTGGCAAAGCTTAGTTGGGAGGGGTTACTAGCTCAAACTGGCGTTTTTCCTATTCTGGCTCGTTTGTCAAATGGCGCGGGAGTCATCATACTCGGCGTCAATAAAGATGATAATAATAAAGTCGCTATTCTTGATCCAGTTGCCACTAGTGCTTCAATAAACTATTTAGATCGCGAGCAATGGTGCGCAATGTGGCATGGCGATGTCGTGTTTTTAAAGCGCAATTATGCTATTGACGATTTAAATCAACCGTTTGGCTTTCGTTGGTTTATTCCAGAAATTCTCAAACAGAAAGTCGCGTTTAGAGACATTGCCATTGCAGCCGTGGCTATTCAGCTCTTAGCCCTGGCAACGCCGATATATTTTCAGATAATAATAGATAAAGTATTGGTACACCAAAGTCTTTCGACCCTTTGGACATTAACCATAGGTGTGGTCATTGCTTTGTTATTCGACGCTGTTTTTGGTTTTTTACGGCAATTATTAACCTTAGCCGCCAGTAATAAAATCGATATGCGACTTACCAGAAGAACCTTTGGACATTTACTGTCCTTGCCCATCGATTATTTTGAAACAACTTCTGCTGGTGTCATTACCCGACATATGCAACAGTTGGAGAGTATCCGCAACTTTTTAACAGGGCGTTTGTTTTTTTCTTTTCTGGATATGGTCTCTTTGTTGGTTTTTTTGCCCATACTGTTCACGTATTCAGTCAAATTGGCCATGATAGTATTGGCGTTCTCGTTAGTGATTGTTGCAATTATTGCTATGGTATTACCTACCTATCGCCGCAGGCTCGATGCTTTGTATGCGGCTGAAGGTAAGCGCCAATCATTATTAATTGAAACCATACACGGTATGCGCACCGTTAAAGCTTTAGCCGTAGAGCCTTTACAGCGTCGTATTTGGGATCAAATTTCTGCCGATGCCATTACCATGCATTATCGTTTGGGCAAACTAACCCTTTCTAGTGGGGCTGTTACCGAGTTTATTGGCAAGATGTTACCGATTATGATCATTTTCATTGGTGCGCAAGATGTATTCGAAAACACCATGAGTGTTGGTGCGCTGATTGGTTTTCAAATGTTATCGAGTCGTGTTAGTTCGCCGCTATTACAAATTGTAGGTCTCATCAATGAATATCAGCAAACTGCCTTGTCGGTACGTATGCTAGGAAAAATTATGAATACCGTACCCGAAGGCCGGATAGGTGTGGGTGGTTTACGAGCGGATCTGGGTGGTGAAATTACTTTTGATAAAGTGGCGTTCCGTTATCCAGAAGCGAGTTCATTAACTCTGGATAGGGCTACTTTCGTGATTCCAGCAGGCAAAGTGATTGGTATCGTTGGTCGGAGCGGCTCAGGAAAAACCACTTTAACCAAGTTGATTCAAGGCTTATATCCCATTCAGGAAGGTATTATTCGTTTTGATGGAATTGATGCACGGGAATTTGAATTGCCATATTTGCGGAGGCAAATTGGTGTGGTTCTACAAGAGAACTTCCTGTTTCGAGGTACGGTTCGTGACAATATTGCCATTGCCAATCCCAGTGCCAGTTTTGAAGAAATTGTGGCGGTGGCACAGGCGGCAGGTGCGGATGAATTTATCGAAAGATTGCCACAAGGCTATGATAGCTTTTTAGAAGAAAACGCCTCTAATTTAAGTGGTGGACAAAAGCAGCGCTTATCCATTGCCAGAGCATTACTTTCAAAACCACGTATCCTGATTCTGGATGAAGCGGCAAGCGCATTAGATCCTGAGAGCGAAGCAATTTTTATTCGTAATTTGTCGCGTATAGCCGTAGGTAGAACGGTTATCATGATTTCACATCGTTTATCGACTTTAGTAAATGCGCATGCCATTTTGGTCATGCAGCAGGGTAAATTGATTGATAGTGGTAGTCACAAAGAGTTGTTAATGCGTTGTGATACCTATCAACAATTATGGAACCAACAATCAATTTCTCTGTAATGACCTAAATGGATAAAAAACAATTCATCAAAACTACTGTTATCGAATTTTTACCTGATGCGGATGAAATTGAACGTAGTCCATTGCCTCCGCTCGCCCGCACTACTTTGTATGCATTACTGTTGGCGCTAATTTGTTTTTTGGTTTGGGCAATTTTTGCACAAATAGATCGTGTAGTAGTGGCTAAAGGGCGCTTGGTTACCCCGTTGCCAAATATTGTCGTGCAACCCTTAGAAACAGCAATTATAGAAACTTTGGATGTTAGAGTTGGACAAATTGTGCAGAAGGGCGAGCAGCTGGCTACGCTGGATCCTACTTTTGCAGAAGCAGATCAATCGCAACTAAAAACTCGTCTTGAAAGTTTGAATACACAAATGCTAAGACTCAAAGCGGAGTTAGAGGGCGGTAAGGATGTGGGGGAAAATCCAGATAATCCAGACAGCCGCTTACAGGCGCAATTAGATACCGAGCGTAAAGCCAACTATAAAGCCCAGCAAAAGCATTTGCTTGAGAAAATTGCCCAATTGCATGCGACTATTTCAACCAATTTTCACGACCAACAAGCGTTGGCAACCAAGCTTAAACCCATTCAAGAAATTGAGGCCATGCAAAATAGTTTGCTCAGTAAACAGTATGGTGCGCGTTTGCAAATGTTGGAGTCACAGCAAAAGCGTCTGGAAGTGGAGCGAGATTTGCAATTGGCCAAAAACCGGGAACATGAGTTAAAAAGTGAATTAGCCGCTTTAGAAGCCGAAAAGTCCATGTTCGATAAAGGTTGGAGACAAAAAATAATGGAAGATCTGCTGGCGACTGAGCGTGAGAGCAACGAGTTAAAGGAGCAGTTGTTAAAAGCAGAAAAACGCAATAGATTGGTAAAATTATCTTCCCCGGTTAATGCCGTGGTATTGGATATAGCTAAACTTTCTATTGGTTCGGTGGCCAGAGCGGCAGAACCGTTGTTTACTCTAGTGCCTCTGGATGCCGCTCTGGAAGCAGAAGTGCAAGTCGATTCCTTAGATATTGGCTACATCGCATTAGATGATACCGCCAAGATAAAAATTGATTCCTATCCATTTCAACGTCATGGCGCGCTGGAAGGTAAAGTGCGTACCATTAGCGAAGACGCTTTTCGTCGTGAATCAGCCGGATCAGGTATTGATGCGTATTATCTAAGTCGGATTGATTTGGGTACTACACCGCTCAAAAATATGACTGCAAAAGCAAGATTGCTACCAGGTATGACCTTAAGTGCAGAAATAGTCGTAGGAAAACGTTCTGTGATTTCTTATCTTATCTGGCCGATTACTAAAGGTCTGAATGAGTCGATACACGAGCCGTAAGCTCTTGTGTTTGTTTAACGTGTAGAAGTTTAGCAAAACTTATAGCCCTTGCCGTGATAAATCAATAAATTTTAAAATGAGAAAACTTTTATTCACATTTTTAATTGCGCTAATTCCCTTGAAAATTGGTTTTGCCCAGGATTTGCTGGAAACCTACGCGCTTGCCAAAAGTAATGATCCTGATATAAGAGCGACTGAGTTTAGAAATCAGGCTACTGCTGAGACCAAAGATCAAAGCATCGCGCAAATGTTACCTAACCTGACTCTGGTGGGTAGTGATGGTGTAAATCAACAAAGTGTAAATAGCTTTTTGGGCACTACTAATCAACACTATACCAATGCGCAAGTGGTGTTTAACCTGAAAATGCCCGTTTTCCACTGGGATCATTGGGTACAGCTTGAACAAAGTGACAATAAAATTGCGCAAAGTGAAGCGCAATTACAGGCGAAAAGTCAGAACTTAATCCGCCGCACCGCAGAGGCTTACTTCAATGTATTGGCTGCTCAGGATGAATTCAAATATAGTACGGCAGAAAAATTAGCGCTTGCTGAACAATTGGCTCAAGCCAAGCAACGTTTTGAGGTGGGCACAGTTGCTATTACCGATGTGTATGAAGCCCAAGCTGGTTTTGATCGATCCGTTGCTGGCGAAATTGAAGCGCAAAAAAAACTTGATAACAGTAAAGAAGCATTACGCGAAGTCATTGGGGATAACCCCACCGAATTAAGAGAACTTCAAGGCTTAATTCCATTGCCTCAACCAGTTCCAGAAGATATTGCCATATGGTCTGATGCGGCGGATAGTAATAACTTTTCCATTATTGCCCAGCTGAATCAGTCTGAATACGTGCGTAAAAGTATTGAAATACAACAAGCAAAGCATATTCCAACTCTGGATATAATCGGTCAATACACTAACATTAACAATGGCAGTGTTTACGGTTATAGGGGCGATTACGAAAGCGTGCTATTACAAATGAATGTGTCTATCTACGAAGGTGGAGTAATTTCTTCTCGTACGCGTCAATACACACATGAATACGAGGCAGCGCTCGAAGATTTAATCAAGTTAAGGCGTTCAGTTGGTCGGCAAGTAAAAGATGCCTATCGGGGTGTGGTATCCAATATCAGTAAAATTAAAGCCTTGGAAGCAACCATTAAATCTGCAGAAATGGCGGTTGAGGCGGTTGAGGCGGGTTTTAAAATTGGTACCCGCACTATGGTGGATGTGGTAACTGCGCAGCGTAATTTATATAGAATTAAAAGTGACTATGCGCGAAGTCGTTACGATTATCTAATCGAAGGCGTGAAATTAAAAGAGGCATCCGGAAGCTTGAGTGAACAGGATTTACAGCAAATTAATCATTATCTAGTCGGGATTAATTGAATAAGCTACCCCTTTAGAATTGAATTCTTCTCTCATTAAATAAGTTTAATTACCAAACTAAAACTAACGCCAGAATTAATAGAGGTGTTGTTGGTGGGTAATTGGCAATCATCCCAAATCCCTGTGACTCCGTTCACAGTTTTTTAATATCGTCAGCATATCAGCTAAAGATCTTGGTTAATAAGCCGAAAGCTTTCTATATTCCTTGCTTTTCGTTTAGTTGTTAAGCGTTGTGTGGCGACGAATGTTGGTTTTCTGGCTGTGGACGCATTTGTTAACAACGCCTGTATTTCTAGCAATTAGCCGTAAATAATTGCATTGCAGTGTTTGATGTTTTCAATTATTGAAACAATGTGCAAGCTAAAGCAATGGTTAACATTGCATTTGCTAGTCAATAAAAATCAAGTGATGTAATTATGCTTTTGTGGGCTAGCTCATATTTTTAGAAAAAACATCGTTATAGATGTTATTGGTATTTTTTTATTTAAGTGTTTGTTTTTATGGGTTTGTTTTTTGTTGTCACCTTGGCTTGTATGAGGTGTGTGTGAGCGTATTAACATATTTAATAATTTTATTGAATTATACTTTAATAGCTAAAAATCTTTGGTAATAGTAGACCGGACTCCCTGCTCACAGGGAATTGTGATGTTTTTTGGAAGTAAGCATATTTTAAGTTTAGTGTCGGGAAAGGTCCTGCATTAAAGGAAAAAAAATCAAAATTGAATAGGTGATGGCATGGCAAGCAATTTTATTATTGACGGTTATACAACTGCGCAAATTCCGAGCATAACCACTGCTCAGCTTGGCAATGTATCTACAAAACAGATCGCTGGATTGACAACAGCGCAGATCATGAACTTCACCACCCAGCAAATATCGGTCTTGCTTACAGACCAGGTTGCAGCTATTACTACAAACGATTTACGAGCACTAACCACTACACAAATTGCCGCACTCACAACTAATGATATTGCAAATGGACTGACAACGACTCAAATGCCATTTTTAACCACCGATCAATTGGCAGTTTTAAATACAGCTGATATACGAGCGCTTACTACTAAACAAATTGCCGCCTTGACCACTGATCAAGTAATTAATGGTCTAACCACAACACAAATTGCCGTGCTGACCAGTAATCAGGCGGCGGCACTGACTACCAACCAGTTAATTAACTTGAGTACTGACCAAGTGGCAGCGCTAAGCACATCAGACTTTCGTAATTTGACCACTGCGCAAATTGCAGCTTTGACTACCGATCAGATTGCCAACGGCTTGACCAGCACACAAATAGCAGTTTTGACCACCGCTCAAATCGCGGCCTTAACCACCAATGAAATTGCGAATGGCTTAACTACTGCTCAAATCGCGGCATTAACCAGTACTCAGATTGCGGCCCTAACCACCAGTCAATTACTGAGTCTGACTACAGATCAGGTAGCGGCGATTAGTACAACTGACCTACGCGCATTAAGTACCTCGCAAATTGCTGCGTTAACGACCAATGAAATTGCGAATGGTTTGACAACTACGCAAGTCGCAGCGCTCACCAGTAGTCAGGCGGCATCATTAACCACCAGTCAGTTGATCAAATTAACCACAGATCAGATAGCAGCCCTAAACACTACAGATATACGTAGTTTGACTACGGCTCAGATAGCTGCTTTGACTACCGATGAAATAGCGAGTGGCTTGACCACCGCGCAAATAGTCGCATTGACTACTACGCAAATTGCGGCTTTAACGACTAATCAAATTGCCAAAGGTTTATCCACCGCGCAAATCGGCGCGTTAACCAGTAATCAGTTAATCAGCCTAACCACCAGTCAGTTAGTTAATTTGACCACCGATCAATTATCCTCTTTGAGTACCTCCGATGTGCGTGCTTTGAGCACCGCGCAAATTGCGGCTTTAACTACTAATGAAGTGGCAAATGGTTTAACCACTTTGCAGATTACAGCATTGACCAGTAGTCAGGCAGCAGCCTTGACTACCAGCCAGTTAATCAATCTGAGTACTGATCAAGTGGCGGTACTAAATACGACTGATGTGCGCGCTCTCAGTACTGCCCAAATTGCAGCTTTGACTACTAATCAAATCGCTAATGGTTTAACGACTGCACAAATTGCCGTTTTGACTAGCGCGCAGATTGCTGCCTTAACCACCAATGAAATTGCCAATGGTTTAACCACCGCCCAAATTGCAGCGCTGACCAGTGCTCAGGTTCCTGCTTTAACGACTAATCAGTTAGTTTCACTGACCACAGATCAATTGGCTGCGTTAAGTACCTCAGACCTACGTGTATTAACGACTGCGCAAATTGCGGCGTTAACGACCAATGAAATTGCCAACGGTTTGACAACTACGCAAGTCGCAGCGCTCACCAGCAGTCAAGCGGCATCATTAACCACTAGTCAGTTAGTTAAATTGACTACGGATCAGGTTGCAGCATTAAATACCACAGATTTTCGTAATTTGACTACCGCGCAAATAGCCGCCTTAACTACTGATCAGGTGGCAAATGGTCTGACGACGGCACAAATAGCCGTTTTGACTACGACGCAAATTGCAGCTCTCACCACCAATCAAATTGCCAAAGGTTTATCAACTAGTCAAGTTGCGGCCTTAACCAGTAGTCAACTTATTGCATTGAATACTAGTCAATTAGTAAATCTAACTACCGATCAGTTATCATCATTGAGCACTACTGATGTACGTGCTTTAACCACTGCACAAATTGCAGCTTTGACCACTAATGAAGTGGCAAATGGACTAACCTCCTCACAAATTGCGGCTCTAACCAGCAGCCAAGCCTCGGCGTTGACAACTAGTCAGCTAATTAAATTGACTACCGATCAGGTGGCTGCTTTGAGCACGTCAGTACTGCGTGCTTTAACTACTGCGCAGTTTGCAGCGTTGACTACCGATGAAATAGCAAATGGCCTTACCAGTACACAAATTGCGGCCTTGACTACTACGCAAATTGCGGCTTTAACCACCAATGAAATTGCCAACGGTCTGTCAACAACTCAGATCGCCGCTTTAACCAGTATCCAGGTACCTGCCTTAACCACTAGCCAGTTGGTATCTCTAACTACAGATCAATTGGCTGTATTAAGTACCGGTGATCTGCGCGCTTTGAGTACGACTCAAATTGCCGCGTTAACGACTAATGAAATTGCTAACGGTTTAACAACAGCGCAAATTGCTGCACTCACTAGCAGTCAGGTTGCAGCATTGACTACCAGCCAGTTAGTTAAATTAACTACCGATCAAATAGCAGTATTAAATACCTCAGACATACGTAGTTTGACCACCGCACAAGTCGCTGCTTTGACAACAGATCAAGTGGCAAATGGTTTGACTACTGCTCAAATTCAGGTTTTGACAACAACGCAAATTGCCGCCTTAACCACCAATGAAATAGCCAATGGCTTGTCCACTGCACAAATTGCTGCGCTCACTAGTAGTCAACTTATCGCATTAAGTACTAGTCAGTTAGTAAGTCTGACTACCGATCAGCTATCATCGCTAAGCACCACCGATGTGCGCTCCTTGACGACTGCGCAAATTGCAGCATTGACCACCAATGAAGTAGCGAATGGTTTGACGACTGCGCAGATTGCCGCGCTGACCAGTAATCAGGCAGCGGCTTTGACCACCAGTCAGTTAGTCAAGTTGACTACCGATCAGATTGCTGCATTAAGTACTTCGGTAGTGCGCGCCTTAACCACTGCACAATTTGCAGCGTTGACGACCGATGAAATAACCAATGGTTTGACCACTGCGCAAATTGCGGCTTTGACCACCACGCAAATTGCGGCCTTAACCACCAACGAAATCGCCAATGGTCTTTCAACGGCACAAATCGCTGCCATTACCAGTGTACAGGTACCCGCCTTAACGACTAGTCAGTTAGTGGCTCTGACCACAGACCAATTGGCTGTGTTAAGTACCGGAGACCTACGTGCATTAACGACTACGCAAATTGCGGCCTTAACCACTAATGAAATTGCCAATGGTTTGACGACTGCACAAGTTGCAGCATTAACTAGCAGTCAGGCAGCGGCTTTGACGACTAGCCAATTAATTAAACTGACTACGGATCAGGTTGCCGCGTTGAGTACATCTGTGTTGCGTGCTTTAACTACTGCACAGTTCGCAGCGCTAACTACCAATGAAATTGCTAATGGCTTAACTTCAGCACAAATTGCGGCTTTAACCACCGCGCAAATTGCGGCTTTAACCACCAATGAAATTGCCAACGGTCTGTCAACAACTCAGATCGCCGCTTTAACCAGTATTCAGGTACCTGCCTTAACCACTAGTCAGTTGGTATCTCTAACTACAGATCAATTGGCTGTATTGAGTACCGGTGATCTGCGCGCTTTGAGTACGACTCAAATTGCCGCGTTAACGACTAATGAAATTGCTAACGGTTTAACAACAGCGCAAATTGCTGCACTCACTAGCAGTCAGGTTGCAGCATTGACTACCAGCCAGTTAGTTAAATTAACTACCGATCAAATAGCAGTATTAAATACCTCAGACATACGTAGTTTGACCACCGCACAAGTCGCTGCTTTGACAACAGATCAAGTGGCAAATGGTTTGACTACTGCTCAAATTCAGGTTTTGACAACAACGCAAATTGCCGCCTTAACCACCAATGAAATAGCCAATGGCTTGTCCACTGCACAAATTGCTGCGCTCACTAGTAGTCAACTTATCGCATTAAGTACTAGTCAGTTAGTAAGTCTAACTACTGATCAGCTATCATCGCTAAGCACCACAGATGTGCGCTCTTTGACGACTGCGCAAATTGCAGCATTGACCACCAATGAAGTAGCGAATGGTTTGACGACTGCGCAGATTGCCGCGCTGACCAGTAATCAGGCAGCGGCTTTGACCACCAGTCAGTTAGTCAAGTTGACTACCGATCAGATTGCTGCATTGAGTACTTCGGTTATACGCGCCTTAACCACTGCACAATTTGCAGCGTTGACGACCGATGAAATAACCAATGGTTTGACCACTGCGCAAATTGCAGCTTTGACCACCACGCAAATTGCCGCCTTAACCACCAACGAAATCGCCAATGGTTTATCAACCGCGCAAATAGCGGCGATTACCAGTGTGCAAGCACCTGCCTTAACCACCAGTCAGTTAATTACGCTGACTACAGATCAGATCGCGGTGCTGAGTAGCGGAGATTTACGCGCTTTAACCACCAACCAAATTGCCGCTTTAACGACCAACCAAATTGCCAACGGCTTGACCACCACGCAAATAGCCGCATTGACCAGCAATCAGGCCAGTGCCTTGACCACCAGTCAGTTAGTCAAATTGACTACCGATCAGGTTGCCGTATTGAGCACCGCTTTAATTCGTGCTTTAACCACAGCGCAATTCGCAGCCTTGACGACTGATGAGGTTGCCAATGGCCTAACTACGGCACAAATTGCCGCGTTAACGACAGCACAAATTGCCGCCTTAACCACCAACGAAATTGCTAATGGTCTGTCAACGGCACAAATCGCAGCCATTACCAGTGTACAGGTACCTGCTTTAACCACCAGTCAATTGGTGTCACTGACTACCGATCAAATAGCCGTACTGAGTACAGCAGACTTACGCGCTTTAAGTACTGCGCAAATTGCTGCCTTAACCACCAATGAAATTGCCAATGGTTTGACTACTGCACAAATTGCGGCATTGACCAGCAATCAGGTAGCTGCTTTGACGACCAGTCAGCTCATTGAACTGACGACCGATCAGGTTGCAGCATTGAGCACCTCGGTTGTTCGTGCGATGACCACCGCCCAAATTGCGGCTCTAACCACCGATGAAATAGGAAATGGCCTGACCAGTGCGCAAATTGCAGCCTTGACTACTACGCAAATTGCAGCCTTAACCACTAATGAAATTGCCAATGGCTTGTCAACTGCACAAATTGCAGCCATTACCAGCACACAGGTAGCGGCTTTAACCACCAGTCAATTGGTGTCACTGGCTACGGATCAAATAGCAGTGTTGAGTACAGCAGACTTACGCGCTTTAAGTACTGCGCAAATTGCCGCTTTGACCACCAACGAAATCGCCAACGGTTTGACTACCGCGCAAGTTGCGGCATTAACTAGCACTCAAGCAGCGGCTTTGACCACCAGTCAGTTAGTCAAGTTGACTACCGATCAGATTGCTGCATTGAGTACTTCGGTTATACGCGCCTTAACCACTGCACAATTTGCAGCGTTGACGACCGATGAAATAACCAATGGTTTGACCACTGCGCAAATTGCAGCTTTGACCACCACGCAAATTGCCGCCTTAACCACCAACGAAATCGCCAATGGTTTATCAACCGCGCAAATAGCGGCGATTACCAGTGTGCAAGCACCTGCCTTAACCACCAGTCAGTTAATTACGCTGACTACAGATCAGATCGCGGTGCTGAGTAGCGGAGACTTACGCGCTTTAACCACTAACCAAATTGCTGCTTTTACGACCAACCAAATTGCCAACGGTTTGACCACCACGCAAATAGCCGCATTGACCAGCAATCAGGCCAGTGCCTTGACCACCAGTCAGTTAGTCAAATTGACTACCGACCAGGTTGCCGTATTGAGCACCGCTTTAATTCGTGCTTTAACCACAGCGCAATTCGCAGCCTTGACGACTGATGAGGTTGCCAATGGCCTAACTACGGCACAAATTGCCGCGTTAACGACAGCACAAATTGCCGCCTTAACCACCAACGAAATTGCTAATGGTCTGTCAACGGCACAAATCGCAGCCATTACCAGTGTACAGGTACCTGCTTTAACCACCAGTCAATTGGTGTCACTGACTACCGATCAAATAGCCGTACTGAGTACAGCAGACTTACGCGCTTTAAGTACTGCGCAAATTGCTGCCTTAACCACCAATGAAATTGCCAATGGTTTGACTACTGCACAAATTGCGGCATTGACCAGCAATCAGGTAGCTGCTTTGACGACCAGTCAGCTCATTAAACTGACGACCGATCAGGTTGCAGCATTGAGCACCTCGGTTGTTCGTGCGATGACCACCGCCCAAATTGCGGCTCTAACCACCGATGAAATAGGAAATGGCCTGACCAGTGCGCAAATTGCAGCCTTGACTACTACGCAAATTGCAGCCTTAACCACTAATGAAATTGCCAATGGCTTGTCAACTGCACAAATTGCAGCCATTACCAGCACACAGGTAGCGGCTTTAACCACCAGTCAATTGGTGTCACTGACTACGGATCAAATAGCAGTGTTGAGTACAGCAGACTTACGCGCTTTAAGTACTGCGCAAATTGCCGCTTTGACCACCAACGAAATCGCCAACGGTTTGACTACCGCGCAAGTTGCGGCATTAACTAGCACTCAAGCAGCGGCTTTGACCACCAGTCAGTTAGTCAAGTTGACTACCGATCAGATTGCTGCATTGAGTACTTCGGTTGTGCGCGCTTTAACTACCGCCCAAATTGCGGCTCTAACAACCGATGAAATCGCCAATGGTCTTACTACGGCGCAAATTGCGGCATTGACTACTACGCAAATTGCAGCATTAACGACTAATGAAATCGCCAATGGATTGTCAACTGCGCAAATTGCAGCGATTACTAGCGTACAAGTGTCCGCTTTAACCACCAGTCAGTTGACTACTCTGACTACGGATCAGATAGCGGTGCTGAGTACGGGAGACTTACGGGCTTTAACGACTACGCAAATTGCAGCTCTGACCACCAATGAAATTGCCAATGGCTTAACGAGCTCACAATTTGCAGCACTGACAAGCAACCAGATAGCCGCTTTGACAACCAGTCAGTTAATAAAACTGACTACCGATCAGGTTGCGGCATTGAGTACTTCGGTGCTACGTGCTTTGACCACCGCGCAAATCGCTGCACTGACGACCAATGAAGTTGCGAATGGCCTAACTACGGCGCAAATTGCGGCCTTGACTACTACGCAAATTGCCGCCTTAACCACCAACGAAATTGCTAATGGATTGTCAACTGCACAAATCGCTGCCATTACCAGCGCACAAGTAGCTGCTTTAACCACCAGTCAATTGGTGTCACTGACTACCGATCAAATAGCAGTGTTGAGTACAGCAGACTTACGCGCTTTAAGTACTGCGCAAATTGCTGCCTTAACCACCAATGAAATCGCCAGTGGTTTGACTACGGCGCAAATTGCAGCGCTAACTAGCAGTCAGGCCAGCGCTCTTACCACCAGTCAGTTGATTAAACTAAGTACTGATCAGGTAGCATCATTAACGACTTCTTTACTACGTGCATTGACCACCGCTCAATTTGCGGCGCTAACAACTGATCAAATTGCAAATGGTTTGACCACCGCACAAATTGCGGCTTTAACCACAACTCAAATTGCGGCTTTAACCACTAATGAAATTGCCAACGGTTTATCAACTGCACAAATTGCAGCCATCACCAGTTCACAGGTACCGGGTTTAACCAGCAGTCAGTTGATGTCTCTTACTACAGACCAATTAGCTGGGCTGAGTACAGCAGACTTACGCGCTTTAAGTACTGCGCAAATTGCCGCGTTGACTACCAATCAAATTGCCAATGGTTTAACTACTGCACAAATTGCTGCACTCACCAGTAGTCAGGCAGCAGCCTTAACCACCAGTCAAGTAGCTAATTTGACTACGGATCAAATCATTGCGCTTACAACCACGGATGTGCATAGTCTGACTACAGCGCAAATTGCCGCTCTGACTACTAATGAAATAGCGAATGGTTTAACTTCGGCACAGATTGTCGCCTTAACTTCTACGCAAATTGCCGCTCTGACTACTAATGAAATAGCGAATGGTCTATCAACGACACAAATAGCTGCTTTAACAAGTATTCAAGTTCCTGCCTTAACGACAGCCCAGCTGATTAATTTGACCACTAACCAGTTGGCTGTTTTGAATACTCAAGCTCTAAGAGCATTAACAACCTCACAAATTCAGGCTTTAACCACCAATGAAATTGCTAACGGTCTAACCACGACACAAATAGCCGCGTTGACGACTACACAAATCGCTGCCTTGACTACTAGCCAATTGGCAAATTTGACTGCATTTACTGCAGATCAATTGATTGTAATGAGTACAGCTGAACTACGTGCACTGACTACAGCCCAAATTGCATCATTAACAACCAACGAAATTGCGAATGGTCTCAGTACTGCACAGATTGCAGCATTAACCACTACACAAATTGCCGCTTTGACGACTAATGAAATTGCAAATGGTCTAACTACAACTCAGATTGCTGCCTTAACTAGTAGTCAGCTAACCAGTTTGACGACTAATCAGTTAGTGAGCCTGAGTACTGATCAATTGTCATCGTTGAGCACAACCGCCTTGCGAGCATTGACTACTGCGCAAATTGCGGCCTTAACCACTAATGATGTGGCAAATGGCCTGACAACGATGCAGATTGCAGCTCTTACTAGCAACCAGGCAGCAGCCTTGACTACCAATCAGCTGATTAATCTTGGTACAGATCAGATTGCCTCATTGACTACCACAGATATACGTGCGCTCACAACTGCACAAATTGCAGCATTGACCACCGATGAAATAGCCAATGGTCTGACCACTGCGCAAATTCAAGCCTTGACCAGCACGCAAATCGCAGCCTT
Source organism: Methylomonas sp. AM2-LC (assembly GCF_039904985.1). NCBI lineage: Bacteria > Pseudomonadati > Pseudomonadota > Gammaproteobacteria > Methylococcales > Methylococcaceae > Methylomonas > Methylomonas sp. AM2-LC. The sequence goes on from NZ_CP157005.1 coordinate 1,056,649, forward strand.
GACCACCAAAGAAATAGCCAATGGTCTGAGCACTGACCTGATAGCGGCACTGACTACATTACAAGTGGCTGCGCTGACCACCAGTCAATTGATCAGTTTGACCACCGATCAAATAGCGGCTGTTAGCACTGTTGATCTACGAGCATTAAGTACGGCGCAAATTGCGGCCTTAACCACCAATCAAGTGGCCAATGGTTTAACAACCACGCAAATAGCCGCGTTGACCAGCAGTCAGGCCAGTGCTTTGACCACCAGTCAGTTAGTGAATCTGACCACTGATCAGATCGCAGTGTTGACGACTGCCGATGTTCGCGCTCTGACAACAGCGCAAGTAGCCGCTTTGAGTACTAATGAAATTGCGAATGGCTTTACTACTGCGCAAATTGCCGCTTTAAGTACAGCACAAATAGCTGCTTTAAGTACTAATGATGTGGCTAATGGGCTAACTACCGCGCAGATTGCTGCATTGACCACCAATCAGCTCACCAGTTTAACTACCAGTCAGTTAGTCAGCTTGAGTACTGATCAGTTGTCATCCTTAAGTACTGCCGATGTACGCGCCCTAACCACGTTGCAACTCGCTGCGTTGACCACCAATAAAGTAGCAAATGGCCTAACTACAACACAAATTGCTGCATTAACCAGTAATCAGGTCGTAGCTTTGACTACCAGTCAAGTGGTAAACCTCACCACAGATCAGTTAGCAGCATTAAGTACGCTTGATATAAGAGCTCTTACTACCGCACAAGTGGCGAGTTTGAGTAGTTCTGAAATTGCTAATGGTCTGACCACTGCGCAAATACAAGCGTTGACCAGTACGCAAATCGCGGCTTTGACCACAAATGAAGTGGCGAATGGACTGACTACTGCGCAAATTGCTGCTCTGACTACCAATCAGCTGACTAGCTTGACAACCAGCCAGTTAGTGAGCTTGACTACAGATCAGCTTTCATCATTGAGTACTAATGATGTTCGTGCTTTGACTACTGCTCAGATTGCTGCCTTAACTACTAATGAAATAGCGAATGGTTTGACAACAGCACAAATTGCTGCTTTGACAAGCATACAATTAGCCGCTTTGACAACCAGCCAATTAATTAACTTAAGTACAGATCAGGTTGCTGCTCTCAGTACTGCCAATGTTCGTGGGCTAAATACTTTGCAAATAGCGGCGCTGACGACGGATGAAATTTCTAATGGTCTAACCACTGCGCAAATACAAGCGTTGACCAGCACGCAAATCGCAGCCTTGACCACCAAAGAAATCGCCAATGGCCTGAGTACTGACCTGATAGCGGCGCTAACCACTTTACAAGTGGCTGCGCTGACCACCAGTCAGCTGATCAGTCTGACCACCGATCAAATAGCGGCTGTTAGCACTGCTGATCTGCACGCATTAAGTACGGCGCAAATTGCGGCCTTAACCACCAATCAAGTGGCTAATGGTTTAACAACCACGCAAATAGCGGCGTTGACCAGCAGTCAGGCCAGTGCTTTGACCACCAGTCAGTTAGTGAATCTGACCACAGATCAGATCGCAGTATTGACGACTGCCGATGTACGCGCACTGACCACGGCACAAATCGCGGCGCTGACCACCGACGAAATTGCCAATGGTCTGACCACTGCGCAAATACAAGCACTGAGCACGACGCAAATAGCGGCCTTAACCACTAAAGAAATTGCCAATGGTCTGAGTACAGCGCAAATAGCGGCATTGACCACCAATCAGCTCACCAGTTTGACGACCAGTCAGTTAGTCAGCTTGAGTACGGATCAGTTGTCATCCTTAAGTACTGCCGATGTACGCGCCCTCACCACGCTGCAACTCGCTGCATTGACCACCAATCAAGTGACGAATGGCCTGAGCACCGACCAAATTGCCGCACTGAACAGTGCGCAAGTGGTTGCGCTGACCACCAGTCAGTTGGTTAACTTGAGTACCGATCAAATCGCTGCATTGAGCACGGCGGATGTCAGAGCGTTGACCACGGCGCAAATAGCTACACTGACCACCAATGAAATTGCTAATGGCCTAACCACTGCGCAAATACAAGCGTTGACCAGTACGCAAATCGCGGCATTGACCACCAAAGAAATAGCCAATGGTCTGACCACCGATCTGATAGCGGCACTGACCACGGTACAAGTACCTGCGCTGACCACCAGCCAGTTGATCAGTCTGACCACCGATCAAGTCGCGGTGTTGAGTACTGCGGATGTACGTAATTTGACCACGGCGCAAATAGCCGCCTTGACCACCAATCAAGTGGCGAATGGCTTAACCACCGATCAAATTGCAGTACTGACCAGCAGTCAGGTAGCGGCATTGACGACCAGCCAGTTGGTGAACCTGACGACTGATCAGATTGCGGCGTTGAATACCGCGGATGTACGAGCGCTGACCACCGCGCAAATAGCGGCGCTGACGACGGATGAAATTTCTAATGGTCTAACCACTGCGCAAATACAAGTCTTGACTAGCACGCAAATCGCAGCCTTGACCACCAAAGAAATCGCCAATGGCCTGAGTACTGACCTGATAGCGGCGCTAACCACTTTACAAGTGGCTGCGCTGACCACCAGTCAGCTGATCAGTCTGACCACCGATCAAATAGCGGCTGTTAGCACTGCTGATCTGCACGCATTAAGTACGGCGCAAATTGCGGCCTTAACCACCAATCAAGTGGCTAATGGTTTAACAACCACGCAAATAGCGGCGTTGACCAGCAGTCAGGCCAGTGCTTTGACCACCAGTCAGTTAGTGAATCTGACCACAGATCAGATCGCAGTATTGACGACTGCCGATGTACGCGCACTGACCACGGCACAAATCGCGGCGCTGACCACCGACGAAATTGCCAATGGTCTGACCACTGCGCAAATACAAGCACTGAGCACGACGCAAATAGCGGCCTTAACCACTAAAGAAATTGCCAATGGTCTGAGTACAGCGCAAATAGCGGCATTGACCACCAATCAGCTCACCAGTTTGACGACCAGTCAGTTAGTCAGCTTGAGTACGGATCAGTTGTCATCCTTAAGTACTGCCGATGTACGCGCCCTCACCACGCTGCAACTCGCTGCATTGACCACCAATCAAGTGACGAATGGCCTGAGCACCGACCAAATTGCCGCACTGAACAGTGCGCAAGTGGTTGCGCTGACCACCAGTCAGTTGGTTAACTTGAGTACCGATCAAATCGCTGCATTGAGCACGGCGGATGTCAGAGCGTTGACCACGGCGCAAATAGCTACACTGACCACCAATGAAATTGCTAATGGCCTAACCACTGCGCAAATACAAGCGTTGACCAGTACGCAAATCGCGGCATTGACCACCAAAGAAATAGCCAATGGTCTGACCACCGATCTGATAGCGGCACTGACCACGGTACAAGTACCTGCGCTGACCACCAGCCAGTTGATCAGTCTGACCACCGATCAAGTCGCGGTGTTGAGTACTGCGGATGTACGTAATTTGACCACGGCGCAAATAGCCGCCTTGACCACCAATCAAGTGGCGAATGGCTTAACCACCGATCAAATTGCAGTACTGACCAGCAGTCAGGTAGCGGCATTGACGACCAGCCAGTTGGTGAACCTGACGACTGATCAGATTGCGGCGTTGAATACCGCGGATGTACGAGCGCTGACCACCGCGCAAATAGCGGCGCTGACGACGGATGAAATTTCTAATGGTCTAACCACTGCGCAAATACAAGTCTTGACTAGCACGCAAATCGCAGCCTTGACCACCAAAGAAATCGCCAATGGCCTGAGTACTGACCTGATAGCGGCGCTAACCACTTTACAAGTGGCTGCGCTGACCACCAGTCAGCTGATCAGTCTGACCACCGATCAAATAGCGGCTGTTAGCACTGCTGATCTGCACGCATTAAGTACGGCGCAAATTGCGGCCTTAACCACCAATCAAGTGGCTAATGGTTTAACAACCACGCAAATAGCGGCGTTGACCAGCAGTCAGGCCAGTGCTTTGACCACCAGTCAGTTAGTGAATCTGACCACAGATCAGATCGCAGTATTGACGACTGCCGATGTACGCGCACTGACCACGGCACAAATCGCGGCGCTGACCACCGACGAAATTGCCAATGGTCTGACCACTGCGCAAATACAAGCACTGAGCACGACGCAAATAGCGGCCTTAACCACTAAAGAAATTGCCAATGGTCTGAGTACAGCGCAAATAGCGGCATTGACCACCAATCAGCTCACCAGTTTGACGACCAGTCAGTTAGTCAGCTTGAGTACGGATCAGTTGTCATCCTTAAGTACTGCCGATGTACGCGCCCTCACCACGCTGCAACTCGCTGCATTGACCACCAATCAAGTGACGAATGGCCTGAGCACCGACCAAATTGCCGCACTGAACAGTGCGCAAGTGGTTGCGCTGACCACCAGTCAGTTGGTTAACTTGAGTACCGATCAAATCGCTGCATTGAGCACGGCGGATGTCAGAGCGTTGACCACGGCGCAAATAGCTACACTGACCACCAATGAAATTGCTAATGGCCTAACCACTGCGCAAATACAAGCGTTGACCAGTACGCAAATCGCGGCATTGACCACCAAAGAAATAGCCAATGGTCTGACCACCGATCTGATAGCGGCACTGACCACGGTACAAGTACCTGCGCTGACCACCAGCCAGTTGATCAGTCTGACCACCGATCAAGTCGCGGTGTTGAGTACTGCGGATGTACGTAATTTGACCACGGCGCAAATAGCCGCCTTGACCACCAATCAAGTGGCGAATGGCTTAACCACCGATCAAATTGCAGTACTGACCAGCAGTCAGGTAGCGGCATTGACGACCAGCCAGTTGGTGAACCTGACGACTGATCAGATTGCGGCGTTGAATACCGCGGATGTACGAGCGCTGACCACCGCGCAAATAGCGGCGCTGACGACGGATGAAATTTCTAATGGTCTAACCACTGCGCAAATACAAGTCTTGACTAGCACGCAAATCGCAGCCTTGACCACCAAAGAAATCGCCAATGGCCTGAGTACTGACCTGATAGCGGCGCTAACCACTTTACAAGTGGCTGCGCTGACCACCAGTCAGCTGATCAGTCTGACCACCGATCAAATAGCGGCTGTTAGCACTGCTGATCTGCACGCATTAAGTACGGCGCAAATTGCGGCCTTAACCACCAATCAAGTGGCTAATGGTTTAACAACCACGCAAATAGCGGCGTTGACCAGCAGTCAGGCCAGTGCTTTGACCACCAGTCAGTTAGTGAATCTGACCACAGATCAGATCGCAGTATTGACGACTGCCGATGTACGCGCACTGACCACGGCACAAATCGCGGCGCTGACCACCGACGAAATTGCCAATGGTCTGACCACTGCGCAAATACAAGCACTGAGCACGACGCAAATAGCGGCCTTAACCACTAAAGAAATTGCCAATGGTCTGAGTACAGCGCAAATAGCGGCATTGACCACCAATCAGCTCACCAGTTTGACGACCAGTCAGTTAGTCAGCTTGAGTACGGATCAGTTGTCATCCTTAAGTACTGCCGATGTACGCGCCCTCACCACGCTGCAACTCGCTGCATTGACCACCAATCAAGTGACGAATGGCCTGAGCACCGACCAAATTGCCGCACTGAACAGTGCGCAAGTGGTTGCGCTGACCACCAGTCAGTTGGTTAACTTGAGTACCGATCAAATCGCTGCATTGAGCACGGCGGATGTCAGAGCGTTGACCACGGCGCAAATAGCTACACTGACCACCAATGAAATTGCTAATGGCCTAACCACTGCGCAAATACAAGCGTTGACCAGTACGCAAATCGCGGCATTGACCACCAAAGAAATAGCCAATGGTCTGACCACCGATCTGATAGCGGCACTGACCACGGTACAAGTACCTGCGCTGACCACCAGCCAGTTGATCAGTCTGACCACCGATCAAGTCGCGGTGTTGAGTACTGCGGATGTACGTAATTTGACCACGGCGCAAATAGCCGCCTTGACCACCAATCAAGTGGCGAATGGCTTAACCACCGATCAAATTGCAGTACTGACCAGCAGTCAGGTAGCGGCATTGACGACCAGCCAGTTGGTGAACCTGACGACTGATCAGATTGCGGCGTTGAATACCGCGGATGTACGAGCGCTGACCACCGCGCAAATAGCGGCGCTGACGACGGATGAAATTTCTAATGGTCTAACCACTGCGCAAATACAAGTCTTGACTAGCACGCAAATCGCAGCCTTGACCACCAAAGAAATCGCCAATGGCCTGAGTACTGACCTGATAGCGGCGCTAACCACTTTACAAGTGGCTGCGCTGACCACCAGTCAGCTGATCAGTCTGACCACCGATCAAATAGCGGCTGTTAGCACTGCTGATCTGCACGCATTAAGTACGGCGCAAATTGCGGCCTTAACCACCAATCAAGTGGCTAATGGTTTAACAACCACGCAAATAGCGGCGTTGACCAGCAGTCAGGCCAGTGCTTTGACCACCAGTCAGTTAGTGAATCTGACCACAGATCAGATCGCAGTATTGACGACTGCCGATGTACGCGCACTGACCACGGCACAAATCGCGGCGCTGACCACCGACGAAATCGCCAATGGTCTGACCACTGCGCAAATACAAGCACTGAGCACGACGCAAATAGCGGCCTTAACCACTAAAGAAATTGCCAATGGTCTGAGTACAGCGCAAATAGCGGCATTGACCACCAATCAGCTCACCAGTTTGACGACCAGTCAGTTAGTCAGCTTGAGTACGGATCAGTTGTCATCCTTAAGTACTGCCGATGTACGCGCCCTCACCACGCTGCAACTCGCTGCATTGACCACCAATCAAGTGACGAATGGCCTGAGCACCGACCAAATTGCCGCACTGAACAGTGCGCAAGTGGTTGCGCTGACCACCAGTCAGTTGGTTAACTTGAGTACCGATCAAATCGCTGCATTGAGCACGGCGGATGTCAGAGCGTTGACCACGGCGCAAATAGCTACACTGACCACCAATGAAATTGCTAATGGCCTAACCACTGCGCAAATACAAGCGTTGACCAGTACGCAAATCGCGGCATTGACCACCAAAGAAATAGCCAATGGTCTGACCACCGATCTGATAGCGGCACTGACCACGGTACAAGTACCTGCGCTGACCACCAGCCAGTTGATCAGTCTGACCACCGATCAAGTCGCGGTGTTGAGTACTGCGGATGTACGTAATTTGACCACGGCGCAAATAGCCGCCTTGACCACCAATCAAGTGGCGAATGGCTTAACCACCGATCAAATTGCAGTACTGACCAGCAGTCAGGTAGCGGCATTGACGACCAGCCAGTTGGTGAACCTGACGACTGATCAGATTGCGGCGTTGAATACCGCGGATGTACGAGCGCTGACCACCGCGCAAATAGCGGCGCTGACGACGGATGAAATTTCTAATGGTCTAACCACTGCGCAAATACAAGTCTTGACTAGCACGCAAATCGCAGCCTTGACCACCAAAGAAATCGCCAATGGCCTGAGTACTGACCTGATAGCGGCGCTAACCACTTTACAAGTGGCTGCGCTGACCACCAGTCAGCTGATCAGTCTGACCACCGATCAAATAGCGGCTGTTAGCACTGCTGATCTGCACGCATTAAGTACGGCGCAAATTGCGGCCTTAACCACCAATCAAGTGGCTAATGGTTTAACAACCACGCAAATAGCGGCGTTGACCAGCAGTCAGGCCAGTGCTTTGACCACCAGTCAGTTAGTGAATCTGACCACAGATCAGATCGCAGTATTGACGACTGCCGATGTACGCGCACTGACCACGGCACAAATCGCGGCGCTGACCACCGACGAAATTGCCAATGGTCTGACCACTGCGCAAATACAAGCACTGAGCACGACGCAAATAGCGGCCTTAACCACTAAAGAAATTGCCAATGGTCTGAGTACAGCGCAAATAGCGGCATTGACCACCAATCAGCTCACCAGTTTGACGACCAGTCAGTTAGTCAGCTTGAGTACGGATCAGTTGTCATCCTTAAGTACTGCCGATGTACGCGCCCTCACCACGCTGCAACTCGCTGCATTGACCACCAATCAAGTGACGAATGGCCTGAGCACCGACCAAATTGCCGCACTGAACAGTGCGCAAGTGGTTGCGCTGACCACCAGTCAGTTGGTTAACTTGAGTACCGATCAAATCGCTGCATTGAGCACGGCGGATGTCAGAGCGTTGACCACGGCGCAAATAGCTACACTGACCACCAATGAAATTGCTAATGGCCTAACCACTGCGCAAATACAAGCGTTGACCAGTACGCAAATCGCGGCATTGACCACCAAAGAAATAGCCAATGGTCTGACCACCGATCTGATAGCGGCACTGACCACGGTACAAGTACCTGCGCTGACCACCAGCCAGTTGATCAGTCTGACCACCGATCAAGTCGCGGTGTTGAGTACTGCGGATGTACGTAATTTGACCACGGCGCAAATAGCCGCCTTGACCACCAATCAAGTGGCGAATGGCTTAACCACCGATCAAATTGCAGTACTGACCAGCAGTCAGGTAGCGGCATTGACGACCAGCCAGTTGGTGAACCTGACGACTGATCAGATTGCGGCGTTGAATACCGCGGATGTACGAGCGCTGACCACCGCGCAAATAGCGGCGCTGACGACGGATGAAATTTCTAATGGTCTAACCACTGCGCAAATACAAGTCTTGACTAGCACGCAAATCGCAGCCTTGACCACCAAAGAAATCGCCAATGGCCTGAGTACTGACCTGATAGCGGCGCTAACCACTTTACAAGTGGCTGCGCTGACCACCAGTCAGCTGATCAGTCTGACCACCGATCAAATAGCGGCTGTTAGCACTGCTGATCTGCACGCATTAAGTACGGCGCAAATTGCGGCCTTAACCACCAATCAAGTGGCTAATGGTTTAACAACCACGCAAATAGCGGCGTTGACCAGCAGTCAGGCCAGTGCTTTGACCACCAGTCAGTTAGTGAATCTGACCACAGATCAGATCGCAGTATTGACGACTGCCGATGTACGCGCACTGACCACGGCACAAATCGCGGCGCTGACCACCGACGAAATTGCTAATGGTCTGACCACTGCGCAAATACAAGCACTGAGCACGACGCAAATAGCGGCTTTGACGACCAATGAAGTGACAAATGGTCTGACCACTACACAGATAGCAATATTGACTACCAATCAGGCTCAAGCCTTGACTACTAGTCAGTTAGTGAAACTGAGCACGGATCAACTGAGCGCATTGAGTACGGCTGATATTAGGTCGTTGACTACAGCACAAGTTGTAGCTTTAAGTACTAATGAAGTCGCGAATGGCCTGACCACTGTACAAATTGCCTCTCTGAACACTGCACAAGTTGCGTCACTGACTACAGCACAAGTTTCTGTACTGAGCACTGACCAAATTGACGCTTTGACTACTAGTCAGTTTATAGCCATAACGACAAGTCAGATAGCGGCATTGACATCGACTGAGGTTTCAGCATTGACAACGACTGAAATTTCCGTACTGACAAGTTCGCAATATCAAACTTTAACCACTACTCAAACTCAATCTTGGACATCCTCTCAAATAGGTGCGATTCCAGCGACTGATCCGATAGTGCTGGATTTGGCTGGTAATGGCATCAATACGCAAAGTATTAGTTCGGGTGTCAAGTTTGATATAAACAATTCTGGACAAGCGACCAATACAGGCTGGGTTGGAGCAGGCAGCGGATTACTTGTATGGGATCCTACTGATACGGCTATCACTAACGGTAGCCAATTGTTTGGTAATAAAACAGTGTTACCTAATGGACAAACGGCTACAGATGGTTTTGCCGCACTCGCTGCGCTGGATGCTAATCACGACGGTGTCATTACCAATCAGGATACGGGTTTCTCCGGTCTGAAGGTATTGACTAGCGATGGACAGTTACATTCCTTAACATCACTAGGTATAGCCAGTCTAAATCTTGATTCAACAGCTGTTTCAGAGATGAATAACGGTAACTGGATTACGATGGTAGCGTCTTATACGACCGTGACAGGCAAAACCTTTAAAATGGGTGATGTTTCCTTGGTGAACTATGCAAATCAATCAATCTCAAGTTTGACAACTAGTCAAATTGCGAGTTTGAGTACGGAGCAGATAAGAGCCTTAACAACTGCTGACATTGTCAGTTTGACAACAGCACAAGTAACAGCGCTTAATACTGCGCAGTTTGCAAGCCTGACTACGACAGATATTCGCAGTTTGACTACTACGCAAATTGCTGCATTGACTACCAATGAAATAGCTAATGGTCTAACTTCAACGCAAGTAGCTGTCTTAACGACCAGTCAGGTTGCGGCACTAAGTACCAATCAAGTGAGTGTGTTAGGATCAGCACAGGCAGTTGCATTAGTACCGACTGAGATAGCCGCATTAACCAGTAAAGGCGGTAGTGGTCAAGCTCTCACGACGCAAGTTAAGGAGTTAGTGCAAGTGATGACTGCCTTTGTTAAGGAAGAATCAGCTGGATCAGGCACATCGAGTCCGAATCGACTGCCTAATGAAAGCGGATCACTGGCAGTTTCACCGGTATCAGCGAGCTTAGGTGATTTAGTGAATACCCTGAAGATGTTCGATGCTAATGGTAATGCAATTGCTAACGCAGGCGTTCTTAACCAAGGGGTTGTAACGACGACCACACTCACCTTACCAGGTATGCATGGTCATAATGATCTGAGTATTTTGACTACTGGCGGTAAATCTTAATAGGATAACTCATGGCAAGGCCGCATTGGCTTTGCCATGAGTATAAACTTGCGATATTTAAAATAGATTTTTTAACGAAAGCTTACTTGTTTTAGTTAGCTAGTTTTTACTTCGCGTTAGTTGATGTCAGTTTTTTAAAAACTGAGCGAGTCGTGATGATTGTTTTAGTAAAGAAATCCGCTTGTCGACCTTGAAATATTTACCAAACATGTGTTGGTGTAGGTTTAATTGGCTTGTTTTAGCATGGAAAAAATGTGATTTTTGTGTTTTAAAATGCACAGTATTAATCGCTTAGTTGTTGACGTTACTCAATACCAATTATGCAAGGATAAGGTTTAAGTTTTCATACTTATAGTTAATTGAAACGACTTAAACTCTGCAAGTTAAAACAAAAATCAGTGTCACTGAGGCGTCTAAAGACGGTCGGCAAGATCAGGATAAATTATTTCAGCTTCAAGATCATTGAAAGGGAAATTGCGTGGAACGTTAAAAAAGTTATTCTCATTGAAAGCGGATAAAGTCTTGCCATTGGCTGCCCCAAGACTTTGAACTAATTTATCTATCAGTTGTTGATTAGCTTGCGGTGAAGGATGACTTTCAAGAATGGCTTTCATGACAATCAACATAATCCAGGGATCGGTGTCTTCTCTGGAAGCGTAACCCGCTTCCGCACTGGTGGTTTTGACACGAAAATGGAAGTGACCTTCTTGTAACAAGCGTTTTGTGAGTAACTCTATGTTATTTTTACCAACATCGCTACGCGGTTTCACAAAGCTAAAAAATGGTATAGAAATGCGCTGAAAATCCTGAAGAATCAATGCCTGCCAAATGTCATTAGGTAATGTGGTATAGACATGCCCAGGATCGTAGCGATTACGCATCAATTTCAGCATATCACTCGAGAATAATGAGTTAGTTCCACACACAAAAGTCAATCCTTCTAATTCTACTGGGGTTTGCAAGCGTCCGGGCATACCGGCATAGCAACCAGATGTAGGCATAGAATCTATTAATGCGAACAAACCACGAAAATCGACTACTGAAGTGATAGTGGCCTGATAGACATAAAAGGGTTTATCGTGAGTACGTAACAGATAGTCGTAAATGGCCATTTGTCGATAAATACAGCGTTTGTTTTCATTTGCAGACCAAATGCCCGTAGCAGCATAACCATTACGTTCAAGAGTTTCAGGTGACTCATTACCTCCAATTCCTATCAACAAATCGTAACCGTTTTCTTGAACTTCGCCGCGTTCCAGTTTTTCTGTTTCACGTACGAAAATAGCTCGAACATTAGGATAGTGGGAAATAAAAAATTGCCACAATGCTCGAGCACGAACAAATACCGGCAATTCTTCACCGTAAGTAAAGTATACAATCAGGTCGGGTCGTCCTGCTTGTTCAAAAGATTTACGACGCGCCAGAGTAGATGCAGATTTTTGTTGTTGTGACGTCTCTATTTCTACATGTAGGGTATCCAGGTTCTGAATCAAGCTTGCCCCTGAGTAATTTGTAGCCTCTATTGATGCTGAACTCAAAAGCTGTGGAATCTGATTACGGCTGGTTTGTACGTCCCAGGCAATAAACTCAGTAAGCGTGGAAATGAAGCATGCCGTGGAAAATGGATAGGATTGCTCACTTTCAAGAAAGTTGCTGATGCGATCAAGATAAGCACTATGCGTGGCAGCATCCATGGATGCCAAATGTTCATACATCTGAAAGTAGGTCTGGAATTGACCTATATCTATGTAGCAGTCCTTTGGTATCCAGCGTTCAATATTGGGCGCTCCACCATACACTGGAACCGTTCCGGCACGAAAACAATCCAGCAATTTTTCGGTAATATAGCCCGGTATATGCTTGGCATTTTCATAACAAATAGAAAAGCGATATTGGGATAGGGTTGCCAGTTTGTCTTGCACCTTTCCTCTGTAGCTAGGAAATAAATCACTATTCCAACCTACGCCATAAAGATCGAAAGCGTTTGGTGCGCTTGCCTGAAACCATTCGATAGTTCTAATTCGATCAGGATAGAGAGACTTAGGATGGTGAGATTGTTTGGCTCCTGCAATGATAGTAGCCAATTTACGTTGCTCAAACGCGCTCTTCAGAACCTCAAAGTCGTAGGGCGAATTATTATCAATGGCGAAATTGATCTTAACATAGCGCCGCCCATCAACATGTACATCGCTCCAGGTAAAAATTCGATCAAACTGTTTGTGATATTCAGTGTCCCAGTTGTCAGGTTTGATTACTTCACACTCATAAAGTAGTAGGTATTTTTGTATATTCGCTGCCAACAGAGCTTCAATTAATGGATGACCTGATCGAGGTCTATCCATGAAGAGCACCGCATCAAGTTCGTCAATACTATTTATTTGGTCGAGAGTCACGAAAGAAAAACCGTGTGCTTGACCATATTGGTATAAGTCTAACCATGGCTTAAGCAGATTTGCACCAATTGAAGCTTCTGTGTTGTGAAACAGGAAGCCATTGCGTGTGATTTCTTCATAATAATTCCATACGCCGACGCGGATAGGTTTGCCTGAATTGCGACCGCCAATTATGGGTGACGTAGGTGGTGTTTGGATAATCCGCGATGGCAAAACCAACCAATGACGAGGCCAGATTGGTTGTTTAACGATGCCGAATCTGACTTTTAGCTCTGCATCGTTAGGCTGAAATACCTGTTGTGGAGCAATTACCACTTTGCCAGTCTCAGTATTGAGTAGAGCAGCCCAATAAGTGAGACTATTGTAAGTCACAATATGATGTTGGCATGCCAGTATTAATCGAAAATAACTATCTTCAGTTTCTGAAGACTTACAAACAATCGTTGTAAATGCATAGTCTGATTTAAATTGTGGCTCTGACTGATCGGTGAATACGAAAAAATGTGCATTGGGAATCTGATGCAGCATTTCTTTGCAGGCATCTTCAATATAAGTGTTTGAAAATGTCGGCTGATTATATGCAGCATGACGTAAGTCAATGGCTACCGAATTATTTGCATCCATTGCGATATGTAGCTTGTTATACTCGGAACCTAAATTCGAATCTGGCTGGATATTGCTACGTAGCGTGTTTAAACTGTGTTCACTATAACGGAAGTCAGTCCAGGTACCATCGATATATATACCATCTTGGATACGTGTAAAAATTGTTGGATCAAACGATAGACTCTCTTCTTTGATAATACCATTCAATTTCGCGTTGGCTATTTCCTGATTATTTGCTATGTAATTCCCTCTAAACAAGCGACTTAAGACAGTCTGATCAATGTTGTCGTCAATAGCTGATAGCGTATCTAATTTAAGCTCGGTATTTAATAGTCTTGCACATTCACACCCAAACGCGTATTGGCTTAATTGCTGTGCAAGCGAACCCACTATTTTGACAATGATCATGTAGATTACTCAGTTTACCGACGCATTGTAAGAAAGCGGATGAATGATGGGTTTCCATTCGAAACGAAGTATACCGGGAGAGTTTTTACAACCTGCTGCTAGTTTTTGCTGTGCTAGCGCCAAATTGCGCGATAAATCCCGATTCAGATTAGTGGTGCCAAAGCCCATGTCTTCGAAGAAGTCGGTTTCGGTAAAAACAACCCGTTTACCACCATTCTTTTCCCAAACCTGAGGCATGTATAAATCTTCATAGCCGTAAAATCCGACAAAATCTTCATCATACATGCCATGAATTTTAAATTGTGCCAAATTAACTAAAAAAGTATTCGGATGATTTAATAAGGATTGGTTGACTGTGATATCAATTAATTCTTTGATGCGCATGTAATACATGGTCATAGAATCCAAAGTATTAAGACTATGCAGTACTTTTTCCATGGCTTCGAAGTAGAACTTTTGGTCTATATCAAAAAATAATGCCCATTCCCCGCTAGCATTAAAGGCCCCAAGATTACGAGCACCAGCCTGATTCCAGGGGAGATCTGTAATTACTTTAAACAATTTTAGATTGAGTTTAGTCGGTTTTATTTCAGGAATCTGTTGTGAGCAGTCATCCACTAGTACAAATTCTACCTGTGACAAGAAACTATCAGGAAGGGATTCCCAGTACTTTATTTGATCCAGTACCATTTGCGGATGATTATAGTAGTGGCTGATTATCGAAAGCTTTGCCATGATTGCGACCAATTTTTAATTTAAACAAGGGCAGCGATTAATGCATTAATCGCTGGGTTTATGTAGGCTTGTAGCACTCAATACATAGACTTTCCAAAGCTTTAAGTGGGAAATACGGCTCAACTTCAACAATATCGGGTAGATCGCTATCCTGTACCATAGTACGGCGAATGCGTTCAAAACCCGCTTGTTGTAAAACAGATTTCAACGTATCAAAGTCGTATCCCATTTTATGACCATGATTATGTAGCATGCCCATAAAAACTGCCCCGTTGGTTGGATATAAATCGGAATTGTTTTCTAAACCCAAGCGGCGATATTCATCGAAAAAAAACTGATTACCATTGATATAGTTTTTTGCCCATAGCTCCAAATCAGGAACCAGAATACGTAACAGACCACCTGGTTGCAGTACTCGGTAACAAGCGGCAATAAAATCTATCCCTTCAAGGTTACTTAAATGTTCCAGAAGGTGTGAATGATAGACTACTTCCAGGCTGTTGTCCGCTGCGGGAATGCCTTTAACCAAATCGTGATTATACAGGTAGGTATCAGCTACGCCATTGGGATTGGCATATAATGCATCTTCTCCCAGATGAGTCCACCAGCCAATATTTAAGTAGCCTTTTATGAAGATGGTTCCACATCCTAAATGGAACTTTTTAAATTGTGGAGATAGATCGGCTAACTCAGGCATTTTAGTCTCACTTTATTAATTGGTTGGCGAAGTTTTGCATTCAAAGTTTCTTAGTCATTTCGATAAACTCATGTAACTGGAGTTTAAATTCTTCTAGCGTAGGGAAATTTTGAAGCGGATAATCAACAAAAGCACCATCACTCTTAATCAGTATAAGCTCGCAACCACACAGGCGCGCTTCTTGGGCAATCATACTGAAGTCGTCATATATAAAAAGTGTTTTCACGGTACGTAGCAAGTCGGCAAGTTGTCTACGTGTTTCAGGATAACTTTTTGTGATAGCAATACAGTCTGCTGGATGCAGGCCCAAATCCTGGCCTTTGCCAACAAATACAGCGTTGACTGGCTTTTCGCAGTCGCTAGAATAGAAGAATGGCTCAATTGAGGGGACTTGCAACATGACACCGTTTGCATAGTGAGCCAATTCCTGATTGTAAGCGACTAAAACTTCACTGGGGTCATAGGTTTTTTCACCGTGTCCCAGCTTGCCGGGTACATTGAGTATATAGCGGATTACCCGTTTAGCATTCAGTAAGTTACCCGGTACCACTTCAGGATAAATGACAATATCGTTGGCAAATTGTTCAAGCGGATAGCCTTGAAACCAAGTGCAGACTATGGCATCCAGGCCAGCAAGTACAAGCCACTTTTGCAGGTCGTACAATACGCGTATGCCTGCTGAGTTATGTTGAAATGGAGGGGCCACTATTACATATCGGCGATCTTTGATGTTGAGGTCTAGTGGGGACTTGATATAGCTAAGATCGACATCAATAACATTGCTTTGTTTAGGGGCGCTGGGTAATTGCTCAATCACCTGAGTACATAATGCCTCAAAATCACGCACAAAACTGGGACTGTCAAATAATTTGCAGCTCAAGCGGTTTTCAACCAGTTGTTGCTTCATGATTTCAATGCGCTGAGGCTGTAATGCCAATTCTACCGCTTTATCTTCATAATCTTTTAAGTCGTACGTGATTAACTCTGGTAATTTAACTGCTTGTAGCAAACTTCCTGCCATGCGAGATGCAAATGTGCGTCCAGCTCTTGTTAATACCGGCAAACCTGCCCACAGTGCATCACTGGCCGTGGTGCCTGCGCCAAACGGAAATGTATCAAGAAACAGATCGGCAACCTGGAAACGGGCAAGATATTCGGAGGGGGCGACACGTTCGGCGAAGTGAATGCGTTTGGAGTCTATACCCTGTTCAAGAGCATACTTAATTAGGTTTTCTCTGACAGTGTCATTATCGGCTACCAGCCATAGAATACTATTGGGTACGCGCTTCAGGATACGTAGCCAAGCTTCAAAAACTTCAGGCGTAAGCTTGTAGGTGTTGTTGAATGAGCAAAAGACGAAACTATCTTCAGGAAGTTGACAACTTTCTCTACTAGGGCAGGGGCCAATGATACGCTGACGATCATTAATTTGGAACGTGTGTGGCATATGGAGTGGCTTTTCTGTAAAGAAAGGCTCCAGTTCCGGTGGTAACACGAAAGGATCGGATAGAACGTAATCGATCTCGGGTTGTGCTGTGGTGCCAGGAAATCCTAGCCAAGTAATTTGTACAGGCGCTGGACGATAGGCCAAAATGTTATGGCGAGTGCCAAGGGTTAGGCCATTCAAGTCAACTAAAATGTCAATTTCATGTGAACGAATGAGCTGCGCAGCCGCTTCGTCACTGAGTGTGCCAATTTTTATATGTTGATCCATACCGCTGATTACACGAGCGCGTAATGGTGAGCCATCTTCATGACTCCAGCAGAAACCAAAAACTTCAAATTTAGTACGATCATGGAGACCGTAAAGTTCTGCCGTTAGTATCGATACAGCATGCGAACAAAAATCAGAGGATAGATAGCCAATGCGTAGACGTTTATGACCATAGGATTGTTTGGATGATAGATAGCGGACACCCTTAAGTACTTTTTGCTCTACATAGCGGCTTGCGGTTTCAAGTTGCAATTTGGGATCATCAAAGGCACTTAACATAGCTAATGCCGAGGTGCCAGCAATTAAGTTTTCAGTTGGGATATTAAAAGTATTGCTAAAGACTGGCCATTTACAGAGTTTTTGGCGCAAATGTATCCAGTGTGTAATGACATTGGGTTGGTCTGGGTTTTGTTTTAGACTCTCTGTCAGCATGGCTTCTGCTTCAGGTAGTTGCTTTTGTACTTCTAAAAGCCGCCCTAAATTATTCAGTGCCTGGATGTAGAATATCAAGTCTGATGGTACATTCTGGTCGATAATAGTCAATACATTACGCCACAAATCAAGGGCTTCTTCGGGTCTCCCTAAGCGTTCCAGCAATGTGCCCAGATTTAAATTACCTTCAATGAAAGTAGGTTTTTGAGAGATTGCTGCTCGGTACGCAAGTTCGGCACCGTTATCATCGTTGCAGTTTGATAAAAGCACCGCTAGATTAAATTGTGCAATATAGGAGACTGGTGAGTCGGTGTGCTCAATCCAGAGTCTGTATAGTTGGATCGCTAAAGTAAAATGTTTAGCTTCTCCGAGTTGTTGAGCTGCATTGATAAGATCGATAAGCGATAATTTACCTTGGCTAGCTTGAGCATAGGCTTGCTCTACTACTTGAAAGAGTGTTTGCGGTGCTGTGGAAATGGATGGATTTGTATGTGACATTTATTGAAACGAGAGAAATGGAATTATTTGGGCGTGTGAGGCTGTTTATTGTTCGTTGAAAGCTTAGTTCAACGATTCAAGCCATTAGTTTATTTAGTAAGCTCGCTCATCCGAAACCAAGCTATCAAAACCCATGCAAATAAAAAATTACATTTTAGTTTTTTTCGCTTAATACCCTAAAAATATAGACCAGTTTTCTATTAATGCAAATAATATTTTAATCTCCAATTTTCAACCAAAACTTATTTCGACGCATGGTTTCAGTTACAGAATTTAGCACGATTATCAGTAAACTAGTTATCGCAGGGGAGCTAGATAAAATAAATCTGCTAATCTTATAGCTTAGAAATACTTAAGTTTTATTACCCGCAAAGTATCGGCACGAGATGAAAATAGAAACACTGATCTTGATTCCTGCCCGTAGTGGCTCAAAGGGCATTCCAGATAAAAATATTAAGCTTTTGGGGGGGAAGCCTTTGATAGCCTGGACGGCCGAAATTTTATCAAAAGCCAATTTGAAAGCCAGCTTGGCAATTTTATCCACCGATTCTGAAAAGTATGCAAAGTTAGGGCGAGATTTAGGTTTGCTTACTCCCTTTATTCGGCCTGCTGAGTATGCAGCGGATGATAGCTCCGCAGTTAGCGTTGTATTGAATGCTTTGCAATGGTTTGAAACAGAATACGGCTATATTCCTGAGCAACTGCTTTGGTTACAGCCTACTTCGCCGTTCCGTTCTGCTGAAATGATCCTGAAGGCTTTTACACTGTTAACTAAGCAACAGGCAGATGCTGTAGTTGCCTGCAAAGAAATTCACCGAAATTTAAGTACATTGTTTTATCAGGAAAATGGACATTTGAGCGCACTGAGTAAAAACACACCTATCCAAACGACACGCCAACAAATAAAACCTTTGTTGACACCCAATGGTGCATTATATTTATGTAATACGGCAGCATTTTTGAAAAACAAATCGTTTTATCCTGACCAAACTATTCCATTGATTATGAATACCGTGATGAGTCTGGATATTGATAGTGAAGAGGATTGGCTGTTAGCCGAGGCATATATTAAACAAGGTCTAGTGAAATGAATACGGTATTAGTGACTGGCGCCGATGGATTTATTGGTTCGCATTTAGTCGAAATGTTAGTCGCACAAGGTTTTAATGTCAGGGCTCTAGCTCAGTATAATTCTTTCAATTCTTGGGGATGGCTGGAAGATATAAGCTGTAAGAATGATATTGAAGTGATTTGTGGCGATATTCGTGATCCGCAATTTTGTCAAACACTCTGTCGGAATGTCAGTACTGTTTTTCATCTGGCGGCACTAATTGCCATACCTTATTCTTATCTGGCACCGGATAGTTATATTGATACCAATATAAAAGGAACTTTAAATATTTGTCAGGCTGCCAGAAACAATGGTGTGCAGCGGTTGATTCATACTTCAACCAGCGAAGTCTATGGTACAGCGCGTTATGTGCCCATTGATGAACAGCATCCTTTACAGCCCCAGTCGCCGTATAGTGCTTCAAAAATTGGTGCTGATGCCATGGCTTTAAGCTTTTATCATGCTTTTGATTTAGCTGTGACAATTGCCAGGCCTTTTAATACCTATGGCCCTAGGCAGTCTGCGAGAGCTGTTATTCCCACTATTATCACTCAGATTGCAAACGGCAAAAAACAAATACAATTGGGCGATGTTTCACCAACACGCGATTTTAATTATGTAGAAGATACTTGTAGAGGATTTATGGCTTTGGCTGCTTCAGATCTTACCATCGGAGAAACGGTCAATATTGGTTCAAATAGTGAAATTTCGGTGGGTGATACCCTGCAACTTATTAAAATCATTATGGGTAGCGACGTAGAGTTTTTGCTGGATGAACAGCGATTACGACCGGAAAAATCTGAGGTGCAACGCTTATGGTGTGATAACAGCAAGATTGCCCGTCTGACTGGCTTTATGCCACAAGTAGGTTTAGAACAAGGGTTACGTCAAACGGTGGCTTGGTTTTCTAATCAACAACACCTAAAAAAATATAAAGCGGACATTTACAATGTTTGATAGTTTTATTCAATTGGTGAGAGAAATCTATCACACAGAAGAGTTTATTCCACTACATGAGCCACGTTTTGTCGGGAATGAAAAACAATATTTATTAGATGTGGTTGATAGTACTTATGTATCGAGTGTGGGTCCTTATGTAGATCAATTTGAAGCTAAAATTGCTGAATATTGTGGTGTTAAAAGGGCAGTAGCAACAGTAAATGGAACAGCTGCTCTACATATGGCCTTATTGTTGGCAGGAGTAAAACCAGGAGAGCAAGTTATTACTCAAGCGGTAAGCTTTGTGGCAACTGCAAACGCTATTACTTATTGTGGTGCCGAGCCAGTCTTTGTTGATGTAGAGTGTAATCGTTTAGGTTTGTCACCACTGGCACTGGGCGAATTTTTAGCTGAGTTTGCTGAGTTTCGGGATGGCGCGGTCTGGAATAAACTAAATGGCAAGCGTATTGCTGCTTGTCTGCCGATGCATACTTTTGGGCATCCGTGCGATATCGAAGCTATTTTGCAGATCTGTGATCTGTATCAATTACCCGTCATTGAAGATGCTGCTGAAGCCTTGGGTAGCACCTGGCATGGAAAGCATTGCGGTAGCTTTGGACTGTTGGGGGCGTTAAGTTTTAATGGTAATAAAATTATTACCACAGGGGGCGGGGGCATGATTTTAACGAATGACGAAAAACTAGCTCAACAGGCAAAACATCTAACCACCACAGCTAAAATAGCGCATCCTTGGCAATTTATACATGATCAGTTGGGGTTTAATTATCGCTTGCCAAACTTGAATGCCGCGTTAGGTTTGGCTCAGCTTGAGCAATTGCCGGCATTTCTTGAAAATAAACGGGCCTTGGCACAACGTTATATAAATTGGGCGAGACAGAAACATGTAGAGATACTTGTCGAGCCTTTCGGTGCGCATTCAAATTATTGGCTGAATGCTTTACTATTTAAAGATAAAGTTGAATGTGATCTGTTTCTGGGTGCAAGTAATCATAATGGAATAATGACCAGACCCTTATGGGAGCTTCTATGCAACTTACCCATGTATAAACACTGTCAGACAGATGGCTTACAAAATTCGCATGCCGTGGTTGCGCGGCTAGTCAATATTCCCAGTAGTGTAGTGCAATGAAAATGGCTAGAAAAATCTGTGTGGTGACTGGGTCACGTGCGGAATATGGCTTGTTGCATTGGTTACTCAAAGCTATACAAGCAGACACTGAATTGCAATTGCAATTGTTGGTTACGGGTATGCACTTGTCATCAGAGTTTGGATTGACTTGGCAGCAGATTGTAGCGGATGGCTTTGAGATTGATCATAAAGTGGAAATGCTGCTGTCTTCGGATAGTGTAGTGGGTATCTGTAAATCTATGGGGGTTGGCCTCATAGGTGTTGCGGATGCTTTGCAAGATTTACAACCCGATATACTGGTAGTGCTTGGAGATCGTTTTGAGATATTAGTTGCTGCTCAGGCAGCGATGATACAGCGGATTCCTATTGCACATATTCATGGTGGCGAATTGACAGAAGGTGCGGTAGACGATTCGATCAGACATGCGATCAGTAAAATGTCGCATCTACATTTTACGTCCACAGAAGGTTATAAACGTCGTGTCATACAGCTAGGAGAGCAACCTCATCGGGTTTTTAATGTTGGCGCTCCAGGACTGGATAATATTTATAGGCAACCTTTACTTAACCGGTTAGAGTTGGAAAATGCGTTAGGTTTTAGCTTCGCTAAACATAATCTGTTGGTGACTTTTCATCCGGTTACTTTAGAAAATAACTCAAGCGTCGAGCAGTTTACCCAGTTATTGCAAGCATTGGATAGCTTTCAAGATGTACACATTATTTTTACCCATGCAAATGCTGATGCCGATGGACGAAGTATGTCCGTTATGATTGAAAATTATCAGAAAGCAAACCCACTTCGGGTTGCTAGTTTTGTTTCATTAGGTTCACTCAAGTATTTGTCTGTATTGAAGCAAGTAAATGCTGTGGTGGGTAATTCCTCCAGTGGTTTATTGGAGGCCCCGGCCTGCGGTGTGGCAACGGTAAATATTGGTGACCGTCAACGGGGACGAATTGCTGGAGCAAGTGTCATACATTGTCTGCCAATTGCGGAAGAAATTAGAGCGGCAATTCATACCGCTTTATCAGATGAGTTTTTAAAGCGTCTAAACTGTGTTGAAAACCCTTATGGACAAGGTGGCGCTTCAGAAAAAATTAAAGACATACTAAAACAAGTGTCTTTGCAAGACATACTAAAGAAGCATTTTTACGATGTTTCTACTACTTAAGGTGTTCAAATGAGTGTTTTTATTATTGCCGAAGCTGGGGTTAATCATAACGGTAGTCTGGAGACTGCAATGCAACTGGTCGATGTTGCAGTGGCTGCAGGAGCTGATGCCATTAAGTTTCAAACGTTTAAGGCTGATAAATTGGTCACACGTACTGCAGCAAAAGCGGATTATCAAAAACTCAACAGTGTTACCGATGAAAGTCAGCTGGTAATGTTGCAACGTTTGGAATTGAAATATGAATTCCACTTTCAGTTACGTGATTATTGTAGGTCTAAAGGTATTTTATTTTTATCTACTGCGTTTGATTTCGAAAGTTTACGTTTTCTAGTCGACGAAGTGGGTGTCGAACAATTAAAAATTCCATCGGGTGAGATTACTAATGGCCCATTTTTATTGGCGCATGCTCAAACCGGAAAAAATATTATTGTGTCTACTGGTATGGCAAATCTGTCCGAAATTGAAGCTGCACTGGGTGTGTTGGCGTTTGGTTATCTGAAAGAAGACAGGCCTTCCATAACTGCTTTTCAGGCGGCATTTAGTTCGGATGCTGGACAAAGTGTTTTAAAAAATAAAGTGACGCTGCTGCACTGTACTAGTGAATATCCTACGCCCTTGGCACATGTTAATTTACGAGCGATGGATGTTTTGCAGCAGGTTTTTGGCTTGTCGGTGGGTTATTCTGATCATACGGAAGGATTGGTGGTACCTATTGCCGCAGCAGCACGTGGTGCAAGTTTAATAGAAAAACATTTTACTTTGGATAAAAGCCAGGAAGGTCCGGATCATCGAGTCTCGTTGGAGCCGCAGGAATTAAAGCAGATGGTGGCTGGGATCCGTGCTGTCGAACAGTGTTTAGGCGTGTCGAGCAAAACGCCACAGTCAGTCGAACTTGAAAATCGAGAGGTGGCGCGTAAAAGCTTGGTAGCCGCAGAAGAAATATCTGCAGGAGAATACTTTGGAGTCAAAAATTTGGCAATAAAACGTCCTGGTACTGGATTAAGTCCAATGGAATATTGGCGTTTGCTTGGGCAAAGAAGTCAGCGTGCCTATCATGTGGATGAGATGATTGAATGAAGCCCGTGATTATTCTGGGAAGTGGTGGGCACGCAAGAGTCATACTCAATATTTTAAGTCGTCTCGGAGTGATGGTAAAAGGTTTTGTAGATCCGCATCGACCTGTCTCCAGTATTTATATGGGAATCAGTGTGTTGGGCGACGATCAATCCGTATTAAATTGTGAGACAGATCAGGTCGAATTAGTGAATGGTATTGGCTCTTTACCAAGGGATGCCAAACTTCGAAGCACCTTATTCGACTTTTTTCAGAAACGAGGTTACACATTTAAAACTGTTATTGACCCTCTTGCATTTGTAGCGGATGACGTGCGATTAGCGGCAGGTGTGCAAGTAATGGCGGGTGTCATAATTCAGACAGGCACGATAATTGCTGAGAACTCTATTGTTAACAGTGGCGTTATCGTCGAGCATGATTGTCGCATCGGTAAACATGTACACATTGCGCCTGGCGCTGTGTTAAGTGGCGAAATATTGGTTGGTGATCATGTACACATAGGTACGGGTGCCACTGTTATTCAGGGTATAGAAATAGGTGAGGGCAGTGTGATAGGTGCTGGTAGTGTAGTGACCAGATCTGTGAGCTGTCAGCAAATAGTTTTTCCGCCACGTGCACAACACCAGGATTTGTAAAAAAGGCTTTAAATATGAAACAGCATTGGCAGCAAGTATTAATCCGTGCAGAGACTACATTACGTACCACTATTGAGGTGATTGATCGAGCGGCATTGCAAATTGCTTTGGTGGTTGATGACGAAGATAAATTACTGGGTGTGGTGACTGATGGTGATATTCGTCGAGCGCTTATCCGTGGTTTATCGTTAGAACATTGTGTGAGCGAAGTAATGAATAAGCGGCCTAAATTGGCGGCTTTGCAAGATACTAAAGCACAATTGATTGCCATAATGGAAGGGCATCATTTATTTCAATTACCTGTGGTCGATGAGAATGGACGAGTGGTGCGCCTCGAGTCTTTGCAGGCATTGTATAAACAGCCGTCATTTCCTAATCCGGTTTTTTTATTAGCAGGAGGGCTGGGGACTCGCTTACGACCATTAACGGATGATTGTCCAAAACCCTTACTGGAAATTGGTGGCAAGCCCATTTTAGAAACCATTATCGAGAATTTTCTTAAATCGGGTTTTCGGGAATTTTATATCGCTGTTCATTACCGAGCACAGCAAATAAAGGATTATTTTGGTGATGGAGGGCGATGGGGTATTCGGATTAAATACATTGATGAAATCGAACCCATGGGGACTGCGGGAGCCATTGGTTTACTACCAGATAATTTACCCGATGTGCCTATCATTGTGATGAATGGCGATATTTTGACTCAGATCGACTTTTCTCGCTTATTGGCTTATCACAATGAACAACAAGCTATGGCAACACTCTGTGTTCGGCAATACGAATATCAAGTGCCTTATGGCGTGGTATCGCAGGAACAACAGCGTATAGTGAGCATTGAAGAAAAACCATTACAAAGTTGTTTGGTAAACGCAGGAATATATGTACTGGATCACAGTTTAATTAAAAGTATTGCTAAGCAAAAAAAACTGGATATGCCAACCTTGCTTAATCAGCAATTGGCTCTAGACGAGGTGGTTGCTATGTTTCCTATCAATGATTATTGGTTGGATATAGGTCGGGAAGCTGATTTTTTGCGTGCGCAGGGTGATTACAGTAATTTTTTTTAAAAGAGTGCCTAAAGTTATTTTTAAAAGGGTCGATAAATCTTTCAAGTTTTAAAATTAACTTTTTTCATTTTGACTTTTAACAAAATAACCCTTTGCAATATATAGAATGTAAAAGTGGTTGGAGGATAGTGTCATGGCAATGATAATCACAACAAACGTAGCATCTTTAAACTCACAACGTTATTTGAATCAAACTCAAAATTCGTTGCAAACTGCTATGCAGCAGTTATCTTCTGGTATGCGTATTAACTCGGCTGCAGATGATCCATCAGGTTTGGCAATTAGTGATGGTATGACTTCGCAAATTAATGGTATGACTGTTGCGGCAAGAAATGCCAATGATGGTATTTCCATGGTGCAAACCGCAGATGGTGCAATGGCTTCTCTGACATCAACTCTGCAAACCATGCGTGATCTAGCAGTGCAAGCATCTAACTTTGGTTCAGTCGGCAGCGCTAACCGTGAACAGCTATCAACTGAATTTAAACAATTGAGTAATGAACTGGGTCGTATTATTGGCAATACACAATTCAACGGCAAATCGGTTTTAAATGGTTCGTTGAGCCATGCCAATTTTCAAATTGGTGCTGATGTTGCGACTAATAACCAGATTTCGATTAATGTCGCTAATATGTTAAAAACCTCTGGTATTAGTGCTCTCGCTGTGCAAGGTGCAGGTGGAGCGGCCGGGACGATATCCATTGGTTCTGCCGCTACTTCCGTGAATACCAGAAGTACTATTTCCATGATAGACGTGGCCATTAAAAGTCTGGATACTGCGCGTGCAACCTTAGGTGCTTTGCAAAATCGGTTTACCGATACTATTTCAAATTTGCAGACATCAATTACTAACCAGTCCGCAGCTCGCTCTCGTATAGAGGATACAGATTTTGCTTCGACAACTTCTACGTTAAGTAAAGAGCAAATATTGTCTCAAGCAGGTACCGCCATGCTGGCACAAGCCAATCAGTCAAATCAGTCTGTATTGACTTTACTTAAATAGTTAATTAGGAAGGTTGTGATATAGTTGCAACCTTCCGTTTTTAAAGGTCAATGGTGAAGGTCATGAGCAGTGAAATACATAACAATTTGACGCTGTCTACCATACTACCTGTTGCGTCCGAAACTAACGTCCAAGCTAATTCTGGTTATAATTCTGGTTCCAATTCTAATGTTCAGGTGTTAAATGCTAATCCTAATAGTGTAAACACACCCTCATTAAAAACCGTTAAGGCTGCTGCAGATCAAAGTAATCAATTTCTTCAATCCAGTAATTTAAGTGTGCAATACAGTGTGGACAAGACTACCAATGAAACGGTAATTAAAGTTGTCGATGCAGGTGGTAAACTGGTGCGGCAAATTCCCTCTACTGAAATGCTGGATTTCGTTAAAAGATTGCAAGATATGGAAGATAAACAAAAAGGTACCGTTATTCAAACAAGCGCATAAGGTGATGGTTTATAGAAAAGTGATGGTTTATAGATTGGAGTTAAGATTATGACATCTATCTCATCAAGTACTACCAATCAGCAGCAGCTGGGTTCATCTATTCTGGGGGCCTTGGGTGTTGGCAATGGACTGAATATTACCAGTATCGTCAGTCAGTTGGTTGCGGCCGAAGGACAGGGAGCAAAAGCACTGATTAGTAGTCAAGCCAGTGCTATTAATACGCAATTAAGCGGAATTGGGCAACTGCAAAGTGCTTTAACGACATTTCAATCAGCTGTGACGGCACTCCAAACGAATAATAGTTTTCAGGCCGATTCTGCGAGTTCCTCTAATTCCAGTATTGTGAGTGTGACGCCAGGTACAGGTGCTGTAGCAGCCACGCACAATGTTGAGGTTGATCAGTTGGCCACTCAGCAGAGTTCAATTACCAATGCAGAATTTGCTAACTCAGCAGCGGTGGTTGGAACAGGTAGTTTAAGCTTTACTATTGGATCTGGTTCTAGCAGTTCAACATTTAATGTCAATATTGATAGTACTAACAATACACTGGCAGGTGTGGCGAATGCAATAAACAATGCAACTGGGAACACTTCTGTGCAAGCCAGTGTCATTAATGTAGATAATTCTACCCATACCGGTACAGTGTCAAAATTGGTGCTGACATCTACGAATCCTGGAACAGCCAATGCTTTTACGGTAGATGGAACAGATGCTGATGGTAATAACACTGATAGTGCCGGTCTGTCCCAATTGTTTACAAGCAATTTAACTACTCAGACAGCGGCGCAGGATTCGGTTATCAAGGTAGATGGGCAGACGGCAACGAATAGTAGTAACTCGTTGAGCAACGTGCTACCTGGATTAACACTTAATCTGCAGTCTGCATCGGTAGGCACAACTGTTCAGGTTGGGGTCAGTTTGAATACCAGTGCCATTGCTTCTTCGCTGAATAATTTTGTATCCGCCTATAATACGTTAAATTCAACCATTCAAAGTTTGCAAGCCTATGGTGGTGTGGGCGGTACCAATGGTGCTTTATTTGGAGATTCTGCACTGCAGTTTGCTGGAGATCAGATTAGAACGATTACCTCGTCAGTTGTCAGTTCAGCTACCGGTGGTTATAACTCGTTAGCTATGTTAGGAGTAACGGTTGATAGTAGTGGTAATATGGCTTTAGATACTACCAAACTTAATACCGCCTTGGCGGCTAATCCCCAGGCTGTTAATAATGTATTTAATTCATCGAACGGGGTCGCTACACGTTTGAGTTTAACGTTAATTAATTTAACTAGCTCAGGTGGGGCGATTAATTCAGAACAAAACACGTTGAATGCTCAATATACAGCTTTGGTTAGTAAACAATCGGCGGAAAATAAATATTTAGATAGTTATCAGGCTGCTTTACAGCAGGAATATGCTGCTATGCAAACCCTGGTAAGTCAATATAGTTCAACAGGATCATTTTTAACTTCCTGGATAAACAGTAGTAATGGCTCATCAAGCTCATCAAGTTCAAAAGGGTAATTTATGATTGCTACCGCAAATAGACGAGCAGCCAACCATTATGTTGATGTGCTGCATAATAGTAGTTTAGGGGAAGACTCACCGCATAGGTTAATACAAATGCTTATGGAGGGTTTTTTAGTTCGAATTAATTCGGCGAAAGGTGCCATGTTACATGGTGAAATTGAAGCGAAAAGTCGCTATATTTCTAATGCGATGGGTATTGTAGGTGGATTAATTGATGGCTTAGATATGGAGCATGGTGGAGAATTATCTGCGAACCTATACAGTTTATATGAATACATTAATTTTAGGTTATTAGAAGCAAATAGTAAAAATAGTGTAGAAATTCTTGATGAAGTTGCTGGTTTGCTGCGCAATATTAAAGAAGCATGGGATGCGATTGGTTGATAAAGTGTGAGTGTAGTGATGATAAAAAATTTGAAACATGAAAGAATTTAGTGAGCAAATTGCTATTTGCCTAGAAAATTCCGAATGGGAAAGGCTTTCTGAAGTTTTATCTGCTCGGCAAACTTATCTGGAGAAAATTCTAGAGCAAGCTGAGAATGAGGTTGATCGTGAGTCCTTACGCGAGTTAGTCGAGAGTGTTTTGGAAGAAGATAAGATTTCTTTGTCATTAATCCAGGCACAACAACAGAAATTAATCGAATTGCATGGATTGATGGATCAAGGCATGCGGGCGATTAAAGCCTATAGTAAGCTTTAAAGCCAGGGTTATTGTTAGGCAAATTTTGACAGTATCCTGAAACTGATCGTTGATCAAAGGCTAAGCAGCTAGTCAGGATTATATCGATGCAGCCAGTCTGGCCAGCATCAAATCAAAGGCTTCCTTGATTTTGTGAATATATGGGTTCTTATAAGCGAAAATCTCATTCTTTTCGGAATGAACGCGCATAGTGGCATTGGCTTCAAAAATTAACACATTCTCGTTTTTATCAATCGAACAGTCAATACCAAAATAATCAAGTCCTGTTGAAATAGCTAAACTTTTAAGCGCAATCTGTTGTGCTTGACTGAATACCAACTCTGGATTATTAAGAAATGCTTCTTCCTCTTTGCGCATCCACTCTTGGTTGCTCATGTCGGTGCGAAAATAATGCACTAGCCATTCATTATGAATGGCTAGATGATACGGAAGCAGTTCGCCATTAACGTAAATTAGTCGATATTTGCGAAAAAAACCATCTACTGATTGGTAGTCTGCATATTCTGATACGTAATAGTTTAGTTCAGGGCGCTGGGAAACAAAGTTGATAATGCTGGTACAGTCAGTAAACTTGTCACAATCGTCACCACCGTGACCACCGGCTAAACGTACCAATACTGGCATGGTTAACTCTGCCAGATTGTTGTTAGTCGCATACTCAAGCAAAGTAGTACCTTTAAAAAGTTTGGTCTTAGGTGCCTTGCATAGAGGTATAGAATCGATAAGTTTCGACATTGATTCGCGATCAGTATTCATGATCAGGCGCGGATGATTCACAATCGGGCGTTTAATTCGATCTGCAATATCAATTACAAACGGAAATAAGTCTTTGCCATTATCAGCATCGGAGATCAGGTTAATCACCACATCGCCATTGGCGCGGAGGAAATCGAAGTTTTGCGGATCATCTTCGATAAGGCAGTAAAAATTGCTATTATAAACTGCGTTGCTAAGTAAGTAATCTAAGGGAGTGCTACCGGCAATGGGTGAGTCAAGTAGTAAAACTGAAAAATCGGCTTTTGCTTTTTTGGCTGGTCGGGTGGCAAGTGGGCGTAATTCTTTGGCACGGCGGAACATTGTCCAGCCTTTGTCTGTTTGATCGGTGTGTATCAGTAAATTGCCTAAGGCTATACAAGTATCAGCATTATTAGGATTTAGCTCAAAGGCGCGATTTAAACAGTAGGTGGCAACATCATTTTTGCCGTCAACATTACTGAGCAGAGAGCCCAGTGCTTGTAAAGGCATTTCTGCGTTTGGGTTTAGAGCAATAGCCTTTAAATAACTGTTTTGTGCTTCGTCCATTAGCTCAAGGTTTTGTTGTGTCACACCTAAATTGAACCAGGCGTCAAAGTAATTTGGATTGATCTCTAAGGCCTTTTGAAAGCAGGATAAAGCTTGATTAAGCTGACCGAGATCTCGATGTATGCAACCGAGATTGTTGTGAGAATTGGCAGAATTGGGATTAATTTTTAATGCTTTTCTACAGTGCTCTTCAGCTTCTGTGAGTCGACTTTGATTCATTAGCAGAATTGCCAGATTGTTATGAGCTTCAGCAAATTTTGGATTGTGCTTAAGCGAACTACGATAACTGGCTTCAGCCTCTTCACTGCGATTAAGACTCTCAAAAATATGTCCTAGGTCGTTGTGTATATCGGCATCAACGGGGGCTAGTTTTAAGGCTTGAGATAAAGGCGTAATAGCCTCTGATAAATTGCCCTGCATTAATAATGCTTTACCCAACGCTTTCCAGGCTAACAATGTCGTTGGATAAGATTCAGCCATTATTCTGGCTTTTAACTCTAAGCCTTGCCAGTTAGCAATGGTGAACAATTCTATCAATTCGTTTTGCTCAGATGCTGGAGCAGAATGGATATTATGAGAAAATTTTGTTGGAACGGGTCGAGTCTTATGGCGCATATAATTTGGGCTTATATTTATTAACTGTTTGTTAGATGAATACAATCTTCCAAACGCATGAATTGATATTACATTAAAAAATCAGGTGATACCAGTTAATAATGAGACGGTCGTCACAAAATTAACAGCTTATAGGTTATTGAAATTATTTTAATTTTTTGCAATCAATATAGCTGGTGTTGATGTATTGTTACTGCTAACAAAATCAAAATAGGCAAACATTTAATCTCCACTGTATAGCCGAATAGTAATGGACAATAATAAAAGAGCTTAGGCTCTAAAAAATAAGTGACAGTGGTCTATACTATTACTAGCATGAGAAAATTAATCTCATTTATTTTAAGCAAAAGAGAAAATGCTAAGTTTTAGCAAACTTCAATTTTATGACTATCGCATTTTAGTTGGAATCATCGTATGAAAGCAGTCATACTTGCCGGTGGTTTAGGATCACGAATTAGTGAAGAAACTTCAATTCGTCCCAAACCGATGATTGAGATTGGCGGCAAACCTATCTTATGGCATATCATGAAGATTTATTCGAGTCATGGCATAAACCACTTTATCGTTTGTTGTGGATACAAGGGTTATGTAATCAAGGAATATTTTGCAAATTATTTTTTGCATATGTCCGATATTACTTTTGATATGCAACAAAACCAGATGCAGGTCCACCACCAATATGCCGAACCTTGGAAAGTAACCTTGGTTGATACAGGCGAGGAAACCATGACGGGTGGTCGTATTAAGCGCGTATCAAACTACATCAAAGATGACGAGGCTTTTTGTCTGACTTATGGTGATGGGGTGGCTGATATCAATATTACGGAATTGCTTGCCTTTCATAAAGAAAAAGGCTTAAAAGCAACATTGTCAGCAACATTCCCGCCTGGACGATTTGGTGCATTAGATATAAAAAATGGTTATCAGGTCGACAGTTTTAAAGAGAAACCATCCGGTGATGGTGCCTTGATTAACGGCGGATTTTTTGTACTATCCCCAGATATTTTAAATTACATTGTAGATGACAGAACCGTTTTTGAACGAGAACCTTTAGAAAAACTGGCTGAGGAAGGAAATCTGGCTGCCTATATGCACAACGGTTTCTGGCATCCAATGGATACTTTACGTGATAAACAACATTTGGAAGAGCTCTGGCAATCGGGCAAGGCACCTTGGAAGAGCTGGATATGAATACCCGTTTTTGGTCAGGTAAGCGCGTTTTAATCACTGGGCATACCGGCTTCAAAGGTAGCTGGTTATCACTATGGCTGCAATCATTAGGTGCAAATGTCTTAGGTTACGCGTTGTCTCCCCCATCGCAACCTGCGTTATTTGAAGTTGCTGGCGTCGAACAGGATATGATCAGTAAGATAGGAGATATTCGTGATCTTGAGAAGTTACGATCAGTGTTTCAGGAATTCAATCCAGAAATCGTTTTTCATCTAGCCGCACAATCACTGGTTCGCTATTCCTATAACAATCCTGTGGAAACCTATTCCACCAACGTAATGGGTACCGTCAATCTGCTAGAAGCTGCAAGAGCCACCTCTAGTGTGGCAGCTTTAGTGATGATTACTAGTGATAAATGCTACGAGAATCAAGAATGGGTGTGGGGTTATAGAGAAAACGAGCCTATGGGTGGTTTTGATCCCTATAGTAACAGCAAAGGTTGTGCTGAGCTTGTCACAGCAGCTTATCGCAAATCATTCTTTCAAGATCAGGGGCCGGCCTTGGCTAGCGCTCGTGCAGGTAATGTGATTGGTGGTGGAGATTGGGCACTGGATAGATTGATTCCAGACGCAATAAGCGCATTCATAGAACATCGTCCGGTATTGATACGTAATCCGCATGCAATTCGTCCCTGGCAACACGTTCTGGAGCCATTGTCCGGCTATATGTTGCTGGCGGAAAAGCTCTATCAGACAGGCGCAGAGTATGCCGAAGCATGGAACTTTGGGCCAGAAGATCATGATGCTCAGCCAGTAAATTGGATTATTGATCAACTTAAATTAAAATGGGGTGATGGAGCCAGTTGGAATATTGATGCAGGAATTCACCCGCACGAGGCGCATTACCTCAAACTTGATTGCTCCAAAGCCAAAGCTCGTTTAGGTTGGTATCCCACTTGGAATCTGTCGCAATCACTGGAAAAAATTATAGAGTGGCATAAATTAATGCAGCAAGGTGCTAATATGAAATCTGCAACTCTAGATCAAATTAGCGCTTTTATGAAGGAAAAGACCTCATGACTACAAATGTTCTACGCCAGCAACTGACGGCAGATGCAAATCATACTATACATATTGTTTTACCCCCTGAAATGGGTAAGGAAGTTGAAGTCATTGTTGTTCCAAAATCATCATTAAATCCTGATAAGACGGTTGAAGGTTTCGTCACGGCTGATTGTCTTGACGAAAGTGGTTTTGTTCAAAACATATTAAACAACCCGGAAGAGGATTGCTGGAATGAGCTTTGATATTGTTGCCGGCGGTATTTATAACGCATTTTTTTCATTGGGCGGAACTGGCGATTTAAAAAAAAGGCCCGTTTTAGCACTTTCTGAAAAAGATGAAAATGATGATGTGCGCATTGCTTTTATAACTAGAACTTCCACCAAGGATGCTCAGGGCTTTGCTTTGCAAAGCACAGACTTCATTGATACGCCTTTAAAATATGCTAATCATATTCATTTGACCCAAACCTTCAGTCTCAAAGTCAGTCGTTTGGAAAAACCTTTGGCCAAATTAAGTGACAACGCTTATGAGAGGGTATTGCGACAATTAATAACACAAGGTATAACCGATTTTGCCGCACAAAAATACCGAGCCAAAACCTTTGTACCTGGAGCTAGTGTGGTTCCACCCTCTGGAAAAGTGCTGGGGGAAGACGAGCTAAAAAATATGGTCGATGCTTCATTAGACGGCTGGTTGACTACCGGACGGTTTAACGATGCATTTGAAAAGCGCTTTGCGGAGTTTGTGGGTGTGCCCTACGCACTGACTACCAATTCCGGTTCATCGGCCAATTTATTGGCATTTACTGCACTGACTTCGCACAAGCTGGGTGAGCGAGCTTTAAAACCTGGCGATGAAGTGATTACCGTTGCGGCTGGATTTCCGACTACGGTAAATCCTATTCTGCATGCTGGTTTGATACCCGTATTTGTAGATGTCGAACTAGGCACCTATAACATCGCTGCTGATAAAATTGCAGCCGCCATCACTGAACGGACTCGTGCAATTGTAATTGCTCATACCTTGGGTAATCCATTTAATCTTGATGTCGTTATGGAGTTGGCGCGCCAACATGATTTGTGGGTGATAGAAGATTGTTGCGATGCTCTGGGTTCAACCTATAACGGTCAACATGTCGGTAATTTTGGTCACATTGCTACTTGCAGTTTTTACCCTGCCCATCATATAACAATGGGTGAGGGTGGTATTGTGTTCACTAAAGACCGTAAACTACGTAAAATTATCGAATCCTTCCGTGATTGGGGGCGAGATTGTTTTTGTGCGCCTGGTACTGATGATACTTGCGGTAAGCGTTTTGGCTGGCAACTGGGTTCGTTACCACAAGGCTACGATCATAAGTATACTTATTCGCATTTAGGGTACAATCTTAAAATCTCTGATATGCAAGCCGCTTGTGCATTGGCGCAAATGGATAAGTTACCCGATTTTATATTGGCACGAAAACGTAATTTTGAGTTTCTAAAAACCCGATTATGCAATCTGGAAAAGGTCTTGATTTTGCCTGAAGCCACGCCAAATAGTGAGCCTTCCTGGTTTGGTTTTCCAATTACGCTACGCGATTCTTCAGGGCATAAACGGGTTGATTTGCTTAAGTATTTAGATCAACACAAAATCGGTACTCGCTTGCTGTTTGCCGGAAATCTTACCCGTCAACCCTACTTTAAGTATCAGACCTATCGGATTAGCGGAGAGCTAACTAATACCGATCAGATCATGAACGATACTTTCTGGATTGGTGTTTACCCAGGGTTAACCGAAGAAATGCTAAGTTTTGTGGTGGAAAAGCTTGAAGCATTCTTTGGGGGTTAGTTGCTAATGTCATTAACGCATAAATTAGCAAATGCAATCAGACGTGACGCCATCCAAATGGTACACAGGGCCAAGGCCTCTCATATTGCCAGTGCCTTGTCTATTGCAGATATTCTTGCAGTTTTATATGGCGAAGTAATGCATATTGATGTGACTAATCAATATTACCCAGCAAGAGATCGCTTTATCTTGAGTAAAGGACATTCCTGTACAACTTTGTATGCGGTGCTTGCAGAAGTTGGTTTTTTTTCCAAACAACTGTTGAGTACTTATGGGGATGATTTTTCATGGCTAATGAACCATATCAGTCACAAGGTGGTTGGTGTTGAGTTTTCTACCGGTTCATTAGGACATGGTTTACCCTTTGGGGTTGGCAAGGCTTTAGCCGCCAAAACAAAAGGTGAAAACTGGCGGACTTTTGTAGTGCTTAGTGATGGTGAGATGGATGAAGGTTCCAATTGGGAAGCGTTAATGTTCGCAGCCCATCATCAGCTAGATAATCTGGTTGCCATCATTGATTATAATAAACTACAAAGTCTCGATACCATTGCCAATACACTTGGTCTGGAACCGTTTGTGGATAAACTGACAGCATTTGGCTGTGCAGTGCATGAAATTGATGGGCATGATCATCAAGCACTTTTTAATGCATTCAGTAATACAGCAAATGACAAACCCACAGTCATAGTAGCACATACCATCAAAGGTAAAGGTGTCAGCTTTATGGAAAACAAAGTGGAATGGCATTATAAAAATCCCAATGATGAGCAATTGGCTTTAGCTTTGGCGGAACTAGAGGTGGCTAATGCGTAACGCATTTGTTGATGAACTGGTACTGGCGGCCGAAAAAAATGACAATATCGTGTTAGTGGTAGGTGATTTGGGCTATGGTGCGGTAGAGCCCTTTGCCAAGCTTTTCCCCAAACGTTTTTTTAATGCCGGTGTTGCAGAACAAAATATGATGAGCCTGTCTGCAGGTTTAGCTTCTGAAGGCTTTCATGTTTTTGCCTATTCAATTGCAAATTTTCCAACCTTTAGATGTGCAGAACAAATACGTAACGATGTTGATTACCATCAGTTGCCTGTTACCGTAGTAGCTGTTGGCGGAGGTATGGCCTATGGAAATTTGGGGTATTCACACCATGCCGTACAAGATTATGCACTGATTCGTACCATGCCTAATATGGTGATAGCCTCCCCTGGTGACCCCATGGAAGTCCGGGGCTGCATGCGTTATTTAGTCGCCAATCCACAGCCTAGTTATTTGCGTTTAGGTAAGGCTGGAGAACCTTGTATTCATACTCAAATACCCGAAGTTGTACCCGGTAAATGGCTAGCTATCCGTGCCGGAATAAACGGCGGCGTTTCTTATTTAACTACTGGTGGCACGCTTGATCTGGTTAATCAACTTTGGAGTCAGCGAGCCGATTTTCAAGGTATTTCACTCCATTCCATGCCCTTGTGGAGCATGCAGACCAAAAAAAATCAAGCCCAGCAAGTTGAGAATTATGCACGCATCATTACTGTTGAAGATCATCTTATGGATGGCGGTTTTGGCAGTTGGCTGTTAGAGTCCATCTCAAGCCAGCCACAGTTATTGGCAAAAATTAACATCAAAGCTTTGGATGCAAAAGTGTGTGGTATGGTGGCAAAGCAATCGACCATGAATCAACAAGGAGGATTGACTGAGGCGTTGTTATGCGAATAGCCATTCTGGGTGCCAGCAGCGAAATTGCTAAAGATTTGATTTTTGCATATTCTGAAACTAACGATATAAAACTGTATCTGTTTGCCCGTAATGCAGATAAAGTGAATGCTTGGCTATTATCAGTCGGTTTGGCTGGACGCTATGTGGCTGCTAGTTTTACAGAGTTTGGCCTACAAGAATACGATGCTATTATAAATTTTGTTGGCGTGGGTAACCCCGTCAAAGCACAGGCACTCGGTAATTCTATCTTTGATATAACACTACGCTTCGATGAGTTGGTGCTGGACTATCTCCAGACCCATGAAAATTGTCGTTATTTGTTTTTGAGCAGTGGTGCTGTGTATGGATCTGGATTCAAAAAACCCGCTACTCAGGAAACAGTAGCCAATATTCCCGTTAATAATTTAACCCCACATGATTGGTACGGTGTTGCCAAATTATATGCCGAATGCCGACATCGCTCATTTCCTACTTTATCTATCGTGGATATTCGCGTATTTAATTATTTTAGTCATACTCAAGATTTGTCTGCACGCTTTTTAATTACCGATATTCTTCGCGCTATTCGAGACAATACTATCCTTAAAACATCGCCGGATTATATAGTAAGGGATTTTCTGCACCCCTCTGATTTTTATGGCTTAGTTCAAGCGCTACTTTCTGCACCACCTGCCAACGATGTAGTGGATTGTTACAGCCGCTCGCCAATAGACAAGCCAACTTTACTGGCTACCATGCAAGAAAAATTTCAGTTGCAGTATGAAGTTGCTGAGGCTGCAGGAGTGAATGCCACGGGTAATAAAGCCCATTATTACTCACTTAATCACAAAGCTTCTGCCTTTGGATACTCGCCAAAGTATTCTTCGCTGGAAGGAGTGCTTCTGGAGTCTCAGTTGATAATAGAGCATTCGCTGATTTAAATAATATCAGCAATCTGAAAGCAGTACTTTGACCCGTTCTTCAGGGTCAACAGCTAAATTCCTTGACTGGCATAAACCAGTGTTCGCATTAAGTGGCATAATTTTGCCGATAGTTGGCGGAAATTTCTTTCCATCTCCGAATTTTGACACATAGTAACTTTTTTACTAATAGAGGCTGTCAGCTTAAGTTTTGCCAGATATTCCATTGCGGAAGTCAAAATATTGACTTAACCACCATGTGGAAGGTCATAATTAGGATAAAGGTTGCCAGAAAATAATTATGTTTAATTAAGTAAATAAGTTGTTATTTTTTATTAGTTATTGATATATAAAATAAATTGTTTTATGGCATAGAACTTGATATGTATTTGGTAGTGACATTTATGTCTCGCATTCAAGATTTATTGAGGAAAAGATCATGGCAATGATAATCACAACGAATATAGCTTCATTAAACTCCCAACGCTATTTGGATCAAACCCAAAATGCGTTGCAAACGGCTATGCAACAGTTGTCTTCGGGTTTACGTGTCAATTCAGCGGCGGATGACCCCTCCGGTTTAGCGATCAGTGATGGCATGACCTCACAAATTAACGGTATGACAGTGGCTGTACAGAATGCCAACGATGGTATTTCTATGGTACAAACTGCAGATGGGGCTATGGCATCTTTGACCAGTACCTTGCAAACCATGCGCGATCTGGCGGTACAAGCCTCAAACTTTGGTACCGTAGGTAGTGCAAATCGTGAACAACTTTCAACGGAGTTTAAACAATTAAGCCGCGAATTGGGACGTGTTATTGGTAATACCCAATTTAATGGTAAAACCGTTTTAAATGGTTCACTCAGCCATACCAATTTTCAAATCGGTGCAAATGTAAACTCGACCAATCAGATTTCGGTTAATGTAGGTAATCTATTGCTTACTTCCGGTATTAGTGCTATGGCGCTTCAGGGAACAGGAGGCGCAGCGGCAACACTCTCAATCGGGTCTGGAGCCACTTCGCAGAATACCAGAAGTGTCATTTCCACGATTGATATAGCCATTAAAAGTCTGGATACCGCACGCGCAACTCTGGGTGCTTTACAGAATCGTTTTACCGATACCATCACTAATTTGCAAGACTCTATTGCCAATCAATCGGCTTCTCGCTCTCGAATTCGGGATACTGATTTTGCGGCAACGACCTCAACATTAAGTAAGGAACAAATTTTGCAGCAGGCGGGTACGGCTATGCTGGCACAGGCTAATCAGTCGAACCAAAATGTGATGCAGTTATTGAAATAAGGTTTAGTTTTTTTATCGTATTTTGCTGCTATGCTTTTTACTGACAGCTAAGTTACTTATAAGAGTCACGATGAATTTATCGAATAGTGAGTGTACACTCAGCTCAGTTCAACTATGAATTAACTGAGCGATCCGGTAGATGAGTTGCTAAGTGCTGAGTTTGATAAGTGAGTGATCTTATAACAACCGATAATAAAATTGAGAACCGATAATGGAAAATACACGTTTGGCAGAAGAAAATAATTTTGGGCCACTCAGTGTAAATCGCTTTGGCGAGTCGTATTTTTTCAATATTAATCGGGATAGCTTTGTCAAAACCAGTGCTGAGGCATTGTTTGAAAAGAAGTTTGCAAAAACACTGTTTAATGAAAATGCACTGTATATAGTAGTGGGAACTGATTCTGGTTTATTGCCGCACTATATTCAGAAAAATCAGTTACCAAAAGGTTCTCGGTATATTTTTATAGAACCGGTATCCGTATTAGCAGCGCTAACAGCCAACGGTCTGTTGGCGGATCTGGATGCTGAGCGTATCGCCTGTATTAGTTTAGATGAATGGGTTATTACCATTCAGAACTTTAAAATACGGGATTATTTTTATATCAATGCTGTGCAATCCTATAATGCCTTTTGTGCAGAGGATGATCATATTCAGGAATATGCCGAATTAAGTTGGCATATTACCGAGGTGTTATCGCAACTGCATTGGACTAACACCATTGAATTAGGCTCGGAAGCGTTTATTTCCAGACAGCTTAAAAATGTAGCAGACACCCTTTTGCCAGCTAAATTACTGGAACAAGCCTTCGCTAAAAAAACTGTGGTGTTGCTAGCGGGTGGGCCATCGTTAGATGACGCCATTTCCTG
Organism: Methylomonas sp. AM2-LC; assembly: GCF_039904985.1. Lineage (NCBI taxonomy): Bacteria > Pseudomonadati > Pseudomonadota > Gammaproteobacteria > Methylococcales > Methylococcaceae > Methylomonas > Methylomonas sp. AM2-LC. The sequence goes on from NZ_CP157005.1 coordinate 1,096,515, forward strand.
GGTACGCTTAAATAGGCAACGATTGGTTATCTTTGCGGTGTCCAGAATTTCCAGACAATTAATTCAGGCCGAAATTGCGCCAGACTTTGTCTTTTCTGTTGATCCCACCGAATTAAGCTTCGATGTCAGTAAAGAAATGCTTAATTTTCCTAACCAAACTACCTTTATCTTTTCGCACCACACCGTGTCATCATTGGTTAATCAATGGCCGGGGCGGGCCTTATATTTGGGTGCAAGGTTTCCCTGGAAAACCGATTTAAATCTCGCCAATATTAGCTCCGTAGGGCCAACTGTTACGAATACCGCTATCAATGTCGCGCATTGTTTTGGCTTTAAGCGCATTATTTTGGCCGGGCTGGATTTGTGTTTTACCCGAGATGGCTTTACCCATGCTAAAGGTAGTGATGAACAACTGGCCGGACCGCGTTTTAATCTTACCTCTTTGCAAGTGGAAACCAACGACGGATTTATGGCACCCACCAGCTTGGATTTTTCGCAAGCCATAGCCAATCTGGCTGTACAAGCCAAACAACTTAGTGGCAACGGCTGTCAATTAATCAATGTTTCGGGGCAAGCGGCAAAAATAGAGTCTATAGAATACCTGCCAATTGATGCGCTTGACTTGGAAGAAAGTGGCGTTGATGTGGCAGCTATTGTTGCGGCAAAAGTTGATGCTTTACCAGCAGATACTTTATTTTATCAAAAAACCTTGCAAGAACTAAAACGCGCCCGATTTCAGATCAATGCCATTGCCCATTTGTCAGAAAAAGCCAGAAAAGTGAACGACGAAATGTACAACGCACAAGGCATTATCGAAAACTATAAAGACAAAAAGCAGCTCGATCAGATTGAAAAAAAGTTTAAGCGCGAACACAGACATTTTAGTCGTTTGGTAAAAATCTATGGCATAAGACGCTTTATCAAAGTGGCCAAACCCTTTGTTGATGAAGAATGGACTGCCGAAGAAGCCAAACAAATGGGCAATGTTTTTTATGATGCTTATCTGGAAGGCACGACCAACTTGTTAAATTTGCTAGACGATGCAATCAGCCGGGTAGAGGCTAGACAACAAGAAAGTTTAGAGCATGCCGATTTTAATCTACTTATTGCGCAATGCCGCAAAGATAAAAGTTATGGCCGAGTGCGTCTGTGGCTGAAAAAATATGCACACACACAAATTCCAGAAGCGATTGCTGTAACGTTAGCAGAATTTGAACAAAACTTTGTAGCAATTTTGCAGGATAAAAATACCCAGCATTTTGCTAACGCCCAAAATCATAGTAGTTTATTTATACTAAAAAAACGCGCGGGATTATTGTTTAAACATAAAAAGATTGAGGATTTGCAGGCGTTGCTAACAGGTTTGGAAAAACATAAGCAACAAGCTGAGCAGGGGGTTCCTTACCGACACTTAATTAACGGCTATTTGGCAGAATTGAAAGGTGAGCCAGCGAATGCGTTGAATGCTTATCAGCAAATTGTGGCGGCGGCAGATGTTTTATTAGAGGAAGCCTTAATCAGAATTGCTGCTATCAGTATCGAGCAAAATGATAGCGAATCAATACAAATATCTCTGCAGTGTCTGTCGCAGCTAAATCCTGTTTATTTGCCTATGTACGCCGAAATACAACGTCTGAGGGGTAATATCATGCAGGCCATAGATGCTTACAGCACTTATATCAATCAGTTTCCAGGCGATAGCGTCACGCAACTAAAGTTTGTTATGCTCTATGTTGAGCAGAATATTTTTGATGCCGCAGAGATAATGCTGGATTATATACTGCTGAATAAGCCCAATCTGGAAGCTGCATTATTGCTCAAAAAGCAAATTCTTAGTTTAAAAGCAGACACAAAAAATTTCGTATGCTGAGGGGTTTACATAACCAACAGTAATCTCAAACTCTATGACCCTGAGCTAACTTGAATACTCCAAGCCATTTAAATCACGCAAATTTAATCGCCGCCGAATTTCTTGGACTGGCTCCTTTTTTGCGTCTCAATATTGCTGGAGAGGATTTACTGCCTATCGGTCAGGAAATATTAACCAAGCTGCAAACGCAAAACAATGATCCTAATCTATGGATGAATTTATCTACGATTATGTTTTGTTTAGGACAACGCGATATTGGCTTATCCATGCAATCTCAAGCATTGGAAATACAACATATCTATCATCTTTCTGCTCAGCAGAAGCCCGCAAAACTGTGCGTATTACTACTAATGGCCGCAGGTGATCTGGCCGCCAATACCCCACTGGATTGTTTGCTGGAAAATAGCGATATAGAACTGATTTATTATTTTGTGAACGCCGAGCAAGCTTTAGCATTGCCAACGCACGATGTAATGATGGTTGCGATTAGTGAAGCGGATGAAAATAGCGCATTACTCAATCAGTTACAACAGGAGTTAGTAAATTGGCCAAAACCCATAATTAATGCACCGCATAAAATCCCACGCGTAGAACGTTTTGCCGCCGCGCAATTATTACAAAATGTGCCAGGTTTGTTTATACCACCCACTCTCAGGTTGTCGCGCAAAAAATTGCAAGGTTTAGTCAATGCTAAAATCACTATCCAGACTTTATTGGCAGGCAGCGATTTTCCGTTGATTATTCGTCCGGTTGGTTCGCATGCTGGCAAAGATTTGGAAAAGCTGGAAAGTATGGCAGACTTACAGTCGTATTTTTCCAGAGTAGATGTAATAGAATACTTCCTGTCGCCATTTATCGACTATAGCAATAACGATGGCTTGTTCAGAAAGTATCGCATAGCGTTGTTAGACGGTAAGGCATTTGCTTGTCACATGGCCGTTTCAGCGCATTGGATGATTCATTATGTCAATGCAGGCATGTATGAAGATGGGCAAAAAAGAGCTGAAGAAGCGGCTTTTATAGCCGATTTTGCCAACTTTGCCGAACGCCATCAAGCAGCTTTGGCTGCAATTAGTCAACGTACCGAGCTGGATTATGTGTGTCTCGATTGTGCCGAAACTGCCGATGGGCAATTATTTGTATTCGAAATTGATCACGCTATGGTGGTACATGGCATGGACCCCGAAGCGCAATTTGCTTATAAGCAGGTGGCTATTCAGCAGCTAAGGGATGCGTTTAGAGGGTTTTTGTTTCGAATGAGTGTCGATTCTCTTAAGTGAGTATTTACAGCGTCTTCTGCTAAGCAGTCCGACACTAAAAGCAGAATAGTTGTTAATATTTACAATAACCCTATTTATCCAGCTTAATCCACCGTAAGCGATTGGCATTACTGACTACAGTCACCGAAGACATGGCCATGGCCGCTCCAGCCAACATGGGGTTTAATAAAATTCCAAATAACGGATATAGCAAGCCAGCAGCAATAGGAATGCCAATGGTGTTATAAAAAAATGCGCCCAACAAATTTTGGTGGATATTTTTTACGGTCAATTTTGAAAGTTTTATCGCTTCCGGTACTTTTAGCAACGAACCCAGTAACAGCACAATGTCGGCGCTTTCAATAGCCACGTCGGTACCAGTGCCAATGGCAAAACCCACATCTGCTTGTGCCAGGGCAGGGGCGTCATTAATACCATCACCGACCATGCCCACAACTTCTCCTTGTGCTTGCAATTCTTTTACTACCTGGGCTTTATCGGCGGGTAATACCTGTGCGCGTATTTCAGTTAAGCCAGCCTGTTTGGCAATAGCCTGAGCGGTTATAGAATTATCTCCGGTTACCATTAATAAGCGTATCCCCAGTCGTTGCAGTTCTCTTATAGCTGCTGTGGAATCTGTTTTAATCGGATCAGCAACCGCAATGATGCCGATAACGGTTTGCTCATGGGCCAATAACATGGGTGTTTGTCCCTCAGCAGCATAGCTTTCCAGAGTGGATTGGTATTCCTCAGTGGTTATTTGTTGGGTAGTTAATAGAGCTTGATTACCAAACCAGTAGGTTTGATCGGCAATACGTCCAGTAATTCCATGTCCGGCAATCGCCTGAAATTTCCTGACTTTGTTTAACTTCAGTTTCTTTTCAGTGGCCGCGTTAAGCAGTGCCGCAGCCAACGGATGCTCCGAACCTGATTCCAGGCTGGCCGCAAGTTGTAAAATTTGGTCTTCACTATAATCGCCAAACGCTTTAATAGTCGCTACGCTGGGTTTGCCCGTTGTGACGGTTCCTGTTTTGTCGAGAATGACACACGTCAGTTTACCAGCGGTTTGCAGGGCTTCACCTTTACGAATTAAAATACCCATTTGCGCAGCTCTACCCACGGCAACCATGACAGAAATGGGCGTAGCCAAACCTAAAGCACAAGGGCAGGCGATGACTAGAACTGTCATAGAGGTAACAAAGGCATAGCCTAGTGCCGGATCGGGGCCTATTATCCACCACAGCATAAAAGTAAAGGCCGAGATTACGACAACGGTTGGAACAAAAATGCTGGATATTTTGTCGGCCAAGCGTGCTAGTTCGGGTTTGCTGTTTTGCGCTTGGCGAACACTAAGAATGATTTGTGCCAATGCTGTATCCCGGCCTATGCGGGTGGCCTTGAATAAAAAACTGCCTTGTTGATTGATAGTGCCAGCGGCGACGCTACTGCCCGGCAGTTTTTCTACCGGTATGGGCTCGCCTGTCAGCATGCCTTCATCCACGCTGGAATGACCTTCTAAAACTACGCCGTCAACCGCAATTTTTTCGCCGGGCCTTACTCGTAAAGTTTCGTCAAGTCCTACCTGATCAATGGCAATATCCAGTTCTTGTCCGTCCCTAACGATTCTGGCGGTACGGGGCTGCAAGCCGATTAAGGCGCGTATGGCGGAAGAAGTTTTGCCACGTGCACGCGTCTCTAAGGCATTGCCAAGATTAATGAAAGCCAAAATGACGGCTGATGCTTCAAAATAAGCATGCGCTGACATGGGTGGTAATAGTTGTGAGTAATCGATCACGATGCAGGAATATAGCCATGCCGCTCCCGTACCCAGCGCTATCAGTGTGTCCATATTGGCTTGTTTAACACGTAATAATTTAATGGCGCTGTGGTAAAAATGTCCGCCGGAATAATACATAACTAACAGTGTGATTAAGGCAACTTTTGTCCAAAATCCGGTACCCTCAGGCGTACCCATCATTGGAAACCAATCCAAATGTGCTCCCAACATTAACGGAATGCCCAGCGCACCAGCAACGGCCGCTTTTTTTAATAATTCCTGGTAACGCTGCATTTCCTGCTGTTCTTCTTCCGCAGGGTCTTCAAAGCCTTCCATGATGGCACCATCGTAGCCAGCGGCTTTTAATGCAGTTTTCAGCAATTCCGGTTCGGGACTGCCTGAAACATTGGCAGAGTGATCAGCAAAATTGACACTGACGTCTGTTACGCCGTTTACAGAACGTAAAGCGGTGTCGACTGCGGCAATACAGCCAGCGCAACGCATGCCAAGTATGGATAAGCGTAGATCTGTGGGTGATAGGCTGGTTGGCTCTGCATTCATGGCTGTCTCAGTGTAAAAGCATATTAACGTGGAACTTGAAAAACTAAGTAACTTTTCGGTGTAGGATGGGTTTATCTATCCCTCTACCCATCCTACCTCATTGGTTTTTTAAGTTTTAAAGCATCAATCTGAATAGTTACAAAACTAAATAAGTTGCTTATATTAATACGCCTTAAGTATTTAGTTTGCAAGTATAAGTCAAGTGAGTAGACCACTTTCGAGTGTTTGAAAGAGTGTACGCAAAGAGCTTGCCGTATTGTGCAATTAAGCTCTGGACATAAATTTACCTGTCTCGGTATTTACTTTGACTAATTCGCCAGATTCAATATATTCGGGTACCTGAATTTCCAGTCCAGTCGTTAGTTTTGCCGTTTTGGTGCGACTGGTGGCGCTGGCTCCTTTCATAGCAGGCGGTGTTTCCACAATTTGTAAGGTAATGGTTGCTGGTAATTCCACGCCCAGTGCTACATCATCCATTAACAACAGGACTATGCCTTCCAATCCCTCACTCAGATAATCAATTTGCTCTTCAATATCTTCGTTGGTTAAGCTGTATTGCTCATAGGTTTCGCTATGCATAAAATGATAGGTGTCGCCGTCTTGATAGGAAAATTGCACCGGTACTCTGGAGCAATCCGCCGCTTTCAACATATCATCACTTTTATAGCTTTCATCCAGTTTTTGTTTAGTTTTCATATGGGCATAGCGGACTTTATACAGTGTGGCTGCACCGCGTGAAGATGGGTTTCTAACTTCGATTTTTTTAACAATATAAGGTTCGCCATTAATTTCAATGGCAGTACCCTGCTTAAGTTCGTTGGCTTTTGGCACTAGTTTGTCCTCTTTAAAAATATTAGGTTAGTCGGAAATAATTTGCCATTGCTGGTCGATAAGTCCCCATAAGGGCTGATATTGGTTTTTGTAACTCATTTTTTGGCAATTTTTTATCCAGAAACCTAAATAAACGAAGTCAAGATTGAGTTGCTTGGCTTGCTGAATTTGCCATAACACAGCAAACACACCGGGGCTATACGTAGCGTAATCGGGATCGAAAAATGTATAAACTGCGGATAAAGCATTATCCAGTAAATCGACAACGGCTACGGTTACTAGTTGCTGATTGATCCAAAACTCAACAAACCAGGTTTTACACCAGCTGCTGGATAAAAATTGTAGATAATCTTCACAACTAATGGGATCTTTGTCTACATTATGATGCCGAGAGGTCTGATAGCGTTGGTATAAATCAAAATGCAGGGGATCAAATACGGGCGGTTTAATGACAACTTGTGTGTCAGCATTTTTTTTGGCACATCGAATTTGTTTGCGATCAGCTAAAAAATCTTTAACAGCCAGTCTGGTGGGTATGCAAGCTTGGCAACTTTGGCAATAAGGTCGATATACTTGATCACCACTACGCCTGAAACCTTGCGCGATTAACTCTGAATAATATTGTGTATTTAAACTAAAATCACTACTCACTAATAGGGAACGGGCCATTTGTGCACTTAGATAGCTGCATTCATGTTCTACGCTTAACCACAAAGGAATGCTGATCATTATCGCTGCCATGCGCTGGCACTGGGTGTGGCGTTACACCATTCGCTTAGAAAATCTTGAAATTGAGAGCGGGGTATTTCTTCTGCCCCCAGGCTCAATAAATGTTTATTGGTAACTTGACAATCAATTAAGCGATACCCCCAGGCTGTCAATTGTTCTACCATGTGCGCAAACACCACTTTTGAGGCATCCGTTTTGGTATGGAACATCGATTCGCCGAAAAATACTTGTCCAATAGCTACGCCATAAAGTCCACCGACTAATTCATCCTGTTGCCAGGCTTCGAAGCTATGTGCAACTCCGCTAGCGTGCAGTTTTTGGTAGGCGTTGAGTATTTCTGGGTTAATCCAGGTGCCGGAGCTACCCTCTCTGGGTGCAGCGCAACCATGCATCACCTTCTCAAAAGCAGTGTCATATTTTATTTGAAAAGGTTTTTGGCGCAGGGTTTTCTGCAAACTGCGTGATAGTTTTAATCTGTCTGGAAACAAGACTAGACGTGGATTGGGAGACCACCATAAGATAGGTTCGTCAGGATTGTACCAGGGAAAAATGCCTAACTGATAAGCATTGATCAGGCGAATTTCAGATAAGCAGCCGCCATAAGCCAGTAAGCCATTCGGTTCTGCAAGTGCTTGCGCAGGCGTTGGAAATACTTGTTGTGGGTTGTTGGCGTCTAGTTCTATCAGTGACATAAAGACGGAAATGTTCCGTTTAAAGGAAGCATATTTTATAGTATCGTTGCGTAATTAGCTTATATGGCTTTTCGTATAGGCCGATTTGGAGAATGTCCTATTGAAAGTTATCCAAGGCAGACAAACAGGATTTCCTTTTGGGGTAGACATTCTCACGTCTACCCCATGCTAGAATTATAATTTATAGTTCATCCAGAAATTTTTCAGCATCCAGTGCTGCCATGCAACCCGCGCCAGCGGATGTAATCGCCTGTTTATACTGTGAATCCATAACATCGCCTGCTGCAAAAACCCCAGGAACGCTGGTTGCGGTTGCATTGCCTTTTATGCCACTATTAACAATAATATATCCGTGGTCCATGGCTAATTGGCCAGCAAAAATATCAGTATTGGGTGTGTGACCAATTGCAATAAATACACCGTGAACTTCAATTTCTTTGGTACTGCCGTCAAGAGAACTTTTAATTCTCAGGCCCGTCACACCCATATCATCACCCAACACTTCATCCAGTTCATGATTCCATTCGATGCGAACATTGCCGGATTTGGATTTTTCGATCAATTTATCAGAGAGTATTTTCTCAGAGCGAAACTTGTCTCGTCGATGAACAACAATCACTTCCGAGGCAATATTGGCTAAATACAAGGCTTCCTCGACGGCCGTATTGCCGCCACCAATAACAGCGACAGGTTTATTACGGTAGAAAAAACCATCACAGGTAGCACAGGCAGAAACTCCGCGACCTTTAAATGCTTCTTCGGAATCCATGCCTAAATATTTTGCAGAAGCACCTGTAGCAATTATTAAAGCGTCGCAGGTATAAACCCCTGCATCACCTGTTAGTGTGAACGGTCTTTTGGACAGATCAGTAGTGTGAATATGATCAAAAATTATTTCGGTAGCGAAGCGTTCAGCATGTAAACGCATTCTTTCCATTAATTCCGGTCCTTGCAAGCCCTCAATATCGCCCGGCCAATTATCGACTTCGGTCGTTGTAGTCAACTGTCCACCTTGCTGCATGCCAGTAATTATCACCGGATTTAGATTTGCTCGTGCGGCATAAATAGCCGCTGTATAACCGGCCGGTCCAGAACCTAAAATTAAAAGTTTGCAATGTTTTGCGGTTGTCATTTGCGCTATATCTCCATCGGCGGTGTAGGTTGTTAAATTATACGGGCTATTGCGGATCGATAAAACCGCTTCGCAGTTAAGGAAAGTGATCTATTCCACAATTGAATTTATATTCGCTAATGTAATTTATCCAATTTATCATCTATAATCATGTTTCTGATACTTTATTTTTTGAGTCTATCGATATGGTTGCTGTTATTGAAGAAAAATCTGCACGTGGTCCGCGCGAGATTGCTTTACTGGGTTTTTCCAGTTGTGCGTTATTTTTTTTTATTGCCTTACTGACTTTTAATTCCGAAGATCCCGGTTGGAGTCATAGTACTTCTTTTCAATCCTTACATAATGCCTGTGGTTTATTTGGTGCATGGTTGGCCGATTTCATTCTCAGCTTTCTGGGATTAACCGCTTATTTGATTCCGTTGATGATTTTCTGGTCTGGTTATATGTTATATCACCCAGAGCCTTTGACTAATAATCGCTGGCGCTTTCTGGTAAGTTGGAGTGGTTTTATATTTACCACTATTTCAGGTGCCTCTATTTTCTTTCTACATCTGTATTTTCTTAGAACAAAAGTTGATTTACCCAATACTCCAGGCGGTATTATCGGACAGGAAATTGGTGAGACTTTAGTTCGTTTATTAGGTAATTCCGGTTCAACCTTGCTGTTGTTAGCCATTTTCATGATTGGGGTTACTTTACTAACTGGTTTGTCCTGGTTAGGGTTGATGAATGTTGTTGGTAAATGGGCTATCTCGCTGTTTGGGATATTAGGTCGTCAGGCAATCTCTGCTGAAGAGCGTTATAGGGATGATCAACCAAAACAACGGGCAACTGAAAAAAAGAAATCTCGTCCAGCTAATCAAATGGAAACAGAGGATAAAAATAAACCACAAGAAAATGGTAAAAAAATCAAAATTGAAACGCTTAAACCTATCTCACAGACGGTTGCGGAAGAGGTTAAGCCACAACGGCGTAAAGATAGCAAAACAGTGGATGATTTACCTCCTTCCATGTATCTAAATGCATTGCCACCGTTAAGTTTGTTGGAAACCCGAGAAATAAGAGTAAAGCGTTATTCAAAACTTGAACTGCAAGAAATTTCAAGACAAGTAGAGAGCGTATTGCAAGACTATGGTATTGCTGCTGAGGTTGAAGGTGTTTATCCTGGCCCTGTTATTACCCGCTTCGAACTTCGTCCGGCAGCGGGTGTAAAAGTGAGTCGTATCAGTGGGCTGTCTAAAGATTTGGCCAGGGGATTATCAGTAACCAGTGTCAGGATAGTTGAAATTATAGAAGGTAAATCGGTTATAGGTCTGGAGATTCCTAATCAGGAACGAGAAATGGTCTCTCTGCGGGATCTACTTATTTCGGATGAGTTTGATCGTGCCAAATCAAAATTAAGTATCGCTATGGGCAAGGATATTTCTGGAAATCCTGTAGTGGCCGATTTGGGGAAAATGCCACACGCGTTGGTTGCTGGGACTACAGGGTCTGGTAAATCAGTGGCCATCAACACGATGATCCTAAGCTTATTATATAAAGCTAAGCCAGCTGATGTGCGGATGATTATGATTGATCCTAAAATGTTGGAATTATCTGTTTATGAAGGTATTCCGCATTTATTGACGCCCGTTGTTACCGATATGAAAGATGCACAGAATGCCTTGCGTTGGGCTGTCGCAGAGATGGAGCGTCGTTATAAATTGATGTCAAAAGTGGGTGTGCGCAATTTGGCTGGTTACAATCAGGCTGTCAAAGAAGCCGAGGCGGCGGGTAAACCTCTGCGTGATCCGTTATTTAAGCCGCAGACGCCAGTGGCTGCAGAAGATTATCCCTTATTGGACACTTTGCCTAGTATCGTTATTGTAATTGATGAGCTGGCCGATATGATGATGGTGGTTGGCAAAAAAGTGGAGGAATTGATAGCGCGATTGGCACAAAAAGCTAGGGCGGCTGGTATTCATTTGGTATTAGCTACGCAAAGACCATCAGTTGATGTTTTGACGGGTTTAATCAAAGCCAACGTACCAACCCGAATTTCATTTCAGGTATCCTCGCGTATTGATTCCAGAACCATTATTGATCAAGGGGGTGCTGAAGCTTTGTTGGGTAATGGTGATATGTTGTTTTTACCTTCTGGTACCAGCATACCCATTCGTGCCCATGGTGCATTTGTTGATGATCATGAAGTGCATCAGGTCGTTGAGTTTTTGAAAAAAACCGGGCCTACCAATTATTTAGACGAGATTACACAGGAACGTACCGATAGTGGCGAAGTTGCTGGATTGGATGGCGATGAAAGTGAAAGTGACAGTTTGTATGATGAGGCTGTACAGTTTGTTACCGAATCCAGAAAAGCATCAATTTCCAGTGTGCAAAGACGTTTCAAAATTGGTTATAACCGTGCTGCACGCATTATAGAAGATATGGAAAATTCTGGTGTGGTCAGTCCGGCAGAAAGTAATGGCTCGCGCGAGGTACTCGCTCCGCCGCCACGCTGATGAATATTCCTCCGGCAATTGCGGGTTTATTGGTTATCACCTTGGTATCAACTATGGGTGCTTGGTTTTTAAGCGCAGGTAAAACGGTTGAAAAACCAGTCAGAGCAATGTTGTTTGTTGTCTACTTTTGGATGTTGGCTTTTGCCCAATTATTGCTTTTTGGTTTGGTGTATTTTATAAAACAACACATTTAATTTTACATACATGGAAACTACACCTGAAATTATTGGTTATCTGGCGGCAACCTTAACGACTGCTTCTTTTTTGCCGCAAGCCATTATGACCATTAAAACCAGAGATACCGAATCGCTGTCCTTGGGTATGTATAGTATGTTTGCCTTAGGCGTTTTTTTATGGTTTATCTATGGGATCTATTTGTCAAACAATGCAATTATTATTGCTAATGCCATCACTTTTATTTTGGCAGCCTTGATACTGTGCTTTAAAATTTATAATAACTTGCAAAGCAAACAAAAATCTCAAGAATAAATCTAGCTGGAATACTTGCTTAGTTCAATTAACCATTGTAGCCTGAAAGATTTCTCATCAATAATTAAAACGAAACTATGACCTAAAATGCAGGTTCTGGGTTTCAGCAAGTAAATCATCATCACTCAGAGGTTTGTTTGTGGACCAATTGTTCGAATCTGCTTTTAAATTACACTTGTCAGGCAAATTTTCCGAAGCTGAAGATATTTATCGACAAATTCTGTCTGAACAACCATTACATGTTATGGCTAAGCATTATTTAGGCGTGCTTATGCATCAACAAGGGCTCTCAGCAGAGGGTGTTGAATTAATTAAGGAAGCACTTATCTCCGATGTTGGCAAGGCTTCGCGCTACAATGATCTAGGTAATATTCTGGTACAGATAGCAGACTTTGACAATGCCATTACAGCTTTCCAATCATCATTAGAGTATTGTCATGACGATGCCAATGTTTGGAATAATCTAGGATCAGTATTACACCATCAAACGCAAATAAAGGAAGCCGAATATGCTTATCGGCAAGCTTTATTCCATACGCCAAATTTTGTTCCTGCGTTAAATAATCTAGCCAGTTTATTGTCCGATACTGGTCAGCATGCTGAATCCTCGCGTTTGATTTGTTTGGCTTATATTCAGCCACCTTTAACAGATAAACCTTTAAAGCAATTAGCTGTAGCGTATTTTAGACTTGGCTTAATTGCTGATGCGGCTGAATGTTATCGTGCCTGGCTCCATATGGAACCGGATAATGTTTATGCAAAACTGCATTTAGCGGCATGCACAGGTGAAAATGTTCCCGAGAAAACACCTGATGCGTATTTGAAAGAAGTGTTTGATGGAATGTCTGATTTTTTTGAAGAAAAACTAGTTACGACTCTTGCATACTCAGGTCCTGAGATGATTGCTGTCTTACTTAAAGAATGCGCGTTTCAAGAAAAAACTTTAGATGTGCTTGATGGTGGTTGTGGCACTGGTTTGATGGCCCCAATACTGGCCCGCTATAGTCGATATTTGATTGGAGTCGATATTTCTGCTGGGATGTTGGGCCAAGCAAGAGCTAGAAATATTTATACTGATTTGGTGGAAGCCGAGTTGGTGTGCTACCTAAGAAATTGTGAAAAGCGTTTTGATTTGGTTGTACTGGCCGATACGCTTATTTATTTTGGTGAATTAATTGAGCTTTTTAGAGTTATTCGGCAAGTATTACGTCCGCACGGTTTTATCTGTTTTACCATCGAGATTAGCTCGGAAAATGCGCCTCAGCCATTGGGTTATAATTTAAGCGTTGTCGGTCGTTATACACATAGTCTTTGCTATCTTTCTGAAGTTCTTAGTGTACATGGTTTAGTTATCGTTGCAGAAAATCAAGCAATATTGCGCACTGAATTTGGTCAGCCTATACCCGGTGTGGCGATGTTAGTTGGCTTTGGGGGATGAATGTACTGAATGTTAAATTTCTTACCTGATTACCCATAAGCCCTGTAGCAAAATCCAGGTTGGTCAGCACTTAAAGTTTATTAGCTGCTTTTATCTGATGACCGGGAATCGGTGTTGCTTAAGCTTGTAGGTAATCATGCATTTTTAAGGGATTGTTCGTTGATAAGCTTGTTAAAGTCGGTTTAATACTTATCCCTGTTACAATAGGGGTATAAAGTAAAAGCGTAGATAGGTAAACATGAAAAGCAGAGAAAGACGGCAAGGTCTGGTATTGGTGCATACTGGTGATGGTAAGGGCAAGTCATCCAGTGCTTTTGGTATGGTTTTTAGAAGTGCAGGCTGGGGGTTGAATGTCTGTGTCATTCAGTTTATCAAAGGCCAATGGCAAACCGGAGAACAAAAAGCAGCTACACATTTCGAAAATATTGAATGGCATGCTTTGGGCGATGGATTTACCTGGGATACCAAAAATCCTGAGCAGGACATTGCGACCAGTCGTGAAATATGGGAACTCTGTAAAGAAAAGATACGCTCTGGTTTGTTCGATTTGGTTGTGCTGGACGAAATTAACTATTGTTCACACTATAACTGGATTAGTGGACAGGAAATCGCCGATTTTATTAAACATGAAAAACCTTCCTGGTTACATTTAGTGTTGACGGGAAGAAATGCTGCGCCTGAAGTGATCGCTGTTGCGCATACTGTAACCGAAATGCATAAAATTAAACATGCTTACGAGCAGGATATAAAAGCAGAGCAGGGTATAGAATTTTAGGCTGAAATAAAATCTAGCTTCTGGCAAAATCATCGTTTTTTAAACTTAAATAGATAAATATTATGCAACAAGCCAAAACACTGATCGAAAACTATTATCAAGCCTTTAATCAAGGTGACATGGACACTTTTCTGAGTTTGCTGTGTGATGACGTGGTGCATGACATTAATCAAGGTGAAAGAGAGCAAGGTAAAGATACATTTGCCCGATTTATGCAAAAAATGAATCATCATTATCGTGAACAATTGGAAAATATTGTCGTAATGGCGAATGAAGAGGGTACTAGGGCAGCTGCCGAGTTTGTGGTATTGGGGGAATATCTCAATACGGATGAAGGTTTACCCGAAGCAAACGGTCAGAAATACCGGTTGCCTGCGGGGGCGTTTTTCGATATTCGTGACGGAAAAGTGGCTCGCGTAACCAATTATTACAATCTAGGTGATTGGATTGAGCAGGTAGATCCGCAATAAACCTATTGCGAATTTAATTTCTTGCGTTGCTGACATCGTTTATTTGGCATAGAATCCGAAGTGCAAAACTTCGGATTTGCTTAAAATTATTATTATAAACAGGGGAGAGCATAATGGGTGAAACACAAAAGATAATGATTGCTGTCGTGGGTGTTTTCGTTGTGGGTTTTCTGATGGTTGGAGCCAGCAAACAGCAAACAAACGAAGAAAAAGAATCAGCCTCACAAATCCGCACTTTGGTTGCCATGCAGGAGATGGCTAATCAAAAATGCCCCAAATTGATTCAAAATAAAACTGGCACACAAGTTTACTTTCCAACTAAAACAGATACGGATAAAAAATCCTACGTAACTATGGAATGGGTTGGTGAAAAAGACTCCAATTTTAAAACCGCTTCCTGCACGTTGCTTTTGTCATTGGGTGGGGTATCCAAATTGGTTATTGATGATCAGATTTTGATAGATAAAAAATAAATTCTCTCGGGTTTCTGCATTTTATGCCGGAACCCCTGAACCTTTATAGTAAGCAACCACAAACTAATCCTGCTCTTTTCTGGGGAATAGTGATGAGACAAATAATCTCAGAATATGGGTTTAGATTAAGGGTATTGTTTGTATGCTTCAATCTTATATTTAATAAGTTAAGATGCATCCGATCTGTTACTTGCAGTTAAAGATGCATTCAGAAATAAAATACCTTGAATATGCTTCGTTTAGTTAAGGTTCACCCCTTAATATCAGTGAGGCATACACAAATAATAAAAATAAAATAGAAAAAAGGTGAAAAAAATGGCGAATGCTGTCTACAAAGGTGTTTTAAAAACCTGGAAAGACGATCGAGGCTTTGGTTTTATTAAACCGGATAATGGTGACAAGGATATTTTTGTACATATTTCCTCCTTAAAAGATTTGGCTCGTCGTCCAAATCGTGGTGAAGCACTGTATTATGAAGTTGTAGAAGACGGTGACGGCAAACTTAAAGCCATTAACGTACGAACTGAATACGTTAGTAGTGGCGGAACAATTGCCCGATCAAATAAAAAATGGGTGTGGCTAACCATTCTGATTTTGGGAATAGTGGCTATCACTGTTGCATATTTATATCAGAAAAGTTAGTCAGTTTCTGAGAAGGTATACAAATTCGATATAAAATTTATAGCCCAGAACTTAAAAACATGGAATTAATAAAGCAATTTATAGATATCATTTTACATATCGATAAGCATTTAGCCAATATTATTAACGAATATGGGGCTCTTACCTATTCTATTCTGTTTCTGGTCGTTTTTGTCGAAACGGGTTTTGTCATCATGCCTTTTTTGCCTGGTGATTCTTTGTTGTTTGCAGCGGGTGCTTTTGCCGCAAATGGTGAATTAAATTTATTAATATTATTAGGGTTGTTGATGGCTGCCGCTATATTGGGTGATACCATTAACTATTTAATAGGACGTAAATTGGGCAAACATGCCTATACGCTGAGCTGGGTTAATCATCAACATTTGGATAAAGCCCAAGCGTTTTACGATACCTATGGTGGGAAAGCTATTATATTGGCAAGGTTTGTACCTATTGTCAGGACATTCGCCCCATTTGTAGCTGGTATCGGTAGTATGCCGTATCTAAAATTTATCAGCTATAACATTATCGGCGGCATCGCTTGGGTCATGATTTGTGTGTTTGCGGGCTATTTTTTCGGACAAATTGAAATCGTTAAGAAAAATTTTGAATTGGTGATACTGGCGATTATCGTAATTTCGATCTTGCCTATAGCGATTGAAGTTTGGAATGCGCGTCGCACAGCTGCGAGTAGTAAATAAATGTTACAGATGACCGATTCGCAGAAATGGTTGGTATTAGCATTTACATTGGCTCTGGGATGGATACTGTATAAACTGGCTCCAATACTAATGCCTTTTGCTTTTTCTGCAGGCTTAGCATATTTGGGGGATCCTTTGGTTGATAGGCTGGAAACCTTGCACTATCGAGGTATGCGCTTGAGCCGAACCATTGCGGTCATCTTGGTATTTTTGGTGATCATTTTTGTAATTGCAACTTTGTTGATTATTGTTATTCCTGCCCTTGAATATCAAATAAATGATTTCATTGATAAACTTCCTTCCTATCTCACCTGGTTAAATAAATCAGTTATACCCGTATTACAGAAATATTTGGGACGAAATATCCATGCATTGCAGATTGATCAACTGGTTAATTTGATCAGAACTCATTGGGCAAATGGGGGGATTTCAGAAAATCTGATTATGTCGGTATCGCATTCCAGTGTTGTTGTTCTTGGTTGGGTAATGAATTTAGTGTTGATTCCCGTCATTACTTTTTATCTGCTACGAGATTGGGATGATTTAATGTTACAGATTCATAACTTGTTTCCACGTCGTTTTGCCTTCTTGGTTAGCAAGTTGGCGTCTGAAGTTGATGATGTGCTGGGGGCATTTATGCGTGGTCAGTTTTATGTCATGCTGGCATTAGGTTTGATATATAGTCTGGGTTTATGGCTCACTGGACTTGAATTGGCAATGTTAATAGGCATGTTAGCAGGGCTAGTCAGTTTTGTACCCTATATGGGCGTTATCTCTGGAATTGTCATTGCCAGTATAGCGGCCTTATTGCAATATCAGGAAGCCATGCAACTAGCGCCAGTGTTGATAGTGTTTGCAATTGGACACGCTATGGAAAGTATGGTGCTGACACCTTGGCTGGTGGGCAATAAAATAGGTTTGCACCCAGTAGCTGTCATCTTTGCTGTTTTAGCGGGAGGCCAATTGTTTGGGTTTTTAGGCGTATTGTTAGCTCTGCCAATAGCCTCGGTGGTGATGGTGTTGCTGCGTCATATCCACGAACGCTATACGGATAGTGAGTTTTACAGCATTTCTCAATCGTGAAAAGTGTGATTTGCTTGACAAGCCTTCCTATGAAAAAAAAAACCAGATACGAGAGCTTTTGTATTGGCTTTATTCTGTTATTGGCAATGCAAGTATGTCCGGTTTTTGCAAGCGATAACAAACGTGAGCAAGATTATGCGGCTTTGCTTGAAAGGCAACTGTTGCTAGGTAAAATTGTATGGCTTGAAGCAGCTGGTCAGCGTTTTTTAGGTTTGTATACAGAAGCTGAGAAAACTGATAATAGCAATGCGGTGATCATTCTGCATGAAATGGGCGCTTATCCTGACCAAAAATCGGTAGCATTTGAACTAAGAACGCAATTACCTCGACATAACTGGGCCAGTTTGGCATTACAAATGCCTCTTAGAGAAACATCGGCCACAGAAGAGGATTACTATTCCTTGTTTCCCGAAGCAGAAGCCAGAGTTGCTAGTGCTGTTGAATATTTACACAATCAAGGTGCTAAAAACATTGTACTGGTTGGTTACGGACTGGGTGCATTGATGGCCACTTATAGCGTGAGCAAAAAGCCCAGTGTTTTTGCTGCATTAATTACTATTAGTCTACCAGTGCCCTCTAGCACTGTATCTGAAGTACAAACAGAGGCTTTTATTAAAACTATCTCGTTACCTTTTCTTGATTTGTATGCGGAGTTTGATTTGCCCACCGTATTAGATACAGTAAGGCTGCGCCGGATGGCCGGTAAAGATAATCCCATGTTTTGGCAGCAACAGTTAGATAATGAAAATCATACCTATCAACAAGATCACGAGCGACTTGTTAAACGGGTATACAGCTGGTTAGGCACTACTTTCCAGAACAAATGAACGCTCGATAATAATAAATATGGAGAAGAATGTATGCTTTTAAGCGACGAAATAGTTGCCGAGATTAAGTTTTTATCACTTTTTAATTTGGCCTCACATCAGGAAGGTGTAAAGGTACATGGTAATGCCGATCCACAAATGATTTCTGCTGCTAAGCGATTGTTTGATAAGGGTTTTGTTACTCAGGAAGATGGTGGTTATCTCAGTGATTTAGGTGTGGAAGTTGCCGAATATGCCCAAAAAATGCTGATAATTCTGAATTCCTAACAGGGTTACCTAAAAGGTATTACGATTGTCAAAAAATTATAATATCACTCACCTTCCGTCAGAGACGGATTTGGGTGATGTTATAATCCTAATTCAAACAACCATTTGAATGAGACGTACAAAGTTAAAATCATAATACTGCTATAGGTAATGATTTGTATTATTTTTATAAAACTGCGTTGCTGTTGCGATTGTTTTAATTGGTGGTACAAATTTCGTTGTTGTATAGTCCTTTGATGTTGATAAGCATCGAATACTGGCTGGATTGTTTCCAGATCTTCTTGGTGATACAGCCAAATGGCTGGCATCGAAACCCCCCAGTTTCCGCCAGGTGTTTCATAAAATTCAATTGAATTATCAATCAGTAGAGACCTAACATCTTCGGCTTCATCAACGGGAACGCCTCGTAAAGAGAAAAACAGTATAGCCATATTTTTAGAGTATGATAAATTATAAGTACAGATATAAAGAAACTTGAAAACACAGCATTTAGTATTCTGGATTGAACTATCAGGTGGTTTTAGTGTTTTAGTATGTAAAGGATTAGCTTATCAAGTTTGACATATTGGGCAAAAAAAACTACTCCGTTGTCCAATTTTTAGCACGCTAATGGGGTGTGTACAACGTAGGCAGGGTTGACCTGTGCGCCCATAGACATTGAGCGCTTGTTGGAAGTAGCCAGGCTTGCCTTCAGGATTCGTAAAGTCACGTAAAGTGGTTCCTCCTTTTAAAATAGCCATTTGCAACACGGATTTTATAGCATTCGCTAACGCTTGAAAGTCTAGAAGACTGATTTGTCCGGCAGGTCGATTGGGAGCTATCCCTGCTAAAAATAGTGATTCACTGGCGTAAATATTACCTACACCGACCACAATATGACTATCCATTATGAAGGACTTAATCGGTAAACTGCGGTTTCCTGCCCGCGAATGCAAATAAACACCATCAAACTTTTCTGCTAGTGGCTCTGGGCCAAGCATTGCCAGTAATGGATGCTCATCAATGGAATCTGTAGACCATAATACTGCGCCAAACCTACGTTGATCATTTAAACGTAGCACGGTATGGTCAGTAAAAATAAAATCGATATGATCATGTTTATCAACAGGTTGTTCAAGTGTAGTGATACGTAGTTTGCCCGACATACCTAAGTGCAATAGTAAGCTGCCTTCAGAACAGCTTAGGATCAAATATTTGGCTCGACGCTTCACATTGTGTAATGTTAATCCAGGTAGTAGCGTTACCAAATCTGCGGGAATGGGCCAGCGTAATTGTGGTTGACGAATAATAACCGTTTTAAAGATTTTACCTTCAATGTGTGGTGCAATGCCTGCGCGGCAGGTTTCAACCTCGGGTAACTCTGGCATAACTCAAATTTGGGTCAATAAAAATCGGGCTTCTTCCTGGATTTTTTTTCGGAAAAATAGCAGTTTCCAGCGACTGCCTCCGCATTGACGCCATAATAAAACGGCACGAATACCAGCTAGTAACAACGCCCGTATTTTGTTAACCGTATTTTGTGAGCATAGATAATTTTGATCACCGACCACCATAATCCGAGGTTGGAGAGTGCTGATGGTATTATGGTAAAGATCAGCAAAATTAGCTTGAACATTTACGTGCAAAACACCATATTGCTCTGCTTGAGCTTGAGCTTTTGTAATTCCAATTTCAATAGTTTGAATTAAATCACTACGTTTAGTTAATTGATTTTGTAAAAAAACCAATTGTGCTGCGTAGCGAGTTTGTTCTGGATTGTTAAAAACCTTACTGCTCATTTGCATAACCAGCTGTTCTAAACCGTATTTTATGCCAGTTAAGCCTCCATAAACATCGGCTACACTGTCGGCATCAATTTTTAATAAACTTGATAAGCTTGATTCTAAGGCGGCAGAATCTGCACAACCCGTAATGGCCAGCTGGTGCACTAAGCGACAGGTTTGGGAAACGCCAGCCAGAGCAATAGTTTGATTGGTAATATTTTTTAAAGACATAGAATGTAAATTGGTGGCCGATTAGTCGGTACTTACAGGGAAACCGGATTTTATCCAGGACTGTATACCATTATTTAGATGATAAACATTATTTATGCCCTGTTTGGTTAAAAACTCCCCCACTTTACTACTTCTGTGGCCGGAGCGGCACACTAAAATGATGGGTTGATCGGATGAAGATTTTAATTTTTGTAAATTTGTCAGCCAGTTTGTCGTATCAAAGTTTCCTTGTTTGTCGTAAGCTTGTAATTTTTCGCTTTTAGGAATAATGCCAGTTGCCTGCCATTCAGCCTCGGTACGAATATCGATGACTAACGCATTTTGACTTTGCTGCATAGTCAGTAGTTGTTTGTTAGATACTTCTTTTAATTCAGCAGCATACAGCCCGCTTGAAAAAAAAGCTAGTAGTATAAAAAGTTTGGATAGTAGCGTCATGTTAATCACCTTTAATTTAAGTTATTCAGTACATCATTTGCCCAATTGATACTATCAATGTATATGCTTGCAATGATTTGAGGTTTGATAGTTCTGAATTGGTTTGACGATAATTCCCAGCGTTCATAGTTGATGGTGTATTGTAAAGTTTCACCTGCTTTACCCGTTTTATGCAAAATGGCTTCTGCAATTTCTTTGGGCAAAGGGAGTTGTATCAGCACTTTTTCGAGCGGCATATCTAAAATAATGTCGAGACATGACAACATGCCGATTAGAAAATAACGATTAGGGTCCTCATTTAGCTGTTCTGCCATTAGTTCGCACATTTTGGCACGAATCATGGCAATTTGCAGTATTGCATGGGGTTTGTTTGACAGTGAGGATAAGGCAAGTATATTGATCCAGCGTTTCATTTCCAGCAATCCCAGAAAGGTAATAGCTTGCTGAATGGATTCAATCTCAATGGGTAATGAAAAAAAAGCAGAATTAATGTAATGGAGTAATTTATAACTTAAACCTGCATCTTGCGCTATACAATTGCTTATTTCTTCAAAACGAATGTCAGCTTTGTTAACTACTGAGAGTAAATGAATGGCTGAAGATTGATTGATACTAAGACGTTTACCTTCTACGATATTAGGCCGACTAAAAAAAAAGCCTTGAAATAAGCGACAACCCCAGTGGCGTAAAATTTCGAATTCCTGATGAGTTTCGATTTTTTCGGCTAATAGTGTAACGTTGTAGGGTTTTAATTCTTCGATTAGTAGTTGGGTTTCTGGTAAAGATGTAGTGATAATATCTAGCTTTATAATATTGGCGAAATCGAGTAATGGCCTCCATTCGTCAGTTAAAACAAAATCATCCAGGGCTATGGTATAACCAGCCTTGGAAAGCTCCTTTAGACTGTTAATCATAACAGCATCAACGTGAACTGACTCAAGAACTTCAATAACTATACGGTCTTTGGGCAAAAGAAGTGGCGTTTTATCCAGGATATTCTGGCCCGTAAAATTGATAAACGCCTTATGAGTACCGACGATTTCATTTAATCCGATTTCCAGAATAGTATCGGTGACTACTTGGTTGGTAGCATTAGTTGCATCTACGTTGTCAGTCAAATCAAAGTTTTTACCCCTAAACAGAATTTCATAGGCAAACGTATTAAGGTTGCTATCTAAAATTTGCTGTCGGCCAATTAAAAAATCTGTCATTAAGATTATGAATCAGTAAGCATAGAATTATGAAAGAAAACTAGATGCCAAATGTTAAACCAGTATACCTGACATATAGGTTCTTTATATCATGTTCGACGCTTTGTCGTCGATTGTCACTCTATATTGGTTCTCTTATTCAATGTTTAACCTTATTTGATTTAAGAAAAAACATGGTGTCACAAACATTACCATTAACATCGTTAGGTACGCATTTAGGGCTGCAAAACTACTATTACGCTTAAATCATTGGTTTTTTTCGGATGTGATTAGCGATAAAGTAGCCATTATGCAAAAATTTTTTGCATAATGGTTGGCGGTATTGGTAAGAAGCGGAATTTAGTGAAACCCTCCCGGCTAGTTGCATAGGGTTGGTGTTATTAGGCAGGAAGGGTAAACTGTGCTTAGTATTGACAACGGCTTATTATATTCATGTTAGATATTATCCAAATCCCTGCTCGTAGTGACAATTATATCTATTTACTGCATGAAGATAAGTCAGGGCAAACAGCGGTGGTCGATCCTGCTGATTCTGAGCCAGTCATGGAGATACTGCAAAAAAATAGTTGGACATTAGATTATATTTTTAATACCCATCATCACCCAGATCATATTGGTGGCAATCAACGTTTAAAGCAATTGACAGCTTGTAAAGTGGTTGCGGCAAGTGCTGATAGTCACCGAATCCCAGACATAGATATAGCGGTTAGTGATGGAGATCAAGTGTGGCTAGGTGAGCTAAGCTGGCAGGTGATCGCGACTCCCGGGCATACTCTGGGACATATTGTTTATTATAGTGCCGATAGCCAAACCTTATTTTGTGGAGATACATTGTTTTCGCTAGGTTGTGGGCGTTTGTTTGAAGGAAGTGCTAAACAGATGTGGCAATCACTACAAGCTCTGAAAACTTTGCCCTTGGCAACCAGTATTTATTGTGCCCATGAATATACGCAAGCTAATGCTCGGTTTGCCTTACTTCTGGAAGCAGATAATCCTGACTTGCAACGGCGAGTAATGGAAGTGGATAGGTTACGCAGGCTAAGTCTATCTACATTGCCTTCTACTATTGGTCAGGAATTGGCAACCAATCCTTTTCTAAGAGAACACAGTTTATCCATACGTAAGGCGCTGGGAATCGAGGATGTCATTGATCCTGTATCCATATTTTCTCACATCAGACGGAGTAAAGATCAATTTCGCTGAGCGTTATTTGCGTTTTGCCTTTCGATCTTCTTGTTCAGCCTGGAAAAAGCTTAAACGCTCGTTCAGAATAGCCAATAATTGATAATTCAGATCTTTTTCATCTCGAGCCAACCGGATTTGCATGATAGCGTCTTCGGTTGCGCCGCTGGCATAATAATATTCAGCCAGATAACGATGCGATTCACCGGGTTGGTGTAAATCAGCATAGGTTTGTGCCAACAGTTCAAAGTAAATTGGCTGCCGTTTTTCTGTACCCGACAGGGTATCCAATATGATTAATGCTTGTTGCGGATGTGAGCTTTTTAACAAGCTACGGATATAGTCAATTTTAATGGCATCGTTGCTAGGGAAAGTATTGATTGCTTTTGCAAATAACTGATTAGCTTTGTCAAAGTTATGGCTCTCTACTTCAGTGCGGGCCAGTGCAGAAATATATTGTGGTTGGGTAGGGTATTGTTCGGTCAATTTTGAGAATACTGAGGATGCTGCTTCAAATTGTTGCATGTCAAGGTAGGCCAATCCAATGCCATAGTGTGCTACGGCTCGTTGTTCAACTGTACCCTGTAGTTCCAATACGGCAAAATGTTGAAGCGCGACTTTTTTGTCTGTTTCTGCAATAACCGCTAGTTTGGCTTTGGTGAGTGCATAACCTATTGAGTCAGGGTATTGTCGATAGGGGTAGGTTTCAGCACGTCCTCGCGTATCTGCCACCCTGTTTTCAGACATAGGGTGGGTACGTAAAAACTCGGGTACTCCACTGCCGTAAAAACGAGTGGCTTGTTGCAAGCGTTCAAAAAAAATCGGCATGCTACGCGGATCAAAATTCGAGTCGAAAAGTGTGTTCATTCCTACCCGGTCCGCTTCCTTTTCATGATCACGGGTAAAGTTGATTTGAAACTGCACATTTCCGGCTTGTACTGCCATCAAGCCAGCCATGCCAGCACTTGGTGCTTTAATGGCTAATAAGGCAGATGCAAGCGTTGCTGCAATAGTGGGGATAGACATGCGTTCTGATTGCTCTATGGAGCGATAGAGATGTCGTTGGGTTACGTGAGCTATCTCATGTGCCATTACCGATGCAAGTTCACTTTCAGATTCCGTTAACAATATTAATCCAGAGTTAACCCCAATATAGCCACCTGGTCCGGCAAAAGCGTTGATATTAGGATCCATCACCACAAAAAAATGAAAAGGATTTGCAGGTGCATAGCTATGGGCGACTAATTGCTGGCCAATTGTTTGAATGAATTGCTGGATTTCCATATCCTGATTAATGGTTGTTTCAGAATGTAGGCCTCGGAAAAATGACTCCCCCAGTTCTTTTTCCTGTGCGGGCGATATAATAGCGCCTGATGAATCACCCATATCCGGTAGCTGAATTTTTTCGATTTCCACAGCCTGTTTGGATGTGGATACCAATATTAGTGCAATACTCAGTGCTAGGCTTTTAATTTTCATTGTGACATAGACAGTCGCGTACGATTATAGTTCAGTGATCCAAGTAGCATAAAGCATTGACAGATTTTGATATAGTGGAATTAAAATACTGCTAGTATATTTTCAAAAACTAAATTATTCATCTTAATTTATGAAATTTGCAGTACAAATTAATGTCAGCCCTTACGCCGCAAATAGTGGGCTTGATGCATACTATTTTATTTTGGCGGCACTCGAAGCTCAACATGAAATTGTGCGAGTATTTTTCTATAAAGATGGTATTTACCATGCAATGCGCTATGCTTCTCCACCCGATGATGAAATAAATTTGAACCGGATGTGGAGCTCATTGGCAGAGGCACAGCATATAGATTTAGTGGTTTGTATTTCTGCTGCTCAGCGGCGTGGGTTGCTGTGTTCTGATGAGGCTAAGCTGCAGGGTAAACTGGATGTTGATGTCGCTCCTGGATTTCGAATTGCAGGATTAGGGCAGTGGCTGGAATCTACTTTATTAGCAGACCGTACCATTGTCTTCGCCTAGCTGGATATGAAAAAGTTTTTGTTTATAATGCGACATTTGCCCAATATCGGTATTCATGTTCAGGAAACACTGGATATGATATTAACGACAGCTGCATTTGATCAATCAGTTAGTTTACTGTTTGTTGATGACGGAGTAGTTCAATTAAACGCACTCCAGAATGCAAAATCTTTAGGTTTAAGAGATACGAATGCCGTATTTTCGGCTCTGGAAATTTATGATGTCAAACAAATTTATGTTGAAATTGAATCCTTGCAGGCCAGAGGTTTGCAAGTGACGGATTTGATTTTGCCTGTTCAGCTAATTCAACGTAGAGAAACTAGCGCGTTTTTGCAGCAGTATGATGTATTGCTGACTGATTAACACGCATACAGCATTACACAGGAATCAGTTAGACTATTTATCTAATTATTAATGAGGACAGGTCTGCATGGCGGATGAAATTGAAGAGAAAAGACGCTACTTTCGGGTAAATGACACCATCAATCTGCACCATAAACTTATTGATGAACATGTTTTAGATAAACTAAGTCATGTTAGTAATGATGTATTGAGTAATTGTACGCTGAATACAGCGCTAGATGTATTGACTCAGGATTCTCGTGCATTATTTACACGATTGGAAAGACGTGATTCAGAGATTGCTGAATATTTGAAGATTATGGACACTAAAATTAATCTGCTTGCTCAAGCTATCAGTGTACAGAGTCAGCAGTTTTTTGAGCACGATACCCGTGAGGTTGTGCTCAGTGCTACCGGTTTAGCCTTTAGTAACGAAACGGAAATTAAACCGGGTCAATTGCTTGAGTTGAGAATGTTACTTACTTCCTGTATGGCAGTAATAGTGGCTTTTGCCCGTGTCGTTCAGTGCAAAAATATTGTGCAGGAAAACCCTTCACAGCCGTTTGCAATATGTGTGGAATATATTAATTTACAAGAAGATGATCGGGAATTGTTAATAAAGCATGTGGTGAAAAAACAACTACAACAATTACGCGATAAGTACGATCAATAAACCAGGGAGTGGTCGCTCTGTGCTGATTTCAGAGGTACTAAAAAAACTTTTATGCTTATTGGCTGATGGGCAATTTCATTCCGGTACGGCATTAGCCAGTGCAGTCGGTGTTAGTCGTTCTGCAATTTGGAAACATTTGCAAACTCTTGCTGACGTAGGGATTGAGCTGATTGCTGTTTCTGGTAAGGGTTATAAGCTATCCCAACCTTTGCAATTTTTGGATAGACAGCATATTGATCGCTATCTACGGCCGGATATCCATCAGTTTATAAACCGTTTGGAAATTCACGACTGTATTGATTCCACAAATAATTATTTATTGGAACAGGCTCGTTTGGGAGCTGATTCGGGCTGTGTATGTGTCGCTGAGTATCAATCTGCAGGTAAAGGTCGGCGTGGAAGACAGTGGGTATCTCCATTTGGCCAAAATATATATCTGTCGATACTCTGGCGTTATCAAGAGGGCCCTGCGGCGATAGCTGGCTTGAGTTTGGCGTTGGGTGTAGCGGTTGCAAGAACCTTAAAGCAGTTGGGTGTAACAGAGATAGGCTTGAAATGGCCCAATGACATATTTCGGCAACAACGCAAATTGGGCGGTATTTTAGTCGAAGTGTCAGGCGAAAGTAGTGGGCCGTGTCATGCAGTGATTGGTTTAGGTCTTAATTTTTATCTAACAGCTCAACAGGCAGATAGCATCGATCAACCTTGGACAGATATCGTCACTGCTTTAGGAGAAAATGCTTATCTGCGTCGAAATGAACTAGTGGCCTATTTGCTTAACCAATTATTGCCCTTAATTGCGGGATATGAAGCCGGAAGTATCCAAAAATATGCCGCCGAATGGCGTAGCTATGATTGTCTGCTGGACAGTGTTGTTGATATATATATAGGCCAGCAGTGTTTTAAAGGTAGGCTGAAAGGCATAGATGATGATGGGCTGTTATTATTGGAAACGAGTGATGGCCATTTACGCAGTTTCGCTTCCGGCGAAGTGAGTTTTCGATCAGCATGAATATTCTGATTGATATTGGCAATACCCGTTTAAAATGGATTTTCGCTGATTGTGCTGCCTTGATACATAATAATGTTGAGCGGACAGACAACAATAAGCTTGTTAATGAAGCTAACGGGGTAAACTCAAAATTAACCAGTTCTGCGGTTGAAAAAGATATTCAAACGGCGCTAGGTGACTTATGTCCAATGTACGAAGGTGTTTTATTCTATCGACAACAGAATGTGTGCCTGGAATTACGGAGTGCTTGGCAATTATTGCCTGAGCCACAGATAGTTGCTATTGCCTCGGTAGGTGCAACACAACTTGTGACTGATATGATTGAATTGATTCAGCAATTATGGCCACAGGTTAAATTGGTAATCCCTAAAGTCAGTGCGGCCGCCTTTGGTGTAATTAATGCGTACCCAGAGTCGGAAAAGCTGGGTATCGACCGGTGGCTGACTTTATTGGCTGCGCACCAGTATTATCCGGGGTTTACCTGCATTGTCGATTGTGGCACTGCAGTGACTATAGATGTGTTGACAGAGCAGGGGTTGCATCTGGGTGGGGTGATCTGTCCAGGCTTGCAAACAATGAAACAATCACTTGCGGTCAATACGGCTAGTTTGGGTGTCTATACTCAAGCACACGATTTGGCTTTAGCATGTAACACGGCTACTGCCATAGCAAATGGTACTTTGTATGCCGTTGTTGGTATGATTGAAAACGTAATGACTCAATTTCCAGCATTAAACCAACTTATAGTGACCGGAGGCGATGCCGTTGAGATAACAGCACATTTAAGCTTGAAAAGTTGGGTGGACAAAAATTTGGTATTTAAAGGTCTGAGTTTATTTTGTTAATAACCATAAATGATGGCTAAGTTGTTAGAATCTATTCACTATCCACTGTATTTCTCAATCGGTTCGAGTGATGCTCAGTTGTTTCATGAGCGATTTGTACGATCAAATCTAGTAGTCTTTTAATTGCCAAAATTTGCGAATATTTAAATTCTATTCGAATCTATAGGGCATTTAGTTGATAATAGGCACCTTTTTATGGTCTTGAGTATGTTCAGCCTGTCATGAAGCTGGAAAAAATCAAACTTTCGGGTTTTAAATCTTTTGTTGATCCAACCACAATTCCGATTAACGGTAATTTAACTGCGATTGTCGGGCCTAATGGCTGTGGAAAATCCAATATTATTGACGCAGTGCGTTGGGTGATGGGGGAAAGTTCTGCCAAACATTTACGTGGCGGCAGTATGACGGATGTGATTTTTAATGGTTCGTCCGGGCGTAAACCCGTCAGTGTTGCTGCTGTTGAATTGGTTTTTGATAATAGTGATGGTCGGGCTGCTGGTGAATATGCCCAATACAATACCATTTCCATCAAGCGGCAAGTTAGTCGTGATGGACAAGCTCTCTATATGCTAAACGGCTCTCGTTGTCGGCGTAAAGATATCACTGATTTATTTTTGGGTACTGGTTTAGGATCGCGAAGCTACGCGATTATCGAGCAGGGCACTATTTCCCGTATGGTAGAAGCTAAGCCAGAAGATTTAAGAGTGCATATAGAAGAAGCTGCCGGTATTTCAAAATATAAAGAAAGGCGGGCAGAGACCGAAACAAGGATGCGGCATACTCGCGAAAATCTTGAGCGTTTGGATGATTTGCGTGATGAGGTTGATAAGCAAATCAAAAATTTAGCCAGGCAAGCACAAAAAGCGGAAAAATATACTGAGCTAAAAAAGCAGGAACGACAGTTTAAGCAAGAATTGTTGGCTATGCGTTGGCAAAATTTTCATAATGTCGCTCAGAAACTGGAAGGAAATTTACAGACAATTGCCGCTGAACATAATCGCTTATTTGTATTACTTCGTGATCTTGAAAAAAGCATGGAAGGAAAACGTAGCGAACAGAAGCTTAAACGTCAGCAATTAGATGCGCGCCAAGATGTTTATTATAATGTGGTTACAGAAGTGAGTCGGCTTGAACAAGCGATCAAGCATAACGAAAAAAGTCATGAAGAAACTTTGATTGAAATTAATCGTTTAAAGCAACAGGCTGAACATGCCTATCACGAATGTGAGCAAGATCGCCTGCAACTTGAAGAAATTCGTCAAACGTTGCTGGCTGCAGAAGAAACAATGATCGTAGCCAAAGAGCGTGAAGAAGATGTTTTGGGCATGCAGCAAGATACAGAATATAAAAAGCAGCAATGGCAGCAACAATGGGAAAAGTTTTTGTCAGAAAACGCTGGCTTTCGCGAACAGGCCGAAGTGCAACGCGTTAAGCTAACACAATTGGAAAATCAAAATCGACAACTGCAAATCCGCCTGGAGAAATTGCAAGGTGAGCAAGGTTTATTAAGTAGCATACAGTTACAAGAAGAACTGGAAACACTTGAAAGCAGTATAGAGTTGATAGAAGCTGAACGTAATCAGTTACAGCAACAATTGGAAGCTGTATTGCTGCGTATTAACGAATTAAGGCAGAAAATTAAATTAATTCAAGAACAATTGCATAACAAGCGCGCAGAATTGCAGCGCGTTAATGGCAAAATAACCTCCTTAGAGTTATTGCAGCAACACGCGATGGGTAAGGACAAAAAAGATTTAATTGTGTGGCTGGAACAAGTGGGTTTGATACAGCAACCACGTCTTGCCGAGTTTTTGGAGGCAGCCACTGGTTGGGAAACCGCACTGGAAACTGTGCTGGGAAGTTATCTGGAAGCTATTTGTGTGGATGACACCGCAGCAATATTGGGTGAATTAGAAGATTTAGGTAAGCAATCTTTGGTCATTTATGAAACACTACCCAAGCAAGTAAAGACCGAAGCTCCTGATACTTTGCTGAGCAAAGTTAGTTGTCCTTATGATTTGTCGAGCCTTTTAAGTGGTATTTATTGTGCAGAAACCTTGCAAGATGCGCGGCGGTTATCCCTACAGGCTCATGAGTCAGTGGTGCTGCCCAATGGTATTTGGTTGGGGCGCGATTGGATTAGAATTAGTCGAGGTAGCGATAGTAAATCGGGTTTGCTGCATAGGGAAAAAGAACTAAGAGATTTAAAGGAACATCAGGCGGAGTTGCAAAACCTAATTAGCGATGATGAGCAACTACTGATAAGCTGTGAGCAGGAATTAAAAATAGCAGAAAGCGTTCGTGAACAAAGCCAGCAAAAGGAAAAAATATTGAGTACTGAGTTTTCTGTCAAAAGTGCAGAATACAGTGCTCAGTCCGTACATTTGCAGCAACAAAGTCGTCGCTTACAGCAACTAGAGCTAGATATTGCTGAAATTATTATGCAGATCAACGAAAATGCTGAAAACATTTCCGAAGCCGAAATGATAAAAGAAGATGCTGAGCAGGCTTTATCGGAACTGTTAGATAAAAAACTGGCACTTGAAGAATTAAGTCAACATCTACAACTACAGCAGCAAGACAGCAATGTTTCTGTGAATGAGGCTCGTCAGCATTTACATCGGCTACATGCTCAGATAGAGTCGTTAAAATCTTCAGAGATTTTGACTGCCAAGCAAATTGAACGATTGCAGTTACAGCATCAGCAAGCTGATGAGCGTGTTGTTGAGTTGCAGAAAAAATTGCAGGTATCCTTATCGCCTATGGATGACGAAAAAATGCAACTAGCTGTGTTGTATGAAGAAAAGCAAGCGTTTGAAGATAGTTTGGCGGCTGATCGTCTTGCGCAAGAGGCAAGTGAACAAACAGTTAGTGAGTTAGCCGAACAATACGCGCAGACACAAACGGCTCTGGAAACGCAAAAACAGGCCCTAGATGATTTACGCTTTGAGCAACAAGACAGTCGGGTTCGGCAGCAAACTATTGCAGAGCAACTTAAAGAAGTTGATGCCGATCCAGAGCAAATATTAGCAAATTTGCCTGCTGAGGCAAAAGAATCAAAATGGAAGTCTGCTGTTGATGAACTGATGGAAGAGATTGATAAGTTAGGATCAATCAATCTGACTGCGATTGAGGAATATAAAACTCAATCAGAACGGATGAGGTTTTTGAATGAACAACGTGATGATTTGCAAGAAGCTTTGCAAACATTAGATCAAGCAATTAGTAAAATAGATAAAGAAAGTCGTCAGCGATTTACCGAAACTTTCGATAAAATTAATCTGGGCTTGCAAGAAAAGTTTCCGCGCTTGTTTGGTGGCGGACGGGCATATTTGGAATTAACAGATCAGGATGTTTTGGAGGCTGGTGTGAACATCATTGCTCAACCACCTGGTAAACGGAATAGTTCGATTCATTTGTTGTCTGGTGGAGAAAAGGCGTTGACCGCAGTGGCCTTAGTGTTTTCAATTTTTGAGTTGAATCCGGCACCGTTCTGTTTGTTGGATGAAGTTGATGCACCATTAGATGACGCAAACGTAGTAAGATTTTCGCAAATGGTGGAAGATATGTCGGAGAGTGTACAATTTTTGTACATTTCACATAATAAAGTCACAATGGAAATTGCAAAACATCTGGCAGGTGTTACCATGAAAGAACCGGGAGTATCTAGAATGGTGGCTGTTGATATTGAAGAAGCTGTAAGTATGGCAGAAAGCTAATGGATAAAGAATTATTAAGAGTCGTGATTATATTGTTGGGCGTGCTGGTCATGATTGGCATGCTGTTGTGGCATTTTTTCAAATCTATGCGAGAGCGTCGCGAGAATGATTATTTCGACGAATCAGGCTATGATGAATTGGAAGACGAAGAGTTTTCGCTAGGTCAGAGTGAGTTTTCACCAAGTACGATGGTCGATGGTGATGCCTTGCTTGATGAGGATGAAATAAAGCCTGTTCGACAGTCAGACGCTTACCGACAGTCAAAGACAGAGATTCCCAAATCAGCTGTGTCACGACATGAATTACCCAAGCTTATTGAATTTAGTCTGGTTGCACGTGCAGATCAGGGTTTTAATGGTGAAGAACTTTTTGATGCATTTGATCATTTGCATCTGGAATATGGAAGTGTAAAAGTTTTTGAACGGGTTGATAAGCAACGTATGGTTCATTTTACAGTGGCCAGTATGATAGAGCCAGGTACTTTTCCAGATACTGATCTGGAAAACTTTTATTGCCCCGGCATTGTGTTTTTTATGCAACCACGTGAAGTTGATTCACCATTGGCGGTGTTTGATGATTTTATAGAGACTATCGATCTGCTTGCTGAAGATTTGGATGGTGTCGTTTGGGATAATCAAAAACAGCCATTGACAGCGGAAACCATTGCCTATTTTAGAGACCTGTTGGCTCAGAAATAAATTCAGCGATTTTAGCGGGCGCAGTACAGCGCTCTTATTTTGTAAAATAAACTAGTAAGATTAAGTGGATCAAAAAAACATTAGAAATTTCTCCATCATTGCGCATATCGATCATGGTAAATCGACTTTAGCAGATAGATTTATTCAAATTTGTGGGGGGTTAAGCGATAGAGAAATGGAATCGCAAGTACTGGATACCATGGATCTGGAACGAGAGCGTGGTATCACTATTAAGGCACAAAGCGTTACGCTTAATTATAAAGCCAGTGATAATGAAATCTATCAGCTTAACTTTATTGATACACCAGGGCATGTGGATTTTTCCTATGAAGTATCACGGTCTTTGGCGGCTTGTGAAGGTGCATTGTTAGTGGTTGATGCAGCACAAGGTGTAGAAGCACAAAGTGTTGCCAATTGTTATACTGCGTTGGAGCAAGGGCTGGAAGTGGTACCTGTCCTGAACAAGATAGATTTACCCTCTGCAGAACCTGAAAGAGTGATGGCAGAGATTGAAGATGTTATTGGCATCCCTGCTGATGAAGCCCTGAAAATCAGTGCTAAAACCGGCATAGGCGTGGAGGCGGTGCTTGAACAGTTGATTCGTAAAGTTCCAGCACCTAGTGGTGATGAGAATGCACCCTTACAAGCATTAATCATAGATTCCTGGTTCGATAATTATCTGGGGGTAGTGTCATTAGTTCGTATTGTTAATGGTAGTTTGCGTAAAAAACAGAAAATTACCGTTATGTCTACGGGTAAGTCCTTCTTAGTCGAAAAACTGGGCGTCTATACACCAAAGCAGTTAGAAAAGCCTGTGCTCCATACAGGAGAAGTGGGATTCATCGTTGCTGGCATTAAAGACATTTTTGGCGCACCGGTTGGCGATACCATTACGGCTACAGATAATCCAGCCAGCACAGGATTGCCCGGATTTGAAACCGTACAGCCACGAGTATTTGCCGGTTTATATCCAATTAGCTCAGATGATTACGGTAATATGCGCGAAGCATTGGATAAACTACGCCTTAACGACTCCGCTTTGAATTTTGAACCTGAAACCTCTCAAGCCTTGGGTTTTGGATTTCGCTGCGGCTTTTTGGGTATGTTGCATATGGAGATTGTGCAGGAACGCTTGGAACGTGAATATGATATTGATTTAATCACTACTGCACCGACCGTGGTCTATGAGGTAGAAACTCATAATGGAGAAGTGATTTTGGTTGATAATCCAGCTAAATTACCCGATGTAGGTACTATTACCGATATTCGTGAACCGATTATTCTGGCTAATATTCTGGTGCCACAATCCTATTTGGGCAATGTTATCAGTTTATGCATCGAAAAACGCGGCGTACAAAAGAACATGCAATATGCTGGTAGCCAAGTATCATTGAATTATGAATTGCCGATGAGTGAAGTGGTGTTGGATTTTTTTGATCGCCTTAAATCAGTCAGTCGGGGTTATGCTTCTTTCGATTATGAGTTTTTACGTTTTGATTCAGCGCCCTTGGTTAAACTCGATGTTTTAATTAACGGTGATAAAGTCGATGCCTTATCTATTATAGTGCATAGAGATTTGAGTCAGAATCGTGGTCGCGATCTGGTAGAAAAAATGAAAGATCTCATTCCAAGACAAATGTATGAGGTGGCCATTCAGGCGGCAATAGGCTCTAAAGTGATAGCGCGCTCCACAGTCAAAGCTATGCGCAAAAATGTAACAGCTAAATGTTATGGCGGCGATATAACCCGTAAGAAAAAACTATTGGAAAAACAGAAAGCCGGAAAAAAACGCATGAAGCAGGTCGGCAGTATTGAGATTCCCCAGGAAGCATTTCTGGCGGTGTTACAGGTTAATAAAGATTAACAGCTATTTAATATAATATTATGGATTACGATTTTTCATTCTTTCTGGTCTCCGCAACCTTTGTCACTGGTGTGGTATGGGGTGGTTTTTGGCTATACCTTAAGTATACACAGCAGCCTTATCCAGTGGAAAAAGAACCACTTATGGTTGAATACGCTCGTTCATTTTTTCCGGTAGTTTTGATCGTGTTGTTATTACGCTCATTTCTATTTGAGCCATTTCGTATTCCATCGGGATCGATGATGCCCACCTTGTTAATTGGTGATTTTATTTTGGTGAATAAATTTAGTTATGGTGTACGTTTGCCAGTTCTGAATACCAAAATTATTGAAATAAATGAACCAAAACGTGGTGATATTGTGGTGTTCCGTTTTCCCAAACAGCCCAGTATTGATTATATCAAACGGGTGATTGGTTTGCCGGGGGATCGAATAGCTTATTACGATAAAAAGTTATATGTAAACGGGCAACCGACTAAACAGATTTCTTTAGGACGTTATCAGGGTGTTGGACAGGGTAGTAACATGAGTGGTGCTGAACTGATTAATGAGGATCTAGAAGGCGTAGAACATTCAATACTCATTAGCAGTGGTGTTTCTACTGTAGAAGATGTGTTTGTTGTCCCTGCTGGTCATTATTTTGTGATGGGTGATAATCGTGATAACAGTAATGACAGTCGCTATTGGGGTACAGTGCCGGAAGCGAACCTGGTAGGTAAAGCGGTTGTGATCTGGATGAATTGGGATTGGCAAAATAGTGGCATAGCGTTTAATCGTTTGGGTACAATTCTTAACTAACTTGTAGAGATGTTCAGGTGAAATTTAAAAGAAATCAAAAAGGTATGACGGTTATTTCAATGCTCGTTTTAATAAGCATGATAACTTTTGTAATCATATTGATTCTTAAAATTGCACCCATTTACACCAATAATTATAAATTGGTTAGTTCACTGAATGCATTGAAAAACTATCCTGGGCTTATTAATCTTTCCGCTGAGGAGATTAAAAACAAGTTTAATAAGAATATGGATATGAATATGGTAAGTAATGTTACTGAGCAAGATATAAAGATAGTTAAACAAGGCGATATTGTGAGAATAAGTGTTGAATATGAACGTGTTGAAGCTATTGTGGGTAATCTCAGTATATTGGTGCAATTCCATGAAGGATTTGAAATCCACAGGTGATTAAGCATTCAGATATTTTGGCTAAAAAACTGGGGTTGAAGTTTAATCAACCACAGCTTTTTTCAATAGCATTGACACATCGCAGCATGGGAGCTAGTAACAATGAACGCTTGGAATATTTGGGCGATTCAGTATTAGGTTTTGTCATTGCCCAGCAATTATATGAATTATTTCCAATGGCGGGTGAAGGTGTACTGAGTCGTTTACGTGCCAGTCTGGTCAATCAAAGCTCATTAGCCGAATTGGCTAGACTGCATAATCTAGGTGATTATTTGATCTTAGGTTCTGGAGAACTTAAAAGTGGTGGATTTCGTCGCGAATCTATCCTGTCTGATGCAATGGAAGCTATTATGGGTGCCATCTTAATGGATCAAGGATTTGATGTTTGTCGACAATGGATTCTTAAATTGTTTTCTGAAAAATTGGCTGCATTAAAAGCAGACAACTGGAATAAAGATCCTAAAACCCGTTTGCAGGAATTAATGCAGTCCAGGCGAGTAGAATTGCCAATTTATGAATTGGTAAGTATGTCGGGTGCTGATCATGCACAAACTTTCGAAGTGATTTGCAAAGTAACTATCTCAGAGCAAGCTTGTAAGGGATTCGGGATTTCCCGAAAAAAAGCTGAACAGGCTGCGGCCGAAAATATGTTAAACCTACTTCAAAACAAGGACCAATGAACTGCGGATACGTTGCTTTAATCGGTAGACCTAATGTTGGTAAATCTACATTAATGAATCATTTACTGGGTCAAAAGCTTAGTATTACCTCAAGAAAACCACAAACTACCCGGCATCGGATAATAGGAATCAAAACCACTGCAGAAGGGCAGGCTATTTTTATGGATACGCCCGGCATGCATCAGGATGAAAAGAAGGTATTAAATCGCCACCTCAATAAAACGGCAGATAGTACTTTACTCGGCGTAGATTTGGTACTGTGGTTACTGGATGGTTTATATTGGCATGAATATGACGAGCAGATTTTTAATAAATTGCGTTATGCGGGTTTGCCCGTCATTCTGGTTATCAACAAAATCGATAAAATTAAAGACAAACAGGCTTTTTTAGCGTTTTTTTCGGAAGCCAGAGAAAAATTTCCTTTTCAGGAAATTATTCCCGTTTCTGCGCTGAAAAAAACTAATTTGGATCTACTGGAAAAGCATGTGATGGCTTTATTGCCAGTAGCAGAACCTATTTATCCTGAAGATCAAATTACGGATAGACCGGAACGTTTTTTTGTTGCAGAAATAGTCCGAGAAAAACTGACAAGACGCTTGGGTGACGAATTACCTTATGCGTTGACTGTTGAAATTGAGCTTTATGAAGAGCATCCCGATTTGTGCAAAATCTATGCAAATATTTGGGTAGAACGCAGTAGTCAAAAAAGTATCGTGATTGGTAAGCAAGGTGAAATGTTGAAAAATATCGGTACCGAAGCACGTATCGATATTGAGAAACTCATAGGCCAAAAAGTTTATCTACAGCTATGGGTTAAAGTAAAAAAAGGTTGGTCGGATAGTGAGCGCGCTCTACAAAGTCTGGGATTTATTGATACTCTAAATTAAATTAATAGATGGAAGCGGTTGTTTATCTTCAGCCTGCTCTGATATTACAACATCATGCTTATCGGGAAAGCAGTCTGTTACTGGAAGTATTTACGCGCGATTATGGCATTATTTCTGTGCTTGCCAAAGGCGTGCGTAAAGAAAAATCGAAAATGGCAGGTTTGTTACTGCCGTTTATACTAGTCAACATTTCCTATCTGGGCAGAAATGAATTAAAAACGCTGACCCAGGTTGAGTTTGTAAGTAGCTACCCGTTACAGGGTATGTCACTGTATTGTGGCTTTTATGTAAATGAATTGTTGCAAAAATTTTTGCATAAATACGATCCTTATCCAGCGTTATTTGTCCGTTATCTGCACTGCCTGCAAGCTTTGTCTAGTGCAGAAACTATAGAACAAACCTTGCGATATTTTGAACTGGATTTGTTACAAGACACTGGCTATGGCATACAATTGGACGTTGACTGCGAAACTGGCGTTAATGTTGATTCTGTGCAGCGCTATCATTATTTACCTGCTCATGGGATGAAATACTCGGCACATGGCATAATTAGTGGCGAGACATTACAGTTATTGGCCAAAAATGCAATGCTTGATACAAAAGCATTGTCGGAATCCAAGATTTTGTTAAGAAAAATGCTGGATTCTTATCTACAGGGTAAGCCCTTGAAAAGTCGTGATGTACTAGCCAATATTATCCAATATTTGTGATCAATAAAATTGCAATTAAGCGGTTTATAAAAAGTCACTATGCTCCGTATTGCCTATTCAGCTTGAATAATAAACGAAGTACAGCCGCTGCTGCACTCCCCAAATAGCCAAATGAATAAATGAATAAAAATAATATATTATTAGGTGTCAATATTGATCACGTTGCTACTTTAAGGCAGGCTAGAGGCACGCGCTTTCCTGATCCTGTGCAAGCTGCATTGGTAGCAGAGCAGGCGGGTGCTGACGGCATTACAGCACATTTACGTGAAGATAGGCGGCACATACAGGATAGAGATATCGTTTTACTCAAGGAGCGCCTACATACCCGCTTAAACCTAGAAATGGCCGTTACTAATGCCATGGTGGAAATTGCCTGTCAAATTAAGCCTTATGCTTGTTGTTTGGTTCCAGAACGCCGCGAAGAACTTACCACAGAAGGTGGGTTGGATGTTGCAGGTGCTGAAGCTAAAATTAAATCCGCCTGTCAGGAATTAGGGGCTGCGGGCATTGAAGTCTCGCTATTCATAGACCCTGATTTTAAACAAATTGATGCCGCAGTGAATGCTGGTGCACCAGTTATAGAATTACACACTGGTCGCTATGCAGATGCTGACAATAAATCACGGCAAGCCTTAGAGTTACAGCGCCTGCAGTTGGCTGCCGAATATGCCAGTAAAGCTGGTTTGCAGGTCAATGCGGGACACGGTTTAAATATGCACAATGTAGAAGCTATTTGCCAGATAGAACAAATAATAGAATTGAATATTGGCCATGCCATTATTGCACAAGCGCTGTTTGGTGGCTTGGAGAAAGCGGTAAGTGAGATGAAACAGGTGATTAGGGCGGCGCGCTTTCACTGTTAAATTGCCAATAGCCGTTACTTTTTCTGGCAGCAAGGTCAATCAGTGTTAATACAAATTTGACAATTTCTACTGTTTGTAACTAGCATAAAAAAGGGGAACTAATAGTTCCCCTTTTTTTATTTCTTAAACAATAAGCTTATTGCTTTTGCGGATGCATTTTAATATCAGCCTTGGCTTGCAGGGCGTTTAACACCGCTTCAAACTGTGCTTTTCCAAAAGCGGCAGATATATTCTTTTCTAAAACCGACTGTTTAGCCTTATCCTCATCCGTAAGTTCACCTTCAGTGACTTTGACTATGCTGGCTACAATTTTACCGCCAGTACTCTCATTAATCAAAATAACACTAGGGTGGCCGTTTTCCGGTTTTGCTGCTCTGAAAACTGCTTGACTAAAATCAGGTGGCAAATCAGTCGCTTTACGATTAAATCCATTCACCTTTTTTACAGGCAAATGATAAGTATCAGCTAGTTGAGATAGTGCTTTACCAGAAAGTAGTTCGGACTTTATCTGTTCAGCAGTGGCAATGGCTTTTTGTTGCGCCTTATCATGCTGTATGGCTTTAATAATTTGCGGTTTAACCTCTTTTAGTTCTTTGCTGGCAGAGGGTAAATGAGATTGCATACGCAACACCACTAATTTGTCATTACCTACTTCAAGTGGTTCGCTATTATTGCCTTTTAATACGTCCTCAGAAAACGCTGCTAAGCGCACTTTTTCTTCGCTAGCGACGCCTTCGCCATGAGCATGGGTAAACATACCGGTTTTGTTAATTTCAACACCCAGGACTTTAGCTGCTGCATTTAGATTATCAGGATTTTCGTAGCTGACTTCAGTGAGTTTTTCACCTAGAGTATTAAACGTATTTTCGGCCTGGGATTTTTGATAGGCTTTAATTAACTCAGGTTTTAGCGATTCATAAGATTTTACTTCGCCAGGCACCAATTCTGTCACTTTGATAAGGTGATAGCCAAATGCAGATTTTACCGGTTCAGAAACCTCGCCGAGTTTAAGCTTGGTCGCGGCTTCTTCAAAAGCTTTTTCCATAACGCCAACATTAAATAAGCCCAAATCACCGCCATTTTTCGCCGATTCTTTATCGTCAGAGATTGACGCAGCTAATTTAGCAAAGTCTTGGTGGCTTAATTCCTGTTTAGCTTGCAATGCTTTTTGCAATGCCTGTTCATCAGCAGCAGGGTCTTTAGTAAAGGCGAATAGTATATGACTGATTCTGCGGCGTTCTTTAGAGCTAAATTGTGGCTTTTGCTCTTCATAATAGGCCTGTAGCTGTTCTTCGGTCGGTTTAACGTCAGCGGCTAATTTATCCAGTGATAGTTCTACATACTCAACAGACACTTGTTCTTCAGTTTGAAATGCATCTTGATGTTGTTGAAAGTAGCTAGTAATTTCTTCATCATTTGGAGTATCAGTCACTGCGGTGAGTGGCACGGTCAAATATTCAAAATCGCGTTTCTGATTTTGAATTTTGAAAAAGGCATTCACTTCCGCGGGTGTAACGAAACTACTGTCAACAATAGAACGTTGAAACTGTTCCATAAGAATAGCTTTTTTTATTCTATTAATAAATTCGTCGGAAGACATGCCTTGTGATCCGAGTAGGGCCTGATATTGGCCTTTATCAAATTTACCGTCTTTCTGAAAATATTCCAGAGTTTTGATGAAGTCTTTAGCGGTTTCATCGCTGATCAGTAATTTTTCATCTTGCACATATTGAAGCAGAACTTCATCGCGTATTAATTTGCTTAACGCCTGCTTTCTGAGGGACTCTTCATCAAACTTCATACCTCCCAGATTTTGTACATACTGTTGATAGGCTCGATTAATATCGTTTTGAAAAAAATCTTTGTCACCGACAGATACTATAGGTACTTCCTTGCCACCGCCAAGGTAGTTTTGAATACCCCATAAACCGAATAGCACACAAATTAATACCAAAATGACTGATGCAAAAACACCGTGTACTTTTTCTCTAATCTTTAATAGCATAAACCCTGTCCCTAAAACAGATTTAAACCTGATTTCTTCAGGCAATGAATGTAAGCATGCAAAAAAAAACCTCGAACCATGTTACGGCCCGAGGTTTCTGTTTTGGCGGAGCGGACGGGGCTCGAACCCGCGACCCCCGGCGTGACAGGCCGGTATTCTAACCAACTGAACTACCGCTCCTAAGTCTGGTGGGTGCTGAGGGGTTCGAACCCCCGACCCTCGCCTTGTAAGGGCGATGCTCTCCCAGCTGAGCTAAGCACCCGACTAAAGAGCGACTAGTTTACAGCATCTTTTAAAGATTTGCCAGCTTTAAATGAAGGAATTTTTGCTGCTTTGATTGTAATTTCTTCGCCTGTTTGCGGATTACGACCTTTACGCTCTGCTCTTTCTTTAACTTCGAAAGTGCCAAAGCCTACTAATGCAACAGAATCGCCTGATTTTAAAGCATTTTCTACGGCTTTAATAAAACCGTCCAAAGCACGGCCTGCATCGGTTTTGGTCAATTGTGACACACCTGCGATTGCATCGATAAGTTCCGATTTATTCATTTATTTACCCTTAGGTTGTTGTTGTATTAATTATGCTTATCAATCAAGCGGTTAATATTGCCCTGCAAACTCTGGATCTGATGAGGGAAGTTTACAGTCTCTTGACACAAGAAAGAGGCGGTATTTATAACAATCGCCAACTGTATGTGTCAAGCAAGTAAATGACTGTAAGCCCATTTTTTTTAGTAAGTAGCAAAAAATATAAGCAATTCAATGTAATTTAATGCGCTACAACGGTAGACGATTTAATTTCGTTTTTACCCGAAGTAGTGTCAGTAATTTCAGCACTCAATTCAATCGGTACTGGCATGTATTGTAAGGCGATTTCCAGAACTTCATCTATCCAGCGCACACATTTAATGGTTAAATTTTGTTTGATATTTTCTGGAATTTCAATCAAATCCTTTTCATTTTCGGCGGGGATAACCACAGTGGTAATGCCGCCACGATGTGCTGCTAATAATTTCTCTTTTAAGCCGCCAATCGGTAAAACTTCGCCACGTAAAGTGATTTCGCCGGTCATGGCCACATCA
This sequence comes from Methylomonas sp. AM2-LC, assembly GCF_039904985.1. Lineage (NCBI taxonomy): Bacteria > Pseudomonadati > Pseudomonadota > Gammaproteobacteria > Methylococcales > Methylococcaceae > Methylomonas > Methylomonas sp. AM2-LC. Next base: position 1,138,418 of record NZ_CP157005.1, read on the forward strand.
GCACGTACTGGAATTTTAGTCAGTGCAGAAATAATGGCAGTACACATGCCTATGCCAGCGCTAGGGCCATCTTTGGGTGTCGCACCTTCTGGAACATGTATGTGAATATCATTTTTTTGAAAGACTTCGTTGTCGATACCTAAAATATTTGCTCGACTTCTAACTACCGTTACAGCAGCTTCGATAGACTCTTTCATCACATCACCTAGTTTTCCGGTAGTGGATTGTTTACCTTTACCCGGCATAACAGCGGTTTCAATCGTGAGGAGTTCTCCGCCTACTTCTGTCCACGCCAATCCGGTAACCTGACCAATTTGATCTTTATCTTCAGCGATACCGTAATTAAAGCGCCTTACACCCAAATATTTATCTAAATTTTCATCAGTAATAGTGATTAGGGATTTATCTTCTTGTAATAACAAGCTTTTTACCACTTTACGACAAATTTTTGAAATTTCCCGCTCCAGGCTTCTGACGCCTGCTTCGCGGGTGTAATAACGAATAATATTTTTAACCGCAGATTCTGAAATGCTAATCTCTGATTCTGATAGTCCATTGTTTTTAATTTGTTTTACAATCAAAAACCGAGTGGCGATATTAATCTTTTCGTCTTCGGTATAACCAGATAAACGAATTATTTCCATCCTGTCCAAAAGCGCTGGGGGAATGTTCATGGTATTGGCGGTAGCCACAAACATCACATCAGATAAATCGAAATCAACCTCTAGATAATGGTCAGAGAAAGTGTGATTTTGTTCGGGATCAAGCACTTCCAATAAGGCAGATGCTGGATCACCACGAAAATCTGCTGCCATTTTGTCTATTTCATCAAGTAAAAACATGGGATTACGTGTTTTTATTTTGGACAGATTTTGCAGTATTTTTCCGGGCATGGAGCCGATATAGGTTCGTCTATGACCGCGTATTTCCGCTTCATCACGCACACCACCTAAGGCCATACGTACATATTTACGATTGGTAGCACGTGCGATGGATTGGCCCAATGAGGTTTTACCCACCCCTGGAGGCCCAACTAAACATAAGATAGGCCCTTTCAATTGTTTTACACGTTGCTGAACAGCCAGATACTCCAAGATGCGTTCTTTAACTTTTTCCAAGCCGTAATGTTCGGTTTCTAAGACTTGTTCAGCCACTTTTAAATCGTGGCGTACCTTGGTTTTCTTTTTCCAGGGAACGTTTACCATCCAGTCAATATAATTACGCACCACAGTGGCTTCTGCCGACATGGGGGACATCATTTTTAGTTTGTTAAGCTCAGCTATGGCTTTGGTATTGGCTTCAGCAGACATACCAGCCGCTGTTATTTTCTTTTCCAGCTCTTCCACTTCGTTGCTGGCTTCATCCATTTCGCCCAGTTCTTTTTGAATGGCTTTCATTTGTTCATTCAAATAGTATTCGCGTTGGTTTTTCTCCATTTGTTTTTTAACGCGACCACGGATTTTCTTTTCCATCTCCAGAATATCGACTTCTCCTTCCATTAGCGTCATTAAGTTTTCCAGACGCTTAGCGACATCCAGCATTTCTAGCATGGATTGCTTTTCTTCCACTTTCAGTGCCATATGTGCAGCCATGGTGTCAGCCAAGCGGCCAGCATCGTCAATGCCTGACAGTGAGTTTAGAACTTCAGGAGGAATTTTACTGTTTAGTTTGACGTATTGATCGAATGAGTTAACAGCAGTTCGTTGTAACACCTCTAATTCCGTTTCTGGAATTAATATTTCATCTTCTAATTCAACGACATTAGCAGCGCAATAATTATCAACTTCCTGATATTGGATGATTTTGCAACGCTTGCAGCCCTCAACCAGAACCTTAACTGTGCCATCAGGCAGTTTCAGCAATTGCAGAATATTGGCCAGAGTGCCCACTTTATAGAGATCATCAAAGCCCGGCTCATCAACATCAGCCTGTATCTGTGCAACCAGTAACACCTGCTTATCCAATTTGATAGCCGCATCTAGTGCATCAATAGACATGCCTCTACCTACGAATAGAGGGATAACCATATGCGGGTACACCACAACATCACGCAGTGGTAAAACCGGAATCAGCTCGTCTTTACTTTTAGAATGGGTCATTTTAGTTTTCCTTTTGGCAGGATAGCATTACATTTTGTCACAATCCTATATGAGGTCAGTCTCAGAATAAACAAGTATTTTTTTTATTGCGCAAAAAATTGTGTTTAGTCACAAACATTGGAGTCCACTAAAGTTGCCGTATAGCTGACAATATTACCCGCACTTACTGTCGCCGCAATTTAAGCAAGTCATGCAACCATCCATCAAAACCATCGCTTTAGTGCTGCACTTGCTACACAAAACCGCTTTTTCTGGAAATGATTGCTGATCACTGGTGCCATGTAATGCTTCAAATTCGCGACGCTTTTCATTAAGAAACTGTTTTTGATGATCCGTCATCACTTCTGGTTTGAGCATGCCTATGTGTCTAAGGTGTGATTCTATGGCACAACCAATTTCTGCTACCAACGAGGGCATAAAAACCCCGCCTTTTTTGAAATAGCCACCGCGCGGATCAAAAACAGCCTTCATTTCTTCAACCAGAAAACAGGCATCACCACCTTTGCGGAATACCGCTGAAATTACCCGTGTCAAAGCTAAAACCCATTGAAAATGTTCCATGTTTTTTGAATTAATAAACACTTCATAGGGTCGGCGCTCTTCGTGTGGAGTGCCCTGATTAAGTATCATATCGTTGATAGTGATATACAGTGCATGTTCTGATTGTGGTGTCTTTATTTTATAGGTAGAGCCTAAAAGTACTTCTGGACGCTCCACATTTTCATGCATACTCTCCACTTGGTTTTGTTCCACAGGTGTATTTGTTTCCTGTGTATCGGGAGTAATTACTTTATAGCTGATGATTTTTTTGTTGATTTTATGTGTCATGAGTTTGCGCCTTATTAAAACTTACCGTAATAGCCTTCTTTTAAGGCATCAAACAAATTAGCAGCCGTGTGAATTTCGCCATCGTACTCGATTTCTTCATTCCCTTTATATTCAACTACATGACCATCTTCGAGCGTGAATTGGTAAAGGGTGTTTTCCAGATCGGATTCTTTTACTAGCACGCCTTGAAATACTTCGGGGTTAAAGCGGAAAGTGGTGCAACCTTTTAAACCTTTATCATAAGCGTATTCATATATGGATTTAAAATCTTCGTAGGGGTAGTTGGTTGGCACATTTGCAGTTTTAGATATGGATGAATCTATCCATTTTTGTGCGGCGGCCTGAATGTCAACATGTTGTTTTGGACTTACGTCATCCGCAGAAATAAAAAATTCAGGTAATTGTTGTGCGGGGTTTTCGCTATAGGGCATTGCTTCGGGGTTGATTAAATGCCGATAAGCCAGTAGTTCAAAGGAAAATACATCGATTTTTTCTTTCGATTTTTTACCTTCGCGGATGACATTTCGCGAATAATGGTGAGCAAAACTGGGCTCAATACCATTGCTGGCATTATTGGCTAATGACAATGAGATGGTACCAGTCGGGGCTATAGAACTATGATGTGTGAAGCGACAACCCACTTCAGCCAGTTCAGCAACCAATTCTGGCACTTCTTCAGCCAGTTGCTGCATGTAACGACTATATTTTGCATGTAAAACCTTGCCGGGTAGATGGTCACCCAGTTTGTAGCCGTCTTTAAGCATTTCTGGGCGTTTATGCAGCATTTCGCCAGTGACAGTGAATACTTGCTCCATTATCGGTGCAGGACCTTTCTCTTTGGCTAATTCCAGGCCAGCTTTCCAGCCTTCGATAGCCAGTTCTTTGGTGACTTGTTCGGTGAATTCAAGCGAAGCATTATCGCCGTATTTCATGCCCAACAGGGTTATGGTTGAACCTAAGCCCAGATAACCCATGCCGTGTCGACGTTTACCAATTATTTCCATGCGTTGTTTTTCCAGCGGCAAACCGTTGATTTCCACTACGTTATCCAGCATGCGGGTAAAGATGCGTATGGTTTTTCGATAAGCCTCCCAGTTGAAGATAGCCATAGACGTAAAGGGATTTTCGACGAAGTGAGTCAGATTAATAGAGCCTAGCAAGCAACTGCCGTATGGTGGTAAGGGTTGCTCTCCGCATGGATTGGTGGCGCGTATATGTTCACAGAACCAGTTATTGTTCATTTCATTAACTTTATCTATCAATATAAATCCGGGTTCTGCGTAGTCATAGGTGGAAGACATAATAATGTCCCATAACCGTCTGGCTGGCATGACTTTACTAACCCGACAAGCAACCAGACCCGCTTCGTTAACGACATAACCCTTTTTGTTGGGAAGATCGCGCCAGACAATTTTTTCGGCATCTTTAAGATCGAGTTTATCCACTTTGACATCGCGATCAGTGACAGGAAATGATAAAGCCCACTGCCCATTGTTTTTAACAGCTTCAACAAACTCGCTGGTAATTAACAGGGATAAATTAAACTGACGCAAACGCCCATCTTCGCGTTTGGCACGGATAAAATCCACTACATCGGGGTGGGCAATATCGAAAGTAGCCATTTGTGCGCCACGGCGTCCACCTGCTGAGGAAACGGTGAAACACATTTTGTCATAAATATCCATGAACGATAGTGGCCCGGAGGTATAGGCACCCGCTCCCGAAACATAGGCATCTTTTGGGCGAAGCGTAGAAAATTCGTAACCGATGCCGCAGCCTGCTTTTAGGGTTAAGCCAGCTTCATGGACTTTAGCCAATATATCGTCCATAGAGTCTTCAATAATGCCTGACACCGTGCAATTAATAGTCGATGTGGCAGGTTTATGGGCAAGCGCGCCAGCGTTGGAAATGATGCGGCCAGCAGGGATGGCTCCTTTACGTAAGGCCCATAAGAATTCTTTGTAATGAAGCTCTTGTAATTCCTTGCTAATTTCAACACTGGATAAAGCCTTGGCAACTCTTTTATAGGTTTCATCAATGTTATTGTCGAGAGCCTTGCCTTCTTTTGTTTTTAAACGATATTTGCTGTCCCAAATATCCAGCGAAGCGCTTTGCAAGGGGATTTCGGTATTATTAGGCGAAACAACATGAAGTTTGGCGGTCATTCGTCGGATTTCCTGGTCTGATTGTGGTAGGCATCAATACAATCCTGCCTGAGATGGCTAACATATTGATGTATATTTTATTGCAAAATAAAACAGGTTAAATACTGTATGTAGTGTTTTTTTAAAATTCTAGCACAATATATTGTGTTGTCAGCAGTTTTTTCTATTAAATTTTCAGTAGTTTTTACACTTCAATAAGTTAGCTTGATAGTTGTGTTTTTGTTTATTACAAATAGACGTAGTCATGCCTATTTATTAATGTGTTTCGGGTGTGATTGAAGTATTTTGATGCTCAATGTTCAACTAATTGACTGCAAAAAGGGGGGGATTTTTCTTAATCGATTAAGCAATAGCCACTTTGAACTACATGGCTTATTTCAAAGCGAATTTGTTGAATGATGTATGAACTGAGTGGTTCGAAAGACTATTTCTGCAGAGTAACAAATAGGTAAAAGTGCTTATCTATTGGTAATGGGGATACCGATATAACTAGCCTGAATACTGGGTAGGGCTATATGAAAAAGTGAGGAGCTTAAGTGTGTATATATGGGGGGCTTAAGCTGAAACTTCTCTGGCTAAAAAACAGAAAAGCCTCCGATACCAAGGCTATCGGAGGCTTTTTAGTCAAGTGCTTTTGATTAAAACAGCTACTTAAAGAATAGTGACTTCTTCAGCTTGAGGACCTTTAGGGCCGCGACCCAATTTGAATTGCACGTGTTGGCCTTCATCAAGAGTTCTGTAGCTGTTGTTTGGGTTAAGAATGTTTTTGAAATGAACAAAAACGTCTGGTCCTTGTTTTTGCTCAATAAAGCCAAAGCCTTTGTCAGCATTAAACCATTTAACGGTGCCGGTTGTCATTGTAGTAGACATGATAAGTCCTATAAAAATTAGATATAAAGCTTGGATAGCCAAGCGGGTAGAGCTGGTAAATGTGTAAATTACTTAATGAAGAACAGGACGAAGAACTACAGGATATGCATCGAAATGGTAAACAAAGGGTAAATCATATTTTCTAGCTAAGTAGCATTGTATGCTGAAAGAGTTTATTGTCAAGGAATTATTAATAAAATTAATATATTAACTTATTCTAGTTTAAGATTAGGGGTATTTAAGCCTAGTTGATATTCCGTTGCTGATGATGCTATGCATTTAGAGCATGTCTAATATGGCTGTTCAAAACTAAATTCTGAAAAACTGCCTTTTCAGGTAATGGCTAGCGAAAAAACTGGGTAAATTTTGATGCCTAACCAGTACTTAAGTGCTGGTTAATGTGGATGCGCTCAACACTCCAATATCTGTAAGTTAACAAAATGATTGGATAGTATAGAATATTCATTAACCATTACCAATATGATTATTTAGGAGCCTTACATGCAAAAAACTGTATTGATTACCGGAGCCAATCGGGGACTGGGTCTTGAATTTTCTCGTCAATATGCTGAGGCTGGCTGGCGGGTTATTACTGCTTGTCGTCAGCCTAAAGCTGCCCATGCACTGCAAAAACTGGCAGATGAATATTCCAGTTTACAGATAGAGGTGCTGGATGTAGGTGATTTTGCACAGATTGATGCCTTGTCAGAGAAGTTAGCGGAAGAAACCATTGATGTGTTACTCAACAATGCAGGCGTTTATGGTGATAAAGCTGAGCATAGTTTTGGTCAATTAGATTATCAAGCTTGGGCGCATACGTTAGCCATTAATACGCTGGCACCCATTAAAATGGCGGAAGCTTTTTTACCGCAGCTGGAAAATGGTAAGAGTAAGTTGATCGTGAATGTGAGTAGTTTAATGGGTAGCCTGACGGACAATACCAGTGGTGGTAGTTTGCTTTACCGTTCCAGTAAAGCCGGATTGAATGCGGCGATGAAAAGTTTATCTCTTGATTTGCGACCAAAGTCTATTGGTATCTTAATTCTACATCCAGGTTGGGTTAAAACCGATATGGGGGGTGAAAATGCATTGATAGAGGTAGAGGAAAGTGTTAGTGGGATGATTGAGCAAATTAAGGTTTTTTCGCTGGATAAAACCGGCATGTTTATCAGATATGACGGTGGATTGGTGCCTTGGTAATCAAATTTAATGGGAATTTCAAAAACTGGCTTTGTTACTTCGACAGACACAGGACGAACGGATAACTTATTGATTGTCATAGCTGCCGTTCGCCCTGAGCCTGTGCGGTTAAGCTGTTCTTGGTTCCATAAGCTCATCACGAAAGGCTTAACCATAAACTGTTTCACCTAAAGTAGATAGCAGAAAGTACTAGGGTTGTTGGTCAATCTCTTCCAGACAGACAATTAGGGTATGGCGCACAATGAAAAAAGTCATTGCTATCATATATAGAGCGTAATGGCGGGTGATGGCAATGCTAATTAAAACAAACAGGATTGCTACGCTGATATCGTAGCGGACAATTTTGTTTAATTGCCTAAGATATTGAATGGACTCCAAATCAAAGCGTTGGCTTTTGTTAATCAACGCTAAAGTCACTATGGATGTAAATAACGCGAAATAGAGCGGATAAAAAATGAACATCGGTGCATTTTCATCAAATTGTGGCTGCCAGTAACCATACCAGACCAGCAAGCCTGCACTGGCAAAGCCATCATGCCAAATGAGACTGGGTACTTTTTTAAAGTAACCAATTATTAAACTAATACTCATAATAGCCAGACTAATGCCCAAACCAAGAGGGGTGGTGAGGAGTAACACATAAGGATTATGGCTTTGCACCAAAATTGCCAATAGTGCACAGCATGCAATAAATACTATCATATTAATGGCCTTAGTTAAGGTAGTGACTTAATTTACCACAAAAATACATCCTGACTTTGCCCACTCATACCTTTAGACATTTAGTGTAGTTTATAAAGGTTTTGTGCCGAGTTCTTCTCCGAACAGATTGTTATCAGCGCTAAACTTTTCCAGCAATGCCGGCAGAAAAAACTCAGCTACCAATAAAGGTTGGTTATGAATAACGTAAACGGTTCGCCTACCCGATATTATTTGATCAATCGTGCATCTTGTTTGTAATTGGGGTGTCCAGTTGTTGGTTGAGACCTGACAGAATTGGCGTTGGCGTAATTCTAAATCCGAATAGGCAAAAATGACTTCACCTAGTGGTCGATTGCCTAAGTGGGAAAGATTACGATGGGCAATTTTTATAGTTTGCGCAGGCAACACAGTGCGCGCCAATACCAAGGGTTGACCATTACCACTGAGCACCACTTCCCGCAGCAAATGGAAATGTGCTGTCGGTATGGATAGTAGTTGGGTTTCATCTATAAATGCTGGCTTCCATTGATGAAACAATACGTTAACGGAAAAGCCGCTGCCATAAACACTACGCAAGCGTTTGGTTAATGAGCCTGTTTCCGAAAGCCAGGAATATAATTCGGCGGGTAGCCGATGCATCATGCCTGGTACTGGTTGTTTCCAACTTGGTGGGTAAGTGAATAAAAAACTTCTATGCAACAAGGGTTTTGGTCTCTGTGTGATAGTGGATTATACTGTGTATCAATATATTACAAGCTTGTATTTACAGCGGCAAAATTTCAATTAAGACTGCGCTATACCTTCATTAACTTTATTTGCCGATCCTAGCCAGCGCTGCACTAATTCAGGTATCACTTGAGCTTGTTGTTGGTAAATGGCTTGAGCTGCTGCCGGTATTAAGTCCAGTAAATCACTGTCACGATTTAAGTCTGCAATTTTAAATTGAATTTGTCCGGTTTGCCGAGTACCCATGACTTCACCGGGACCTCGCAACTCCAGATCTTTTTCCGCAATGATAAAGCCATCGTTGGTTTCTTTCATAATACCTAAACGTTGTTTTCCCGCAAAAGACAGAGGCGATTGATACAGTAACAGGCAGTAGCTTTCCTGATTACCTCTGCCCACGCGACCGCGTAACTGATGAAGTTGTGATAAGCCTAAGCGCTCTGGATTTTCAATAATCATCAATCCCGCATTCGGAACATCGACACCTACTTCGATAACGGTGGTGGCAACCAGCAAATCGCATTCATGCTGTTTAAAGGCCTGCATCACGCGTTCTTTCTCATTTGCTTTCATACGCCCGTGTACCAGACCAATTTTGACATTAGGTAAGGTATGCGATAAATAGGTGGCGGTTTTTTCTGCTGCTTCACATTGAAGAAGTTCCGATTCTTCAATAAGTGTGCATACCCAATAAGCTTGGCGTTGTTGGCTAACCCAATTTTCTATGCGCTTAATCACTTCATCACGACGTTCCGAGGGAATAACGCTAGTGGTAACGGGTTTACGTCCTGGAGGTAGTTGATCAATTTTTGACATATCCAAATCCGAATATTGCAGCATAGCCAATGTGCGGGGTATCGGGGTGGCAGTCATAATGAGTTGATGCGGTCTTAAGTCACCTTGTTGACCTTTTTCGCGTAAAGCCAGACGCTGATTGACGCCAAAACGGTGTTGTTCATCGATGATAATTAATCCCAGATTATGGAAAGTAACACTGTCCTGAAACAAGGCATGGGTGCCAATAATAATCTGGATGCTGCCTTCGGCAAGAGCTTGTAATGTGCTTTGTCGATTTTTGCCTTTCAGCTGGCCTGTCAGAAATTGTATGTCTATGCTGTTGACTGCAAACCATTGCCTAAAATTATGTAAATGCTGTTCAGCCAATAACTCGGTAGGTGCCATAATTGCCACTTGAAAGCCAGAACTAACGGCCGCTAATGCGGCAATAGCCGCTACCACAGTCTTACCGGAGCCTACATCACCGTGTACCAGTCTTAACATTGGGTGAGTCTGGCTGCAATCACTTTCAATTTCAGCAATCACTCGCTGTTGGGCTGTAGTGAGTTGAAAGGGTAAGCGATTTATAAAGTCTTGTTTAATATTCACATCCAGCGCTAGCTTTGGAGCTTGCCACTGTTTATAAGCTAATTTACCTTGCAGGAGTGCAAGGTGATGAGTAAGAAACTCCTCAAACGCCAGACGTTTTAAGGCCGGTAATTGGCCATCCTGCAAACTTTCTATGCTTAAGTTTGTTGGGGGGTTATGCAAGGTTAGTAGTGATTCTTTAAGGCTAGGAAAGTGATGACGATTTAGAACTTCGTTTGGGATTAAGTCGCTAAGTGTGTTATCAACAGTCAGGCATAGACTAAGTGCTTGTTTGATAATTTTTCTCAACAGAGTTTGCCCTACACCTTCTGTGAGAGGGTAAACGGGTGATAATGTTGTCTCAATGATCTGTTTCGCGTTTTGGACAATTTTGTATTCGGGATGTACCATTTCCAGTCCGGTATAGCCATATCGAATTTCGCCAAAACAGGCGAGTAGCGTGCCGGGTTTTAATTGCTTGGCTTGTTGAGCGCTGAAGTGAAAGAAACGTAGCGATAGTAAGCCGCTATTGTCATTTATACGACAGATGATACTAGGGCGTCCACGCTGAATAGTGTCAGTAAATTCCACAATCCCACATACCAAAGCAGAGATACCGGTTTGTAATTGGGCAATGGCGGTAATTTTGCTACGGTCCTGATAGCGCAAAGGCAAGTGAAATAGCAAATCCTGTAAAGTGATTATACCCAGTTTTTGCAACCGTGCTGCTACTTGTGAGCCTATGCCCGTTAGGGTTGTGACCGGTAGGGTATGAGGTTCCTGGCTATGCATGCCGGAGCCGGATGTCTAAACGAAATAATAAGTATTAATTAGTAATATTCGTTGCGTAACACCATTACCGCATCCATTTCAACATTAACATTCTTAGGAAGAGCTGCAACACCAACAGCGGCGCGAGCAGGGTAAGGCTCAGTGAAATATTCCGCCATGAGTTGATTGACCAGTGGGAAATGTCCCAGATCAGTTAAATACACATTGAGTTTTACGATGTCGGAAAAATCGCCTCCTGCAGCGGTGGCAACAGCTAGCAAATTATCAAACACGCGGCGAATTTGGCTATTGATGTCACCAGTTATCACTTCCATAGTCTCTGGGTCCAAGGCAATTTGTCCAGATAGATAGACGGTGTTATCAACTTTAACAGCTTGAGAGTATGTGCCGATAGCTTGCGGTGCGAGTGGGGTTGAAATAATTTCCTTGTTCATGCTCTAGGCCTTAATGCGAGTAATTTTTAATACAATTGAAAGTTTTTTCAGTTTTCGAATAATAGAGGCAAGATGCACACGATCTCGCACGGCTAAAGTTAGCAAGTCAACCGATACTCGATTGTCTTGACTCACCACATTGATGTTTTCAATGTTTGAGTCCAAACTGGAGATAGTAGACGCTATGGTGGCTAAGGATCCACGTTGGTTGAGTAGTTCGATGCGAATTTCAGCAGAAAACTCGCCACTGGCATCTGGACTCCATTCCACATCAAGCCAGCTGGTTTGTTTTTTTCTAACTTCGTTGCTATTCCTACAGGTATGATGATGCACCACGATACCCTTGCCAGGATTGAAAAAGCCAATAATCGAATCACCGGGAATGGGTCTGCAACATTTTGCTAAACTGACGACTATCCCTTCTGTGCCCTTAATAATGAGAGGTTTGCTATGAGAAACATCGTGCTCATTAAGTTTGCCACTGGCATTAATATCAGACTGCACAATATGTTTGGCGACTAGAAAAGGCATTTTATTACCGAGACCAATGTCTTCCAGTAATTCATTTAGCGAGTGTTTTTTTAAGGTTTGCAGAACCTGAATTATGCGGTTGTTATCGACTTGATCCAGTTGAATGTCGATACTTTGTAATTCTTTTTCCAGCAGGCGGCGACCTAGATTGATGGCTTCTTGTTGTTTAAAGTTTTTAAGATAGGCCCGGATACAGCTACGTGCTTTAGCGGTGGCAACATAATTAAGCCATAGAGGATTAGGACGTGCCCAGGCAGCAGTAATCACTTCTATGGTCATGCCATTTTCAAGTTTGGTTTGTAGCGGAACCAGTTTTTTATCAATACGTGCTGAAATACAGGCATTTCCAACATCGGTATGTACCATATATGCAAAGTCAACAATGGTTGCACCGCGCGGTAGTTTAATAATCTTGCCTTTTGGGCTAAACACAAAAACTTCTTGTGGAAACAGATCGACTTTTAGATTATCTATAAACTCCAGTGAGTCGCCAGCAGACTTTTGAATTTCCAGTAGATCCCGTAACCATTCATTCGCTCTGGCTTGGATAGTTTCACTTTTATCTTTATCCGATTTATATAGCCAATGCGCGGCAATGCCTGATTCAGACATGCGATGCATTTCATGGGTGCGTATTTGTATTTCGATAGGTACGCCGTAGGGGCCAATCAGGATGGTATGTAAAGATTGATAACCATTCGCTTTGGGGAGGGCGATATAGTCTTTAAATCGGCCAGGTATGGGTTTGAATAGATTATGAACACAGCCTAATGCTCGGTAGCAATCGTCAACTTGTTGACAATATATTCTGAACGCATACACATCAAACACGTCGGAGAAAGAAATTTTTTTATGCAGCATTTTTTGGTAAATACTGGCAATATTTTTTTCTCGACCTGCAACAGAGCAGTCCAGCCCTGTTTCTTTCAAACGTAAATCAATAGAGTTTTGAATTGTATCGACAATTTCTTTACGATTACCCCGCGACTTTCTGACCGCGTTACTAATAACCGAGAAGCGGTTGGGATACATGGCTTTAAAACCAAGAGACTCCAACTGATGCCTGATTTCATTCATACCCAGTCGATTGGCGATAGGTGCGTAAATTTCCAAAGTTTCTTTAGCGATACGACGTTTTTTTTCGCTGGGCAGATTACCGATCGTTTGCATATTATGCAGACGGTCAGCCAGTTTAACGATAATTACGCGTAAATCTTTAGCCATTGCCAGAAACATTTTTCTGACATTTTCCGCTTGTGCCTCTGCTCTGGAACGGCTATCGATTTGTGAAAGTTTGGTAACGCCATCAACTAGATCGGCAACTTCAGGATTGAACTTTTCGCTGATTTCCCATTTGGTTATGGGGGTGTCTTCGATGACATCATGCAAAATGGCCGCCATAATACCATTGGCATCCATGTGCATAGCGGCTAAAGTTATAGCTACTGATACCGGATGACAAATATAGGCTTCACCTGTTTTACGGAACTGTCCTGAATGGGCAGAAGCACTAAAATGATAAGCGCGAATAATGTCGTTGATTTGATTTTGGTCGAGATAACTGTGCAATATAACGCAAAGCTGCTGAAGTAATTTTTCTTCAGGATGCTCTAATGTGTTATCAATGGGTTTGACAGCTATCTCGGGCATAGGTGTGTTTAAAGCTCTATATGCGTTTCTGAAACATATCCAGAGCGGTGCAGGCGCTCTATATTTTCTTCTGTTACAAAGCCGCCAGCAATTTCGCGTAATGCCAAAACAGTATCTTTGTCCTTACCACGCGGCAGAAATTCGTCAGCACCCTTTTCCAGTTGACGAGCTCTTTTACTGGCCAGTAAGACCAATTTAAAGCGGTTTTCAATATTATTTAAACAATCTTCAATGGTAACGCGTGCCATTTTTATGCCTTCAGAATTTTTCTGGTTGAATGGTGCCTGCTTGCTCTAAGTAACAAATAGGCGGTTTTTAACAGCTTTTAGGAAACGGTGAAAGAATACTTCCCTAAGCATTATCAAGTTATACCGTTGATACCACGCTTCAAGGTGTATTCAAGGCTATAAATAAAGAGATATGCTCAGTATACGAGTATGTACAGAGTATTCTTATAAGTGTTTACACTTTTTAGTGCTTACTTTGTAGTATACCTTAAGCTGATGTAGCTCCAAATATACCAAAAATAAACCAGGGAAATTATTGTTTTTTACCAATTCTTTAAGGAGTTGGATGTGATTATATGACAAATGCCAGCTGTAGCCAATGTTACACTGAATTTAAGGATGTTTGACAATAAAAAGCCCGCATTTAGCGGGCCCGTCCGGTTTATTGTTTTATTATTTGTTGGACGCCTGTCTTGAAGACAGTTTAGTAAAGCAGTTACTGTTTTTTATTATTATTATCAGCCTTGGTTACAGGCCGCTTTCCTCCCCTTAAGATAACGACCTAGCTGGATATTTCTTAACCCAATCAAGGTGCCGCGCAGTGTAGTGAAAAAAATTACGCTTGTCCATAAAAAAATTGCCTATGTTGAAAATTAGTTTTGGCTCGAAATTAAGTGGTTTTAAAAACAGAGTCATAGCGAAAGTCTTGATTAGTAAAACGCACCTTTTTTGTTTTGTCTGTATGGCTTTAAAGATTAATTATCTGAGCAATTTTCTCCCCTAAATAAGTTTGGCAGCGTTTGTCAGCCAGTGGATGGAAGTTTGAAAATGGCACAGTATTAGTGACTATAGCGATAAAATTAGGTGTTAACGCGCAATATAAGTGATGTAGCGGGTAACTGCTTTTGGGTAAATCTCAGCAGTAAGGTACAATCATCGTTTGGCGTGTTGGCATTTTAATGCCTAATGAATCGCCGCTAATGCGCGGTTTGCCGTTAATCAATTTAACAAAACAGAGGAATAATAAATGAAAAAGAACTTGTTTTTGGCTATTGCCCTGCTGGTGTCTGGTACTGCTTTTGCAGGAACCGATCACTATATCTTGCGTGATGGCAATCATGTACAACACTTAAAAATTACTAAAGTAGCGAATAATATTACGGTCACCGCCGATGTTGATTTTGAACCAAATGCGGCAGAAACGGGGCGGCATGCCTGTTCTGCACAAGTATCAGGTGAAGCTAAAAGCGTATCAGCAAACGAATTAGTGATGAAAAAACACATCGAAGGTGAAGCGCGGGTATGTACTATAAAAGCGACTTTATCAGAAACGGGTGCCAAATTGGAACAATCAACCGATTGTAATTACTTTGCCTCAGGCATTTGCCATTTCACCTCTGATGGCAAAGAGTTGCTGAAAGTTCAGTAATGATTCAATTTAGGCTGGATACTACTTAAGCGTTGCGAATTTTTGGTAAGGCAGAGTTGTTGGGTTGCTGTTTTCGCAACCCAACACACTATTGCGTTTATTTTAATCGCTGTTTGCGTGGTAGGTTAACTGCTAGTTCTGATGATTTCTCTTAATAATGCTGTTGCATAACTGCCGGCAGGAAGACGAAATTCTAAATGCAAATTGTCTCCATAAAACTCCCATTGCAGATTTTCCGGTATTACCCGTAAAGCGCGTCTGTCAATTTCTAGGCCTGCTTTTAGTAAGCCTTCCATGAGAGCCGGGTGCTTGGTGATAATGTGCCTTTCTAAGGCCAAGCAGTCGTTGCTGACGCCGCTATCACCTTTGCCCCATAACACTCCAGTTGGGTGAATATCACCACTGATCAGGCGGTCAGTTAAATTACCATCATCATTTTCCGAGCGGAAAACACTATTAGTTTGGTGTAATTTGAAAACTTCTCCGGCTATTGCTTGTTGCCATGTTTGTTCTGTTACGCGTTCTGCCAAAATCAGGTTAAATAAAAACGAACGAGCTGCTGATAAATACAGAGAACGCTGTTCGCGTTTAACCGATAATCCTTGAAACATGGCTAAGGCTTTGTTTAGATTCTGTCCATGATGTCCAAAGCGTTGTTCGGCGAAATAATTTGGAAAGCCAAATTGCTTTATTGCTTGCAATTGTTTAATGCAGCAAGTCATGTCACCCTGGCAGTTACGTATTATCAAACGAAACTGATTGCCTGCCAGGACGCCGCGCTTAAGTTTACGTGCGTGACGTATAATTTGTAGAAACTGCAGGTTTTCAGAGGACAAAACCTGCCAGTCTGGATCTTGTTTGCCAGGTAGCCATACGCTAAACCATTGCCGGGTACGACCATGCCGATCTTTTAAGCCAGCAAAACTGACATCGCGTTGTCTGACCCCGGCGTGTCTAGCCAACAATCGCGCAACATATTCAGTGTTTTCGCCGCATTTTTCAATGTATAAAAATGCGTGTTCGCCGCTTCCTTCAGGTGTAAATGACAAAATTTCTTCTACGATGAAATCATCAACCTGAGTTTTGATATTGCCGCTAACGCTGGGGCTGCCAAAAGCGTATGGCCATTCTGGTAGCTCTAAGTTAGACATCTATTTATTTCTCTATCAATACCACCGCTTGTACGGCAATACCTTCCTTACGACCTTCAAACCCGAGGCGTTCTGTTGTAGTGGCTTTGACATTAATAGCATCCGTTTCTACTGCTAAATCGCTAGCAATAATGCTGCACATCGCAGTAATATGGGGTGCCATTTTAGGAGCCTGGGCAATGATAGTGATGTCGGCATTGATTAAACGAAATCCTTTTTCTTGAATAATCTGGTAGACATGGCGCAGTAATGCACGGCTGTCAGCGCCTTTAAATTGTGGATCGGTATCAGGAAAATGCTTGCCAATATCTCCTAGAGCAGCTGCACCTAATAATGCATCGCTAAGAGCATGCAGTACCACATCGCCATCAGAATGTGCTTCCAATCCCTGTTCATAATCGATTTTTACTCCGCCGAGTATAATGTGGTCGCCACTGGTAAATCGGTGTACATCATAGCCTTGTCCAACTCGAATCATGATTGTTGCTCCATATAGAATTGTGCCAGCGCCAGATCTTCTGGGCGGGTGATTTTTATGTTGTCGGGACGACCTTCGATAATTTTTGGCTGTAAACCCATTAGTTCCAGTGCACTAGCTTCATCGGTAATGGCTGGATTGCCTTCAGCGCGAAGTAATGCGTCTCGTAACATTCCATAACGGAACATTTGCGGAGTAAGCGCGCGCCAAATAGTTTGGCGATCAACACTGGCTGTTATGCTGTTACCCTGTACTCGTTTCAAAGTGTCGTGAGATGGTAGTGCTAAAATGCCACCTACTGTATCCTCTTTTAATCTATCGATTAATTGTTTTATATCGCTACTAGTCAGGCAGGGGCGGGCGGCATCGTGGACTAATACCCAGTCATTTTCATTGGCACGGCCTTGTAAAGATTTCAGTGCAGACAACACTGAATCAGCACGTTCTTTGCCGCCGGGTGCGGTAATAACATCAGCATGAGTTGCGATGGATAACTCTGGCCAATAGGGATCTTCTAGGGAAATGGCAACGCTTATTGCCTGAAAACAGCCTGACAGTAACAACCGCTCTAATGTGTGTTCAATGACGGTTTTACCGTTTAGGGGTAAATATTGTTTGGGGCGGTCAGCCTGCATGCGTTTGCCGACACCCGCAGCTGGAACCACTGCCCAGCAAGAATTTGATGTCATCATGCTTTACTCAAGCACTTGAAAGAAAGTTTCGTTTTCCTTAATCATACCCAGATCGTAGCGTGCGCGTTCTTCAATCGTTTCCATACCTTTGCGTAAATCTTTTACTTCTGCGTACAGAGACTCGTTGCGTTCTTTTTTTTCCTGAGCGTCTTTAGTGACTTCTTCAAGGTGATGGCGCGAACTATTAATTTGAGCCAAGCTGGCATCACCCAGCCATAATCGATATTGGAGGTGAGCAATCAGCAAAATGATAACGCAAATGAGAATTTTAATAACGATTCCTCATGATTATACATGCATGCAGGCTGATTACTATCAGTCTGCATGCGCTGCAAAAGTAATTGTGCAAGTTAGGCTAAACAAAAAGTGTAACCTAACTCTACAATTTAAGCCAAAATTTTAAATGCGCTACGACCAGCGTATTTGGCTTTATCGCCTAACTCATCTTCAATTTTCATTAGGCGGTTGTATTTAGCAACCCGGTCAGAACGACTTAGTGAGCCAGTTTTAATTTGACCTGTACCGGTTGCAACTACTAAGTCTGCAATGGTTGTATCTTCAGTTTCGCCAGAACGATGAGAAACAACTGCACTATAACCCGCGGCTTTTGCAGTATTGATGGCTTCCAGGGTTTCAGTCAAAGTACCGATTTGGTTGACTTTGATTAAAATGGAATTAGCAATACCTTTTTCTATGCCTTCTTTCAGGATGGCTGGGTTGGTTACAAATAGGTCATCACCGACTAACTGCACTTTGTCGCCTAATCTTTCGGTGTGATATTTCCAGCCAGCCCAGTCATTTTGATCCAAACCGTCTTCAATGGAAATAATAGGATATTTATTGACCCAATCGACAAAAAATTCAGTCATTTCTTCGGAGTTAAAGCTTCTGCCCTCTGCAGATAATTCATAACGACCATTTTTATAATATTCGGAACTTGCGGCGTCCATACCCAAGAAAATATCCACACCCGCTTTGTAACCCGCTTTTTCAATCGCTTCCAGAATCACTTCAATGGCTTCTTCGTTGGAAGATAGATTAGGTGCAAAACCACCTTCATCACCTACTGTAGTTGCCAGACCGCGCGAAGTTAATACTTTTTTCAGGTTGTGGAATACCTCTGCGCCGTAGCGAATAGCTTCGCGGAAGGTGGGGGCACCAACAGGTAATATCATGAATTCTTGCAAGTCAACGCTGTTATCCGCATGTGAGCCACCGTTGATGATATTCATCATGGGTACAGGTAAAATAAATTCGCCACTGGTATTTAAGAAACGGTATAAAGGAACACCCGCTTCTTCTGCAGCGGCACGAGCAGCAGCCATGGATACGCCCAAAATGGCGTTAGCGCCTAAACGACTTTTACTTGCAGTGCCGTCCAGTTCAATCAACTTTTTATCTAACGCGGCCTGATTACTGGCATCCATACCAATAACAGCTTCACGAATTTCAGTGTTGACATAGTTAACAGCCGTCAGTACACCTTTACCCAGATAGCGAGATTTGTCGTTATCACGTAATTCGATTGCTTCACGTTCGCCTGTAGATGCACCGGATGGAACCATGGCGCTGCCAACAATGCCAGAAGCCAAATAAACTTCAGCTTCTACGGTTGGATTACCACGAGAATCAAGTACTTCTCTTGCCTTTACATCAACTATTCGTGCCATTTGTATTCCTTCTTAAAGAGTGGTTTCAATTAAAGTGCGGGACTTAACAGCCCTGTCTATTGTTACTAACATTTCAAGCAATTCTTTCATGCGATGTAATGGCCAGGAGTTAGGGCCATCACTCAATGCTTCATCCGGTTTGGGGTGAGATTCCATAAAGAGTCCAGCAATGCCAACGGCTATAGCTGCTCGCGATAGGACAGGTACAAATTCCCGTTGCCCGCCAGAGCAATTGCCTTGTCCGCCTGGCAGTTGAACGGAATGGGTGGCGTCGAACACCACTGGGCAGCCCGTTTCTCGCATCACGGCCAGCGAACGCATATCCGATACTAAATTATTATAACCAAACGACACGCCTCGTTCACATACCATGATTTGCTCATTGCCGGTTGCTTTGGCTTTATTTGCTACATTGGCCATGTCCCAAGGAGCCAGAAACTGACCTTTTTTAATATTTACGGGTTTGCCGAGTGCGGCAACGCTTTGAATAAAATTAGTTTGTCTACACAGGAAAGCGGGTGTTTGCAATACATCGACTACTGCTGCCACTTCGTGTAGGGGGGTGTCTTCATGTACATCAGTTAATACCGGTACCTGTAGTTGCTGTTTAACTTTTTCCAGTATTTTTAAGCCTTGTTCCACGCCAGGTCCACGAAAACTGTGTAAAGAAGAACGATTGGCCTTGTCGAATGATGATTTATAGATAAACGGAATATTTAACTCGTCGGTAATTTCTTTAAGTTTACCTGCAGTATCTATTGTCATTTGTTCACTTTCAATCACGCAAGTGCCTGCAATCAGGAAGAAAGGATGATCCTGACTAGCTTCAAAATGGCATAACTTCATACTTAACCTTGTTTTTTATGTTGTGCAGCAGCGGATACAAAACCGGAGAATAATGGATGGCCGTTGCGTGGTGTGGAGGTAAACTCTGGGTGAAACTGGCAAGCCAGGAACCAAGGATGGTCGGGTAGTTCGATGATTTCTACTAATCGGCCATCCAGAGATTTGCCGGAAAAACGCATGCCTGCAGCTTCCAGCTGTTTTAAATATTGGTTGTTAAACTCGTAACGATGCCGATGGCGTTCAGTAATGACATCCTTTTGATAGAGATCAAAGGCCAAAGATTCTGATTTTAATCGGCATTTTTGTCCACCCAAACGCATAGAGCCGCCCAAGTCAGAATCTTCATTACGCACATTCAGTTGCCCAGCTTCATCCATCCATTCGGTGATTAAGCCAATGACAGGATGGGGTGATTTGGGTAAAAATTCAGTGCTGTGCGCACCTTCCAGTCCCACCACATCTCGAGCAAATTCGATAACGGCTGATTGCATGCCCAAACAGATGCCCAAATACGGAATTTTATTTTCTCTTGCAAAGCGCACGGTAGATATTTTTCCTTCCACACCACGCTCACCAAAGCCACCGGGTACTAAAATGGCATCCACATCTTTCAATGGGGAAGTGCCTTCAGCTTCGATGGTTTCAGAGTCAATATATTTTATCTGCACTTTGTGGCGGGTATGAATGCCTGCATGTATCAATGCTTCATTTAACGACTTGTAGGCATCGGTGTGATCAACATATTTGCCGACAATGGCAATGGTCACTTCATCAGTAGGATGCGTCAAGCCTTCGACCACTTTTTCCCAGGCGGATAAATCCGCAGGAGGAACGTCTAGTCGCAATTGATCCACCACAATATCATCCAGACCCTGCTCACGCAGTAGTAGTGGAATACGATAAATAGTATCAGCATCAATCGCAGAAATTACGGCTTTTTCAGGAACATTGGTAAATGAAGCGATTTTGCGTCTGTCACTGGCTGGTATGGGAAGTTCAGAGCGACAGATGAGTATATCGGGCTGAATACCAATTGTGCGTAATTCTTTAACAGAATGCTGGGTAGGCTTGGTTTTAATTTCACCTGCCGATTTGATATAGGGTACCAGCGTTAGATGGATAAACACAGCTCTGTCTCTGCCCAGTTCCAAACCTAGTTGGCGGATAGACTCCAAAAAAGGCAGGGATTCAATATCGCCTACGGTACCGCCCACCTCAATTAAAGCGACATCCATTCCTTCTGCGCTGGCATAAACCCGGCGTTTGATTTCATCGGTAATATGCGGGATAACCTGAACAGTGGCGCCAAGATAATCGCCTTTGCGCTCATTTCGTAACACCTGTTCGTATACCTGACCAGTAGTGAAATTATTTTTTTTGGTCATGGTGGTTTTTAAAAACCGCTCATAATGACCTAAATCCAGATCAGTCTCTGCGCCGTCTTCGGTAACGAAAACCTCGCCATGCTGAAATGGGCTCATGGTGCCGGGGTCAACATTGATATAGGGATCAAGTTTGGTCATGGTTACTTTTAAGCCACGATCTTCAAGAATCGCTGCTAGGGAGGAAGCCGCTATCCCTTTTCCCAAGGAAGAAACCACACCACCTGTAATAAAGATGAATTTTGTCATGAACTTTTTGTACCCTGTTTAGCGGATGACAATTTAAGGGGAACGAAAAGAGAGCAATTTTACCAGTTTTGCATAATACCTGCTGATTTATTCAGTAGGTGCTCAGTGAATCTTAAAAAAGGGCTGGATTTTGTTTCTGTATTCCCAAGGCATTAATGGGTTAATTTGCCTCTGTACTGTCTGATGGATTAAGGAATTACTAATGCTTGAATTTGTGCAATGTTAGAGTTAAAGCGTATTGAATAAAAACTGGATTTTTCTTTTCCATAGACTAAACCTTGCTTTGCATAAGCTATAATTAGACTCGTTATTTTTGTTTAGGGGCATTTCGAGAAAGGTTTAGCTGGCATTGATACCGACAAATGCATACAGAGCTGTATTCACGGCGTCCTTTGTCAGAACTTTTCTGCACTAAGTGGGATGAGCTAAATAATTTTAAATCAGATACGAGAGTTTACTTACATCACTATACTTGGATTGCTGAGTGCTTAATTTAAGATAATTATTCCACCTAAATACTAGCTTTAGGTTTATAGATCGAAAGGTAACTGCCATTATGGAATTAAAAGACTATTTAAAAATATTGGTACAGAATGATGGTTCTGATCTATATCTAACCACAAATGCACCCCCTGCTGGAAAATTTCATGGCGTTCTAAAGCCATTGGAAAACATTAAGCTTACCAGTCAACGCATCAAAGAAATTGCTGATAGCATTATGGATGCTGAACAACGCAGGAGTTTTGAAAGCATACCAGAAATGAATCTGGCTATAGCTGAAGAAGGGATAGGGCGTTTCAGGGTAAATATTTACAAACAGCGCAATGACTATGCTTTGGTTATTCGTAACATCAAGGTAACTATTCCTAATGTTGATGAATTGGGCTTGCCCGAAGTTCTTAAGCGTAAAATTATGGAGAAACGCGGTCTGATATTATTTGTGGGTGGTACGGGTTCAGGGAAATCTACTTCTCTGGCTGCACTACTTGATTATCGAAACAGTAATTCGTCTGGACACATAATTACCATTGAAGATCCGATAGAGTATATACACCCGCATAAAAAATCGTTGGTCAGTCAACGCGAGGTTGGTGTGGATACCCTGAGCTATGCTGACGCATTAAAAAATACTTTACGCCAAGCACCTGATGTCATCCAAATCGGCGAAATTCGTAGTCAGGAAACCATGGAGCATGCATTGGCTTTCGCGGAAACCGGACATTTGTGTTTATCAACTCTACACGCCAATAATGCGAATCAGGCTCTGGATCGGATTATCAATTTTTTTCCAGAAGAGCGGCGTAATCAATTATTAATGGATTTGTCCTTGAATCTTCAAGCGTTTGTGTCCCAGCGCTTAGTGCCGACTCTGGATGGTAAGCGTGTAGCTGCTATCGAGATTTTGTTAGGGACTAAGTTGGTGAGTGACTTAATCTTTAAAGGTGATGTACATGGTATTAAGGAAGTTATGGAAAAGTCAGTAGAAGTGGGTATGCAGACTTTCGATTATCATCTACTGCAATTGTATAAATCAGGAATCATTTCATTGGATAATGCCTTACAAAACTCCGATTCCCCAAATAACTTGAAATTGAAAATTAATCTTAGTGAAGGAAAAGGTTCTGTAGGTGGATTGCAAATAGAAAATATTAAAAAATTGACTAGCAGTCTATCATTGCATCCAATACTCAAAGATGAATAGACGGATCATTTTTTGATAATACAAGATGGATATGACAAGCAGCGGGTTGTTGCATATCTGTTGCTATTTTGTGTCTTTATCATCCAGCAAGTTGAGAGTGTTTGTTCCCACGCTTAAGTACAAAAGCATCTTAAGCGCAGGAACAATTTATCCGGCAATCTTGTTATTAATGACTAACGTCGACTTTACCACCTTTTGCTTGACCAATTTCGGACAATATTTCATTAAACCAAGGTGTTTCTATATCAAAAGGTTTGCCGCCTTTGATACGTGGAAATTCAATGGCGCGTAAAATATTGCCATTATCTTCGTCATGGCCCATTACGCCAGATTCTCTGCGAAATGCACATTCAACCGCTAAATCAGCACAAGATTTAATTAAGCGCATATCTTCAATGTTTGCGGCGGCGGCACGCGCAAAATAGCCGGACTTTTGTACTAGTGTTTTTTCTGCGCCTATCATTTGTGCAAATTGCTCACCAAACCATTTGCCGGGGTTAACGGCATCCAGCTTAATGTGTCCAAAAGCATCGCGTGGTACTTCCTGTCCTTTTGCTTGTAGTTCGGCGACAATAGCCTCAACCCCCGCACCTTCAGAAACAAAGATGTTAACGCAGTCAACCTTGTCCATTACTTCGCTTAGACGAGCCGCTTCAGCAGCTAAATCAATTGCCATTTCGGGTATGAATACCGCATGTACTTCATAAGATTCGCGAGATAAACCCAACTCAGGCAACCATTCGTTTCTGGATAACAGTTTACGGTATTCAGCCGCAGTGGCGGCAGTCAGCCAACCACAGTTTCTGCCCATTACCTCATGTACAATCAGCATGCGCGGATTGGAGTTGTTTTCGGCAACTACGTTCCAAAAATAGCGTGCCCCCTGTTCTGCGGCAGTCCAAGCACCTAGTGACTGTTTAATAGGAAATACATCGTTATCAACTGTTTTAGGTAAGCCAATAACAGTCAATCCATAGTTATTTTTTGCTAAAAACGCTGCCAGATCGGCGGCAGCTGTATTTGTGTCATCGCCACCTATGGTGTGTAATATTTCAACGCCGTCTTTTACCAGTTGATCGGCAGCAACTTTTTGTGGATCTTCGCCTTCTTTAACCAGTCCGCGTTTAACACAGTCCTTTATATTAGTAAGTTTGACACGACTATTGCCTATTACCGAACCGCCAAAACGTTGCAGCAAATGTGCATTTTCACGCACTTTAGCAGTTACTGCATAAGAGTCACCAAGTAGCAGCCCCTTATAACCGCCGCGATAACAGATGATTTCGATACTGGGATCAATTTCAGTATAACGTTCAATCAAACTGCCGATAGCAGAGTTTAGGCAGGGTGCTAATCCACCAGCAGTCAGAATGGCAACTTTTTTGGGTTTGTTCATAAACAATTCACACGTAGAAGTTAGGAAATAAGTAATCGGTAAAAAGGCGGTGCTCGTCATTGCCAGTTAAGGCTCGCACCAAGACTAAACCAATCAGACAATTTTATCACAGGCATTTCATTTGCCGACACTGCTGATTGTGTTTCTTGTATAAAAACTAAATCCTGTCATGATTAGCAAAATAAAAATAAATCTGAGGTAAAGTAGTGTTAGGCAGTATACAAAAAATGACAACCACCCACGCTGATCCGGTCAAATACTCTTTGCCTATAGGTGATGCAAATCTGGATATAAATGCTTTACTTGGGCAGCCGTTAAAATTACGTCATACCGGCAATATTTACTGTGTACATTGTCAAAAAAAAACCAGTAAAAGTTTTAATCAAGGCTATTGTTATCCGTGTTTTATACGCCTAGCAGAATGTGATTTATGTATTATGAAGCCAGAAATTTGCCATTATGCAGCAGGTACCTGTCGCGAACCACAGTGGGGCGAGACGTTCTGTTTTCAGCCGCATATTATTTATCTGGCAAATTCATCGGGTATTAAAGTTGGAATCACACGCAAGACACAATTACCCACGCGTTGGATTGATCAAGGCGCAATACAAGCTTTACCGCTCTTCGAAGTGGATTCACGCTATATTTCAGGTTTGGTTGAAGTCAGTTTGGCCAACTATGTTAGCGATAAAACCAGTTGGCAGCAGATGCTGAAAAATAAGGTAGAAAGTCTTGATTTGCCAACGTTGCGTGATGAATTACTGGCTAAAAGTGCCGAACATTTGCTGGAGATTAAGCGTCAGTTTGGTGAATCTGCCATGCGCTATCTTCACGAAGCAGAAAGCTTAAAAATTAACTTTCCAGTATTGGAATATCCCGCCAAAATAAAATCTCTAAGTTTTGATAAAGATCCTTCTGTTCAAGGCGTATTGCAGGGAATTAAGGGGCAATATTTGTTATTAGATACGGGCGTGATCAATATACGGAAATTTGCAGGTTACGAAATTGAACTGGACTGCTAACTAACTTGGTTTTTGGGCTGTAGTTCAAAAATTAAGGCCGATTGGTCAAACGTTACCGTTGTAGGAATGTGCGTTGAGTAGGTGCTGGGTTCGTTGTCTGTAGTGGTGATGCTAATATGAATATCCCTAT
Source organism: Methylomonas sp. AM2-LC (assembly GCF_039904985.1). Lineage (NCBI taxonomy): Bacteria > Pseudomonadati > Pseudomonadota > Gammaproteobacteria > Methylococcales > Methylococcaceae > Methylomonas > Methylomonas sp. AM2-LC. The sequence goes on from NZ_CP157005.1 coordinate 1,164,154, forward strand.
CCAAATATTTAACAGATAAAGACAGATATTTGCTTAATGAATGCTCGTAACGTGCTTCAAGAAAATCTTGGAGTGTTAGTCTTGCTGTTTTGGATATTTCGTGTGCCATTATTTGCGAAAACATTGGATGTTTTAGCCTCTTCCTGTGTTAAGTCTCTTTGATGATTATCATATCTAATTCCTGAATTTAGCCTATTGTACTTAAGAACAATATTCCACCCGATAATAAAAGATAGCGGTACTAAGTCATTTAAGCCATTGGCAGTAGTTAGGTTTTTAACCATTCGATAACCGCTAAGCAGAATTTTTCAGGAGCATCTACCTGTAACCAATGCCCTGTTCCGTTGATGATTGTTATTTTTGCTTGAGGAAATAGCGCGTAGATCTGATTTTCTTTTACGTAACCTGAGGTTTCGCCAGCTAGAAATAAGATGGGATAGGGATAGGGGGGTATGCTGGATGTGTCGGGAAATGCGGTTATAAATTGAGCATTATTCTGGAAAAAATCGAGATTAATACGCCAGCTGTATTGGTTGTCTTTAAAAACCAGATTCTGTAATAAAAATTGCCTGTAATTAGCATCACTAATGCGGCTAGCAAGCCATTCTTCAGCCTGTTTACGATTGTCGAGGCTACTTAAGGGGACTGATTTTAAAGCATTGATCATCGAGTCAAAACAGTGTTTGTAACTAATAGGCGCAATATCAACGACTATTAGTTTTTCAATGCGTTGAGGGTGTTGAAACGCAAACCACATGGCAATTTTACCTCCCATGCTATGTCCTATTAAATGGGCTTTGCTTATGCCTTGCTGATCCATGAATTGTTCTAGATCGGCTGCCATCGCTGGATAATCCATTTTTTCATGGTGTGGCGAAAAACCGTGATTGCGCATATCCAGAACATAAACCGGATAATGGATGGCAAGCTGTTTGGCAATTCCCCTCCAATTACGTGAAGATGCAAAAAAACCATGCAAAATCAGTATTGGACAAGTGGTATGTTGTTCTCCAAAGTGCTCGAAAGCCAGTTCGACTGTCTGCATTAAATTTCCAAAAGCGAATGACAAAGAAATATTATTTTAATAACGGCACTAAATAATGCCAGATTTTTTCGGCAATAATGGGTTGTGCTAAGGCATTGGGATGCAATCCGTCTGCTTGCATCATTTCTGGTTTTAATGCCACGTCTTCCAGCATAAAGGGTACATAAGGTATGTTAAGTTCCTTTGCCAGTTGCGGATATATGCTGTAAAACATTTCTATATAACGGCTGCCGTAATTTGGTGGTATTTTCATGCTCAACAGCAAGACTTTAGCGCCCGATTTTTGCGCACGTAATACCATATCGGTCAGGTTTTTATGCATTTCCTGAGGAGATAATCCACGCAAACCATCATTCGCCCCCAATTCCAATAATACCAAGTCAGGTTTAAGGCGGTTAATGGCATTATCAATTCGAGCTAAACCGCCGGCAGTGGTTTCGCCACTAATACTTTCATTGTGGATGACTGATTGATAACGTTGCTCAGCTAATTTTTTTTGCAACAATACCACCCAACCTTGCTGAACTTCTATACCATAACCTGCACTAATACTATCGCCGAACACTAAAATTGATTGGGCGAATGTGGTTATTGGTAGTAAACCTATAAATATGGCAAGGACAACCTTATACATGATGCAATCTCAAAGTAATGAAAACCCCTCCTCCATTATTGTTACCCATAATCTGGGCAAAGCGGTAACGATTTCCGAAGGTACTCTGCATATATTGTCATCGGTTGATATAATCATCAAGTCTGGTGAGAGTATTGCCATTATTGGCGAGTCGGGTTCGGGTAAATCCACCTTACTAGGATTACTGGCCGGATTGGATACACCTAGCACTGGCAGGGTAGAAATCAATGGACAGGACCTTACGCAACTGGATGAAGATGGCCGAGCCATCTTACGTAGTAAGTTTATCAGTTTTGTGTTCCAATCCTTTCATCTATTGCCGGGGCTGACTGCTCTGGAAAATGTCATGTTGCCACTGGAGCTAACAGGTAATACCCAGGCTGAAGCAGAAGCACGAAGTTATTTGCAGCGTGTAGGTTTGCAGCACAGATTAGCACATCTTCCTAAACAGCTTTCAGGCGGTGAACAACAACGAGTGGCATTGGCGCGTGCCTTTGTAACTCGACCGGCTATTTTATTTGCAGACGAACCGACGGGTAATCTGGATAGTAAAACCGGTACGAATATTATTGACTTGCTGTTTGAACTGAACGCTGAGCAACAAACTACACTGATTTTGGTCACGCATGATGTCAAACTGGCCGCGCGCTGTCAGCGTACTATTCGTTTGGATAGCGGGACATTGGTATGAGTCGCATGAAACTGGCCTTACGGCTTCTAGTTCGCGACTTTCGTACCGGCGAACTCACCTTATTAGCGCTAGCTCTGTTGATTGCTGTTACCAGTTCCACCACCATCACCCTGTTTGCAGATCGTATGTACCGTACTTTGGACAGTCAGGCGGCTGAATTTTTGGCTGGTGATCTGTCGGTGTCCAGTCCGGTACCGTTGGCGGAAGAATGGCTGACACAGGCCCAAGCAATGGGTTTGGGTCAGGCGCAGACTAGCGAATTTTCCAGCGTGTTGCTGGAAAATAATGAAATGTTGTTAAGTTCGGTAAAAGCAGTTAGCCAACATTATCCCCTGCGTGGACAGTTAAAAACTATCGATGGGGATTATGCTAACGAAACCAGCACTCAGCAGGGTCCTCCACCCAGAGAAGTATGGGTGGAAAAGCGGGTGTTATCGGCCTTACAACTGAAAGTAGGCGATTTACTGACTGTAGGCGAAAAAGCACTAACTATTAGTCGGGTTTTAAGTTACGAGCCAGACAAACGCAGCAATTTTTATAATTTTTCCCCTCGCGTGATGATGAATCAGGCCGATTTAGAGGCCACAGCTGTTGTCAAGCCGGGGAGTCGTGTACATTATGAATTTCAATTTAGTGGCGATGAGGCACTGCTAAACGCCTTTAAAGAACGCTTAAAGCCAAAATTATTGGCCTCACAACGTCTGCTGGATATTCATAATGACAGGCCGGAAATAGGTTCGGCCCTGAGTAGAGCCGAGCAATATTTGGGCTTATCCAGTATTGTGGTGGTGTTAATAGCCGGAGTCGCCATTGCCATGTCGACTAGGCGGTATACCGAGCGCCATTTCAACACCGCTGCATTATTACGTTGCCTGGGTTGCAAACAACAGGAAATTGTTTGGATGTTTGTCTGTCAGTTTTTAGTTTTGGGTTTAATAACCAGTGGTATGGGCTGTGTGCTAGGGTGGTTTTCCCAGCAAGGCTTGTTTTGGTTGTTAAAATCACTCTTGCCAGAAACTTTGGCTGCAGCCAGTGGTTGGGCCTATGTTTTTGGTATGGTAACCGGCATGGTGATTTTGTTCGGTTTTTCCCTGCCACCGTTGTTGCGATTGCAAAATGTGTCTCCGTTACGGGTATTACGCCGCGATTTAGATCCCATTTCCAGTAGTGTTTGGTTAGTTTATGGATTAGCCTTGATGGTAGTGGGTGTACTTATTTGGCGTTATACCTTAAACCTGAAAATGACAGTCATTATATTAGGCGTAGGCATATTGACATGGTTGCTACTCAGCGTGTTAATTTATTTTTTATTAACACAAAGCCGCAAATTACTGCGCCATTTGCGTCCAAGTTGGCGCTTTGGGTTGCAGGGTATAGTCAGAAATCGCAGCAGCAGTGTTAGCCAGATTCTGGCATTTAGTATTACGCTTACCGCTATGGCCCTTAGTTTTGTGGTACGTCACGATTTGCTGGATAGCTGGCAAAAACAATTACCTGCTCAGGCTCCCAACCATTTTGCGCTGAACATTTTTACAGATCAGCAGTCAGCCTTTCAAAATTATTTGGAACAGGCACAAATTACTAGCAGCCATTATTATCCGGTGGTAAGAGGGCGTTTGGTGACTATTAATAATACGCCAGTACAAGAACGCGTCAGTAAGGACAGTCAGGGCGAGGAAGCCACCCGGCGTGAACTGAGTTTAACTTGGGCCGAGCAATTACCAGAAGATAATAAGATTACCGCTGGCAGTGTCTGGCAAGCAGCACAAACGGGTTTGGTGTCGGTAGAACAAAAACTTGCGGAAAATCTCTCCATTCAAGTTGGGGATGAATTGGGGTTTATGATCGGTAGCGAAGCTTTTCAGGCAAAAGTAGCTAATATTCGCAATGTGCAGTGGGATACCATGCGCCCCAATTTCTACATGATTTTTTCACCCGGCAGTCTGGAAAAATTCCCCGCTACCATTATGACCAGTTTTTATTTAACCCCAGAGCAGAAACCACAATTAAATGGATTGCTGAAAAAATTTCCGGCAGTAACCATACTAGAAGTGGATTTGATACTGCAACAATTTAAAACCATACTGACCCAATTAACTCAAGCCATTAATCTGTTGCTATATTTTGCTTTGTTGGCTGGATTCAGCGTGTTATTTGCGGCGGTGTATGCCACGCTTGATCAACGGATTTACGAAGCGGCATTGTTGCGCACCTTAGGTGCGCGTAGTGGATTTTTAAGGCGTATGCACATTATCGAGTTTGGACTATTGGGTGGTTTGGCCGGCATTCTGGCAACTATGGTAGTGGAAGCTATCTTATTTGTGCTATATCAACAAGTGATGCATATGGCTTATAGCCCCAGTTTTTACTTGTGGTGGGCATTGCCGCTTGCTGGAGTCTTTGGTGTCGGTGCAGCTGGATATTTGGGCGTTAAATCGGTAGCCAGACATCCACCTCTACCTATTCTGCGTGGTTTGTAAGTATGAGAATATTGGCAAAAACTGCCTGCCTATTTTTGCCAGTAGTTTTGAGCAGCTATGGCTGCAGCAATTTGTATCGCCATGGCTGTAATGCCCAGCAGACGGCAGAGCTCACTGATACACTGTATTTTGGTAGCGACAAATCGCAGGGCAGGGTAACTAAAGAGGCCTGGCGTGATTTTGTCAGTGATACTATAACACCACGTTTTCCGCAAGGATTTACTGTATTGCCAGCCCAGGGTCAATGGCAAAATGCGCAAGGCCAGTTAGTACAGGAAGAGAGCTATGTGTTGTTTCTTATTCATCCAGACGATACAGAAAGTAAGCAACGCATTAGCGAGATAGTGACAGCCTACAAAAATCAGTTTCAGCAGGAAGCGGTATTAAGAGTGCAAACACCCGCTTGTGTCAGTTTTTAACGGTTACTGGCTATTGATTACGTGGCCAACGCCCTGTTACATAACCTAAAGCTTCCTGAATATTCAACTCGCGGGTGGCTCCACCCGTTCGCACAAAAAACTTAGGGGTATTGTTGTGCTCTAAAAATACCGGGCGGGGTGCCGGAGTAACAATAATTCGGCATACTTGTTTATCGTCAATTACATGAAATAACACATGTAAAAAGGAGCATAGTTCAGCACCTAAATGTTCTGAAACAAGAGTCATCAATGCCAGTTCAAAACCATCCTGATTGGCTTTTTTTAAAGTCTGAAAATCTTTTTCTAAGCCTAAAATTTCGCCGTTATCGGCGACGCCAATTAATAAAGTCCCGCCAATACTACTGTTTAAAAACCCAGTCAGCGTTTTTATGATGACTCCTTCCAGTGCACGGTTAACCCTACTTTCACTGATATCCCAACGTAAAGACGATTTAAACTCCAGATACGGGCCTTCGCCCTGCCGAATAATAGAGGGCAAATCCTTATTTATTTCCTGTTGCAAAAAATCAATATGCTTTAAACGTTTATGCAGAGTGGTATACAACAGCAAGGATAGCAGACCCAACATCGCGCCAATTTCGGCATAAAACAGTAGTAATAACAAGTTGTCATGGCTAATACGTCCCAGCAACATGTCCACGATCTGGTTAAATACAAAACCCAAAGAAGACAAGGGACCAGCCAAATGCTCACGCGCATATATGTAATCATAACTGGGCGCCAATATAAAAATACCCACCAAAGCCCCGATCAGTGCTGCGTACACATATAATTTAAATTGTTGTCGCCAGATGACTAGCATCAAAAAAAACAGTCGTTTCATGCGGGCTGGAATACCGGGAGCCAAAAAAGGCTAATTATGCAGGAAAATTGGAATGAGTGTGGGATGAGATGAAGAGTTGAGTAGGTGGGGTGAGCTGCCCAAGCCCAACAATCAAAGCTGACCACACGTCATTACCCGAATTTAGAATTAATTTAATGGGTAACTTCTGACCCAGTTGGTCAGCTACCCGGCTTTTGATGCCAAGAGGGCACCGTAAATAGCTTGATGCCAGTCTCCCTACTGGCAACACCTCTGCCAACAATACTGGCAACAAAAGCCTAAGCAATCAGCTACATGTAGATTTTTGATAAACTAGCTGAATAGTTACAAAAATTATGCAATTTCAAGACTAGTTGTGCTAGAATTCATGGTCAGTCGACTATATTCATGCTATTGAAAAACTTGGTTTTTTTAAATATAATTTCTGGAAAAATGAGAGGTCAGTTGTTGCCATAAAAAATTGAACTCAATCTTCGTTTACCTTTGTACCTATTTTCCGGGCAGGATTCCCTGCAACAATGTCAGATGATTTTATGTCTGAAACAACCGTAGTCTGAAACAACCGTTGTCCCGGCAGCAACAACAGAAGAGCTCCCTATCTCAACACCACCTATAATTATTGAATTCCAACCAACAAATGCTCCTGCTCTAACGATTGGGGCTGGCTCGTGGACGGAGCCTCGCTCTGCCTCATACTCATGCACAAGTTGTCCAAACATTTTGACATTGCTTTCTACAACGGAGCCATTTCCAAGCCAGCCTGCAATAACGCAATTGTTACCAATTTGAACGTCCCTGTGAATCTGGGTGCCGGAATAAACACATACAGTTCTAACTCTTCTTTGCGTGATCGTCTGACGGAAATCAGGCGGATTGCCTCGCCTCGATATGTGACTACTGCTGACTATCGTTTATCTGCGATTGTACCTATAATCAGATTTCGCGGCTGATCTAGATTTTTGGCTGTAATTTCAAGTCGGTTTGGATCGTTCCATAAAGTTTGTGCCTCATCGAAATCAATTCTATGTTTGATTTTATTGGCTACGCTTTTTTTCTGGATCATATTCAAAGCTCATGTTGAAAATATTATATAAATAGTAATGTTACACAACCTTTTTTATACCTTTTTGATAAAGGTTGATCGACAATCTATAAAAACTTTCCTTTACGCTGAATTGTTACTAAAGGTGAATTAAAGCCAGTCACTGATGTAATTGTCAGCTTTCGGAAAACAGTCTGGGAAATAGTATGTCGATGGATTGACTATTAAATCGTAACGACACCGCTCCTTTGGGAGTTTGGGAGTCGACGATACCATCGTGAATTAACTCAGCCAATACCATCCTTGCACTTCGCTCTTTCAATCCCGTTACTCGCTCAGCTTCGCCACGCAGCATTTCACCTTGCAATAGAATGCGATGCAAAATCAAAAACGCCTCTGGGCGCATGCTTTGCTTTTCTGTATAGGACTTTAATCGATTGGCTAACTGTTCAAATTCAAACAATTCAACCATGAATTTAACCTGATCAATACACACATTTAGGAACCAGCGTACATAATCTATCAGTGCTTTTTGCGACAGATTTCCACGACCATCCAAATCACCTTGTCTTGGATTATCGGCATAATCCATCATCTGTTTGTATTCTTGACGACTTTCCAAGCCACGAGCAAGACCTCTAGAGATTGACCATAAACTGGAAGCCCCAATACCTGCCTTGAGTCCCATGGCATGGCTCATCAAACGACTAACTCGACCATTGCCATCCGGAAACGGGTGAATAAAGGCAAGTCGGTGATGTGCAGCTGCCATAGCCAGAATACGACCACCTTTGCCCATATTCTCAAAGCAATAACGCTGCTCAAAATAGCGCATGAAATCCAACACAAATTCACTATCTGGAGGTAAATGCCGTCCTACAGAAACATTATGCTCTTTAAATGACCGGAAAATACCAGGTGACATTGTAAAGGCTTTCTGACCATTATTGATGTAAAGCATTTCCTCAGTTGCATCCCTGTAAAATTCCGCATGCAGCCATTGTAAAAAATCCGCTGATGCTGGTTCAGGCAATGCGTTTTTCGCATACAGCTCATCAATTAGTCTTTGTACTCGAATGTGCGCTCTGGCTTCAATTTGTAAATTTCGTCTGGATTGATCATTGTCAAATTCATTTGCCAATGCACGTTCAATATCGCGCGGTTTGGTATTATGGCCTTCAATCAGGTTTGAGTAATAGCAGTTCATCACCCGAACCAGATCGGCCAAACTGGCTGCTGTATGGGTATGAAGACGAGCACCAAGTTGTTCTGTTAGTGCTGTCAAATCAGCAATTAAATCAACAAGCTCAAGCGGCGGATTATCCAGTAAACAAGGTTCAATGCGATAAGGTGTTTCAGTGGTGATAGGCATGCCGATCTTTGATTAACTTAATTGATTGTTTATTATGGCTTGATTATACAACTAATTAAAAAAAATGCCGATCTTGATAGCGATTATTTGCTTTAAGGTAACTTTATGATTTCACAGTTAGTTTTAAGTGTTTTGCTGATTTATTGTGCCGATTAATTTTGGCTGTTGCCACTTTAAGATGATAATAGTTAGTCGATAATGGATGACTGACAAGTCAACAGATTGACAATCATGCTTTTGGGGTGCACTCATTCAGGTTGACGTTGGTTGCACTCGATACAAATTTCTCACAAAATCCGCCGCCGAGTATTTGGATGCGAACTAAACGACTTCTTGGCATTTTGCCAGCGCTTAACCACTTTTTCTATACCGTCGGTGTCAGCCGGTTTTAACTGGGTGAAACATTCGTTGCTATGTACAAAGGCTTCCAGATAAGGTGCCATGAAATTCTGCTGGGTCTTATACTGTGCCAGCGCTTCACGTTTGGTCAGGGTTTGTTGTCGACTGAGATCGACGCAGGCACGGACATGTCCGCGCAAGGGCAAGTTCGTTGGTAAATATAAAGGTTTTTGACTGTAATCAACGGGTTTTACACCGTTAGCGCCGGGTGGCCAGTTTGGCCAGTGGATTAGGTAGGCCAGCAGGCGTGGTTGTGGCCGAGGAGGTTTTTGATGTTCCAGCCATTCGTCTATGGCCAGTAAGGCAAACATACCTAGAGCGGCATGATCCGAATCATCTTCCATGACATCTGGAAATACTATTAAAGTTGGCTTGCTGGTTCTAAGGATGGCTACCAGTTCGTTTCTCAAGTCCTGACCATCTTGAGCCATACCTTTTTTTTCGGCCTGTTTATAATAGACGTGATTGAAACCGGTATATTCTGATTTATCTGGATATTTGCGCCACCAGTTGGACACCAACATGTCATAGATAGAGCCGTCGGAAAAGCCAAGTAAATTCAATTTTAGCGCACCATTCCCCAACAGTTGCGCGGCTTTTTGCGATTCTTCCAAACGTTGTTCGCCGTATTTATAAAAATCGGCGCGTTTCAGGTGATGTCTTCCGGTTGCTTCTTCAATAGCGTCTACATAAGCGTCGCCGGCCGTTACCACTACGCTACGTACACTGCCCCCCTGTTCAAACACCTGTTGTGCCAGACCCGCTGCACCCAAGGTTTCGTCGTCTGGATGCGGAGCCAGAATCAATAAGCGTTCCCCTTTTCCCACGTCAAATTTTTGTACAGTTTGGGCGGACGAGCTAGTTGGGCATAGCAGAAAAAAGATACCTGCTACAGCCAAAGTGGTTTTGCCGAATGAGACTGATTGTGTCGCAGAATTCATGGATTAAAGCATAAGTTAATACTATTTAGGGCGTGATCATACCATTACTGTTAAAAATGACCTAAAACAGATGCTTAAGGCACTTTTTGGGTCAACACAAACAAAAAAGGGCTGATTAACAGCCCTTTTTTAGTTAGCAGTAGCCCGATTAAGAGTCAGATGCGGCGAGGCGCTGTTCTGCTCCATAGACCAGAATAGGTTCCGAATTACCCATGATAACGCTTTCATCAATGACCACTTTGGCAATTTTGTCATTGGAGGGGAGTTCGTACATAGTATTCAACAACACGTTCTCTACAATGGTGCGCAAACCTCTGGCACCCGTTTTTCTCTCCATGGATTTACGAGCAATAGCAGACAAGGAGTCATCTCGGAACTCCAGCTCAGCACCTTCCATATTGAACAGGTGTTTGTACTGTTTTATGAGCGCATTTTTGGGTTCTGTCAGAATTTGAATTAATGCTGCTTCATCCAATTCGTCAAGGGTAGCCACTACTGGCAAGCGACCCACAAACTCAGGAATCAAACCGTATTTAATTAAATCTTCCGCTCGGACATCTGCAAATAATTCGCCGATATTGGTGTTGTCTTCTTTGCTTTTGACTTCTGCCGAAAAACCAATGCCGCCTTTTTCGGTGCGGTGTTTGATTACTTTATCCAACCCAGCAAATGCGCCACCAACAATAAACAGAATGTTAGCCGTATTGACCTGTAAAAAATCCTGTTGTGGATGTTTTCTGCCACCTTGGGGTGGTACCGATGCCACGGTGCCTTCAATCAGTTTAAGCAGCGCTTGTTGTACGCCTTCGCCTGACACATCACGAGTAATAGATGGATTGTCTGATTTACGCGAAATTTTATCGATTTCGTCGATATAAACAATACCAGTTTCGGCTTTTTCTACATCATAATCACATTTTTGCAGAATTTTCAGAATGATGTTTTCCACGTCTTCGCCAACATAACCCGCTTCGGTTAGCGTGGTTGCATCGGCAATGGTAAAAGGTACATCCAGCAATTTTGCCAAAGTTTCAGCTAACAGTGTCTTACCTGAACCTGTGGGACCTATCAGCAAAATATTGCTTTTAGCCAGTTCGACTTCCTGCTTTTTATGGCTATTAGAGCGCAGACGTTTGTAATGGTTGTAGACAGCAACAGCCAGAATTTTCTTTGCGTTTTCCTGTCCAATGACATAGTTATCAAGCTCTAGCTTAATATCTTTGGGTTTAGGAAGAGCGCTATGACCATTACTTGACTCATCTTCTAATAATTCGTCTTTTATAATGTCATTACAAAGTTCAACGCACTCGTCACAAACATAGACTGATGGTCCTGCAATCAATTTACGAACTTCGTTTTGGCTTTTACCGCAAAAAGAGCAATAAAGCAGTTTTTCGTCGTCCTTACCTTTTTTTTCTTTAGTCATGGGGGATCTCCGCGCCAATAGGGTATATCGCTTTTGTTGTACAAAGCATATAGCCAAATAATAAATTTTCCAAGCGGCTATTAATCATATTGTCGACTAAGTCAGGTTTGAATATTTTTTAGGCGATGCGATTGCTGAGTACCTTATCGATAATCCCATATTCAACAGCTTGGTCAGAACTTAAAAAATTGTCCCGATCAGTATCTTGTTCTATTTTTTGCAAAGTTTGTCCAGTGTGATGCGACAGTATTTTATTCAACTTATCACGAATAGATAGGATTTCACGAGCATGAATATCAAAGTCGGATGCTTGGCCCTGAAATCCACCTAGTGGTTGGTGTATCATCACTCTTGAGTGCGGTAGGCAGTAACGTTTACCTGCGGCACCACCAGCCAGTAGTAAAGACCCCATGCTGGCCGCTTGGCCGATACACATAGTGCTGACATCGGGTTTGATGAACTGCATGGTGTCATAGATAGACATGCCAGCTGTAACCGATCCGCCGGGTGAGTTAATATACAGGTGAATATCTTTGTCTGGGTTTTCAGATTCCAGAAATAGTAGCTGAGCAACGACTAGGTTTGCCATGTAATCTTCTACCTGACCCACCAGAAAAATTACCCGTTCTTTCAGTAAGCGCGAATAAATATCAAATGAACGTTCACCACGAGCGGTTTGTTCAATGACGATAGGCACTAAGCCGCCAGCGGCAGAAGGTGCAAAAGTTTCTTGCAGGGTATGTTTTAAATGCATATTAGGCCTCAGTTTGCTGTTTTTCCATTACTTCACTAAAGCTGAAGGTTTGGTCGGTAACTTGTGCCTGACTGACTAACCAGTCTATAGCTTGATCTTCAAGTACCATTTGTTGTACATCATTTAATCGACTTTGATCAGCATAATACCAGTTTACGACATCTTCAGGTTGTTCGTAACTTTTTGCCATGTCGGTGATGACTGCACGTACTTTATCGGCATCAATGGTAAGTTTGTTTTTTTGAATCACTTCAGAAAATATTAAGCCTAAAGCCACGCGGCGTTTCGCTTGCGATTCGAATAATTCAGGTGACAGGTTTAAATCTTCCAATTTAACTTTGCGTTTTTTAGCTTGTTCTGCATAAGGCTGCAGCAGTTGTTGCATTTCCTGATCAATCATCGCTTTTGGCAGCGGTACAGTGATGTGCGTAAGCAGATTGTCAAATACAGACGACTTTAGTTTGTTTTTAAGGCCTTGCTGTAGTTCGCGTTCCATATTTGCAGAAACATCGGCGCGAAATTCTGTAATTTCGCCAGCATCAACACCGTATGCTTTAATGAATTCGGCATCAACTTCAGGCAATACTGAAGCTTCGACTTTGACAACTTCAATTTCAAACTCTGCGGTTTTTCCAGCCAGATTACTGCTGTGGTATTGTTCAGGAAAGGTGGCTGAAAAGGTTTTAACCGCACCTGCGCTCAAGCCTTTCAGTTCATCTTCAAAACCCGGTATCATTTGTTGGCTACCAATTTCGATTTTAGAATTTTCGACTTTGCCACCCGTAAAGTTTTCGCCTTCTGAAACGCCAGAGAAGTTAATAGTAATATTGTCACCTTCTGCTGAGGCGCGATCAACTTCCTGCCAAGTTTTTTTCTGTTGGCGAAGTTTTTCAATCATGGTGTCAACATCGTCTTCAGTAATATTGGCTAAAGGGCGAATAACCTGTAGTTGGTTGATGTTGTCTAAAGAAATTTCAGGATACACTTCAAATTCGGCGACATATGCAAAACCTTCGGTTTCTGCAAGCGGCTGGATATGTGGTTGTCCGGCTGGATTAATGTTTTCTTGTTTTAAGGCTTCGAAATAGCTTGATTCAACCAAGTCGCCAGTAATTTCGCCTTTTACTCTGTCACCATAGAGTTTTTTAACGACATGAGCAGGGACTTTTCCAGGACGGAAACCGTCAACCTTAACTTCCCGCGCCAGCTTTTTGAGACGAGATTCCATTTTTTCCTGTACTATCGCATCTGGGATGCTGACAGTCATTTTTCTGCTTAATTCTGATGTCTTCTCGACAGAAACTTGCATTGCTTTACCTCAAAAAATAAAAAAGGGACATGTTGCAGAGACCGACCAGCTGTTTATCAATTCGGAGAATTAACGCGGCATCGTTAACTAAAAAAAGAGGATGGTGCGAGCGGGGAGACTCGAACTCCCACGGGGTTACCACTGGAACCTAAATCCAGCGCGTCTACCAATTTCGCCACGCTCGCAAAGTAGCCTGTTATTATAATCAGTCAATTTTTTAAAAACAACCCTCTATTTACTATCTCTCTGTATGAATTCACCAATTTTCAAATATTTTGGCATTTTATGTGCGTTACTGATGAATTCTTTTACAGTAAACGCGGAAAATATAAATACCAAGCCTATACATAGCCTAACTTTTATAGCACAGAAATTAGATATTCGCGTCGAGATTGCTCTTAATCAAACTGAGCGAGAGCAGGGTTTAATGTTCAGAACCCATTTAGGTATCAACCAGGGTATGTTATTTGTTTATCCAGATCAGGCTGTGCATGAAGTATGGATGAAAAACACTTATATACCTCTGGATGCGATTTTTTTATCTACCGATGGTCATATTGTGTCGATACTGGAAAATTTGCAACCTTGTTTGCATGAACCCTGCGAAATTTATAGCCCGCAAGCTGCTGCAAGTTTCATGTTAGAACTCAATGCTGGTTTTAGTCATGATCATCATTTACAAATTGGGCAAACATTAAGATTGCCCGATTTATCAAAACATCCAGCTAATTAATCTGTCAGCTAGTTACACTGGTCCATTTACATCGGCCTCATCACCTTCATAAGGCGTTGCGTATTTACATTCTTTTTGCGGACAAACTTTTTCGGTGCCACGGCGTTTGGTGGTTTTCAAGGTTAATATCGGCCAATTGCAGCTCGGACAATTTTCCTTAATGGGTGCGTCCCAAAGAGCGTAGTCGCATTTAGGATAGCCAGAACAGGAATAAAATATCTTACCATTACGAGATTTACGCTTAAGAATCTCACCTTTTTGACATTGTGGACAGGTTACCCCCGTATCTTGCGGTTTTTCCAGTGGCTCAATATGCTTGCACCCCGGATAGCCACTACAACCAATAAATTTTCCGTAGCGTCCGGTTTTAATCACTAATGTGGATGAGCAGAGCGGACATACTCGGCCTTCTACGGTTTCAGGCCCTGCTGTACTTGCTGTGTTGTCATCACCTAAATTACGGGTGTAGGAGCAGGTTGGATAATGGGTACAGCCAATGAATCGGCCATTACGACCGAGACGAATGGATAAAGGGTTGCCACATTCAGGACATTTTTCATCAATGCTTTCTTGCGTAACATCGCTTCGTTGTACCGATTCTTCCTTTTCAGTAATTAATTGGGTAAAAGGCCGCCAGAAATCGTTCATTAACGGAATCCAGTCTTTTTCACCCCGAGCAACAGCGTCTAAATCATCTTCCAGATTGGCTGTAAAGTCGTAATCGACGTATTTAGTAAAATGATCAGTCAAAAACTTGTTAACAATTCGCCCTACATCAGAGGGGTAGAAGCGTTTATTGTCCAAGGTGACATATTCACGGTTTTGTAGTGTCGAAATAATGGTCGCATAGGTGGATGGACGGCCAATACCATGCTCTTCCAAGGCTTTAACCAAACTCGCTTCGCTATAACGCGGAGGTGGTTCTGTAAAGTGTTGGTCGGCAGTAATGTCTTTAAGGCTTATAGGGCGTCCCTCTTCCATGGGCGGTAAGATGCTTTCCTGGTCGTCAGCGGCGTCTTTGTTGTCGTCTTTGCCTTCCAGATAAACGGCCATAAACCCTGGGTTGGTGACCGTGGAGCCTGTAGCACGAAACACATTTTTTTCGCTGCCACAAGAAAGATCTACCGCCACTTGATTAAGAGTGGCGTTTATCATTTGGCACGCTACGGTACGTTTCCAGATCAGGTCGTAAAGTTTAAATTGTTCGATAGTTAGCCGATTTTTTACGTCTTCTGGTTGACGATGTACAGAAGTGGGTCGGATAGCTTCGTGCGCTTCCTGGGCATTTTTTGATTTTGTCTTAAATTCCCTGGTTTGTTTAGGAACATTTTCAATACCATACTTTTCGGCAATTAAGGTACGAATATCCGCTAACGCTTCTTCAGATAGATTGACTGAATCGGTACGCATATAGGAAATTAAGCCGACAGTTTCGCCGCCTAAATCAATCCCTTCGTAAAGTTGTTGTGCCACCATCATGGTACGTTTAGTGGTAAAGCCGAGTTTACGGGCGGCTTCCTGTTGTAGCGTAGAAGTAATAAATGGTGGCGCTGGATTACGGCTACGTTGTTTTTTTTCTAGCTTGATAGGTATTAGACGACCATCTGCGGCTTCAAGTAAGGTTTGTTGTACTTGCGCAGCCTGATCTGCGTCGGTAAAGCTGAATTGATTGAGCTTTTCGCCATTAAAATGCGTTAACTTAGCTTTGAAAGGCAACTCTTGCGAGCTGGCTTCAGCTGTGTGAGACCAGTACTCGCGGCTTTTAAAAGCCTCTATTTCCATTTCTCGTTCGACTATCATTCTGAGCGCTGGACTTTGCACGCGCCCCGCAGACAAGCCTCGACGAATTTTTTTCCATAACAATGGTGAAAGATTAAAACCTACCAGATAATCAAGTGCGCGTCTTGCTTGCTGAGCATTGACCATATTGGTCGATAACTCAGTTGGATGAGCAATAGCATCCGTTACGGCTTTTTTGGTGATTTCATGGAAAACTACACGAAATACTTCTTTGTTTTTTAGTAGCTTTTTTTCCTTGAGATGCTCAAAGACATGCCATGATATCGCTTCACCTTCGCGATCCGGGTCAGTGGCGAGATAAAGAGTATCTGCATTTTTAATCGCCTTGCCAATTTCCTGTAAATGGCGAAGATTGCGATCAATGACCTGATATTTCATTGCAAAAGCATTTTCAGGATCAACGGCTCCTTCTTTGGGTATCAAATCACGGACATGACCATAGGAGGCAAGAACTTGAAAATCCTTGCCCAAATATTTTTCTATGGTCTTACATTTTGCGGGTGACTCTACAATGACTAAACTCTTGCTCATGCTATCCATACAAAAAAAATCAGTGTAAAGAAGTGGGTATTAAATCATAGACGATATCTTCCATTCTAGAGAAAGCCACACTATCGCCTGGTTGACTTAACAACACCATTAGTACTATCCACTTTAGTCTCTCTAAAGTGATATTTTCGTCTTGTAAAGCCATCGCCCTATCAATGGCAATTTCCCTATTTATGGGAGATAAAATTCCTGTATGTTCCAAAAACATCAGAAAATCTCGACATTCTAGGTCAAAAACTGCAGTTTCTTCGCTGCTAAACACTCTAAACGAAGATGCCACTGCGGGACTGATGGTTTCAATTTCTGCCAGTGATTCTAACCAATCGAAAGCTTTATTGACATCGGGTTGATGGAATCCGGCTTCTACCAATTCATTGGCAATAACGTCGGTGTCAGGATAACTCTCACCGTCACCATCGAGATAATTTTCAAACAAGTAGATTAGGACATCAAAAATATCTTCTTTCATTAGAGCCTTTTTTAGATTCTGAAATAGCTACCACCGGAGGCGGTAGCAATATAACCCTGTAGTTCCAAAACTAGCAACATTGAGGAAATTATTTCCACTGACCAGCCGCTTTCTAATACCAGAGTATCAACCGTTGTCGGGTTGTAGTCGATCAATTTCAATAGATTTTGCTGCTCCAGGTCAAGTCCTGTTTGTATGCTTTCTACTCTGTTTTTTATAGGCAGTTGATTGTATTGCCCTAATTCTTCAAAAATATCTTCGACAGTTTCAACTAATTTAGCTCCTTGTCTAATTAATGCATTGCATCCTCGCGCTAAAGGATTGTGAATAGAGCCTGGAATTGCAAAAACTTCACGATTTTGTTCCAGTGCTAAGCGCGCAGTAATTAAAGAGCCACTTTCTTGAGCCGCTTCGACAACGAGTAACCCCATGCATAAGCCGCTAATGATTCGATTCCGTCTTGGAAAATGATTGGCTTTAGCCGAAGTACCAGGAGGAAACTCTGAAACCAATGCTCCCTGTTCGACAATTTGTGTGGCTAAGTGTTTGTGACAGGCAGGATAGACTCGATCCAATCCGGTGCCGGCTACAGCAATGGTTTGACCGTTAACATTAATGGCACCCTGGTGGCTGGCAGCATCAATACCTAGCGCCATACCACTGGTAATGGTTAAACCTGTCATTGCCAAGGCTTGAGAAAATTCAATGGCAATTTTAGTACCGATTGTCGATGGATTTCGGCTACCAACAATCGCAATCTGTGGTTGTGCCAATAATGCCGGATTGCCTTTTACAAATAATACCGGCGGTGGGTTGCTTATTTCTTTTAATTGAGCTGGATAAGCAGCATCTTCAAGCGTTAGTGCGTAATTTTGATTCTGATTCAACCAAGCTAGATCTTGTTCGATCAACGCCCAGTCTGGATTGTGTATGGCTTGAATAATTTTTTCGCTAAGTCCCAGCGCACTGAGATTGCTTTGCGGCGCAGAAAAAATTTCACTGAGTTCATAATGATTGAGCAATCGTAGCAGAGTATTACTGCCGATACCTGGGGTTCTAACGATTGCTAGCCAGTATTTAATATTCGGATTGATAATGTGTACCAATTAAGTATAAATTTAGATTTAATAATCAGCCAGTTAATCTGTTTAGAATAGACACCATGCTCTGTATCATCTAGTCCGTTTATGCTGAGTGTGACTAAGGCATAAACGGATGATATGATCAGAAATTGGGGTTAAATACAATACTAACTGCTTGCTATTTACTTCTCTACCTTTGAAATTGAGTTTAAGGAGTTTGTACTCTGTCCAGTATGTGAATGGGCCCTAATGCGTCCATCACCAGCGCATAACTCACCCGTTCGAAAGGTCTGAAAATCATAATTACTCCTGAGTATTCGTCAGGTAACTTTACTGCTTCCGGTTCTTCTATTGAGTGTAGCGTGTCATTGATAACTCTACCCGCCCGAAAAATATTTAGGGTATGACCTGCTTGCAAACCGTCTGCTATACCTTTGTCGATCACTACAATGTCGTGTTGTCCTATCTGTGTTATGCCGCCCATTACCCGAATAATATAGGCAGAGATTTGGCTTTCTGGTGCTTTAGGAAAATAATTCAATGCAACACTGTTTTCCTCACTGGGCATTAAACGGTCACCCTGACGAATTTGGGAATTAGATTTGTTGGCTATTAAGGTTGCAGGATCTCCAGATGCAACCAGTGTGGCGTCGCCTATAAACAGCGCTTCGTAACCTAAAATTTCGTTGGTTTGTGGACTAATATAGGGATCTCCTTGCCTGTAAATACCATAAGAAAGGGTAGTTGGTGTTACTATTGATCGAGCATAGAGCCGGTCACCCGCTCCACCAACCAGACGTTCATTTCCACCAATATCGACTATGTATGGGGAATTATTCAATTCGTCTTTGCCTACAATTTTAGGTGAACTTAAAAATTGTGCTATTGCATCGCTGGGTATCATCGGTATCGCAGAATCGATACCTGATTCGCGTATTCTCGGCTCCATTTTTTCCTCACCAGAACCAGAATAGCGTGAAAAGCTCAGACGGGGTTCACCGTTGACATATGAAAAATAAAGGGTATCGCCAGGATATATCCAGTGAGGGTCTTTAATTTGTGGATTATTATGCCAGAGCTTGGGCCATTGCCATGGATGTTGTAGAAACTTGCCAGAGATATCCCATAACGTATCTCCTTTTACCACTGTGTATTGGTCTGGGTGGTTAGGATTTATTTTTAGTTCTTCAGCCAAAAGACTGGTACTAAAAAAAAAGCCCAGCAGTATGCCGAATATTGTACGCAAAACCATAAAGTATCCTGCTAGATTTAAGATTAAATAACCAAGTTAAAAAGAATGTATAGAGTTATTTGTTACACTTTGAACGATAGTAGCTGAGTTTGCCGCAAACGGTGCTAAAACCATGCTTACCGAAAGTTACTGTGTTTATGAATATAATTGTAATCGATTCGGAATTTCGAATCACTTTTAATCAGGCTTGGCGGCTCATTTCGCAGGGTAATAAATCTGCATATTGAATGTTTTGCCCTGCGATTAATTTAAATAACGTACAGATAATAGTCGCTCTAAACTTACATGGGTGTTTGTTATTAATAAGTTTTAACGCTTAAAACGGACTCAAGTTTAATTTCCCTATATTTATCAATTATTAGTAAGCTGGGCGGCTTTATACGTCCACTTTACGAAGTTTTTCGACCAGTGTGGTGCGGCGCATATTCAATAGCTTGGCTGCGTGAGCTACCACACCGTTGCATTCATCCAATGCCTGGCGGATAAGTTCATTTTCAAGATCAGTCAGATACTCTTTCAAATCAATCCCTTGTTCGGGAAGTTGTACTGTGTTGCCTGTAGTTACACCGGGCTTAAATAAGGGAATAGAAGGAGAATTTGTTTCCTCCCATTGGGGGGTAACACTAATTGTTGGCAAGTTATCGGGTATTGTATAAGCTTGGAATTTTTCAGGCAGATCATTGGCATCAACAGTACCATCAGGGTGAGTAATGGCTATACGTTCGATTAAATTAGATAACTCGCGGACATTGCCTGGCCATTGGTGTTGCATTAATAAAGCAATCGCTTTTTGAGTCAGGCGGATATTTCCGCGTTGGCTCACTGTCATTTTGGCTAGCAAGTCATTAATAAGAAAAGGAATATCTTCAATTCTATCACGCAAGGGGGGGATTTCTATGGGAAATACATTCAAGCGGTAATATAAATCCTCACGAAAACGTTTTTCAATAATTTCTTGTTCAAGCTGGCGATGTGTGGCGGCAATTACGCGTACATTACAGTGAACGGTTTTATTGCTACCGACTCTTTCGAAGGTGCGTTCTTGTAAAACGCGGAGCAGTTTAACCTGCATAGGCATAGGCATGTCGCCAATTTCGTCAAGGAAAAGCGTGCCGCCTTCCGCCATTTCAAAGCGGCCCTGTCTGGAGTTGAATGCGCCAGTGAATGCCCCTTTTTCATGTCCAAATAACTCACTTTCCAATAATTCCCCTGGAATTGCGCCGCAATTAACGGGAACAAACGGTTTGTCTCTACGCGTGGATGAGCGATGCAGTGCTTGTGCCACAACTTCTTTTCCTGTACCCGATTCACCCAGTATTAAAACGGTTGCATCGGATTTGGCTACTTGATTGATAAGATCTCTGATTTTTTGGATGGCTTTACTTTGACCCGCTAAGCCTTTATTGGTTTGTGGTTTTTTATTGGTTTCCGAAGCTTGAGGAATGCTATTTAAAAGTGCCAATAACTTTGGATAAACCGTTGGCCACTCTAAAACTCCAGCCAGCATTGCCTGATTGGATTGGGATTGTGGCTGATCCTTGTCAATGACCAAAAATACTGGTGTGCCGTTACTATGTAAGGTCAGCTCTTTAATAACGTTTGTTTGCGTGCTATCGCTACAGCCAATAAAAATAGCATCAAGGTCATTACTTGACAATACCAACTGATAATCATTACCACTCGCCACTATAACCGTACATTCCATGAATTTAAGTACTGTTTCTAGTAGATGCAAGCGTTGTTTATTGTCATCAATCAGCAAAATTTCCGGTACAGCCATACGATAGGTTCTCTATGAATTACTAAGCCGGTCACAACGACCATATAAAAAATTCTAAGTTAATCATTGTAGTTGATCTATGACAGAACGCTGTGTAATTCAATTCGTTGTATGAAATAGTTCAAGATTTTTAAACAAATATTGCCAAGGCGCAATTCCTAAACAGAGATTAACTGTTTGATAGGAGGTCTACAGTATAGAATCTAGTGATAAATATACAAATTAAGTGGCATATAAATACTGTTATACGCGACATCACTTGCTTTGATGGGGCATTGCTAAGATTATGTTAAGCCAGTTGTTGCAAAGCAAACACATTATCTCTAAGTGGCTTTGCGGTTAATATGGCAAAAAGTTAGTTCAAATGGTATTTTTTACGTTTACGCCAGAAAGTGGCTCTACTCATGCCGACAATACTAGCGGCAGTTTCCAGATTGCCGCCAGCAATTCTTAATGCTTCACGGATCGACTCTTCTTCATTTAGATAGTTGACTAGATTGTGTGGTGACTTTATTGGTGAGTTAGTTTCCCTAAATTCGGGTGGTAAATCTTCCATGCATAATTGGTTCCCGCGGCCAACGGCAAAAGCATATTCGACAACATTGATTAATTCACGGACATTACCCGGCCAGTGGTAATCAAGTAAACAACGCATGACGTCTGGAGCAATGGTATTGATATGTCTGCGACCACGTATATTATGTTGATTGATGTTATGCCAAAGCAATAAACTAACATCCATACGACGATCACGTAATGGCGGAAGAAAAACCGGCACCACCCGCAAACGGTACATCAAGTCTTCTCTAAATCGGCCTGATTTAACTTCTTCTCGAAGCGAACGGTGAGTGGCGGCGATAATTCGTACGTCAACTGTGATCGACACATTACCGCCTACCGGAATAAAAGTTTGCTCTTGCAATACTCTAAGCAATTTAGCTTGCAGTTCCAGTGGCAATTCTGCAACTTCGTCCAAAAATAAGGTACCCCTATCCGCGCGTTGAAACAAGCCCGCGTGATGACGAACAGCACCGGTAAAGGCGCCTTTCACATGCCCAAATAATTCACTTTCCAATAAGCTGGGGCTGAGAGCTGCGCAATTAATAGCCAGAAACGGTTGGTTACGGCGAGAACTTTCTTGATGCAAGGCATGAGCGACTAATTCTTTCCCGGTACCCGATTCACCGCGAATTAACACGGTGGCTTCAGTTTCAGCCACATTACTAATAACTTTAATGACTTCCAGCATGGCTGGGTCATTTGACAAAATACCATGGAAACTATCGTTAGCGGGTTGTGTAGGGACTGCGAGTGTGGCTTTGGATTCCGGCTGTATAATTTCCACCGCACCTGCAAATTGCCCATCGGTATTAAAAAACGCGCGTGCTGTACGATAACATTTGATTCGAGTGCCATTAGTTTGTTTTAAAGAGATAGGTTGCGCTTTAATCACGCCGTGTTGTTTAAGGTCGCAAGGATCAATTTCGCCATCGCAATGCAAAACATCGGTACACAGTTTGCCAAGCACTGCATCGGCATTCAGGCCAAATATGCTTTCTGCGCTATTATTCCAAAATAAAACTTTATGTTCCGCGTCGATCACAAACACAGCACCTATATCAATAAGGTCGGCCAGTACAGCAATTACTTGGTCGGGGCCAATTTGGCTAAGCCAGCGTATAAAAAAAGGTGAGTATCCAGCCATAAGTAAAATTGATATGTGTCAAATTTGTTTCAAAAGTAGCATATTTGTTTCAATGTTTCAATGTGAAACATAAAAGTGACTAATAATTATCCTTGAAAAGCATTAAAAGCAAGTATTTAAGCAGAAAATTAGAAATGGCATATAATTTGATATAAGTTTATTAGAATTTACTAATTAACTGGAGGCCTCTATGATTTTTAGACAGCTTTTTGATCTTGAAACCTCAACCTATACTTATCTTTTAGGTTGTGAACGTACACGACGAGCCTGTTTAATCGATTCAGTAGCCTCTGAGTTAGCTACCTATGTCGATTTATTAAACAAGCTTAATCTAAACCTGATTTTTACTTTTGAAACACATGTACATGCTGACCATATCACCGCTGCGGGTTTATTACGCCAAACTTTAGGCAGTAAAAGTGTGGTGCATCGTGATGCTGGGGCTAAGTGTGCTGATTTATTGGTGACGGATCAAGTATTGCTACAAGTTGGTGATCTCGATATTGAAGTGCGACATACCCCAGGACATACCAATGGTTGTGTTAGCTATGTGTTGTCTGATCGGGTATTTACCGGCGATAGTTTGTTGATAGGCGGTTGTGGGCGAACTGATTTTCAACAAGGTGATGCTGGTCAACTATACGATAGCATTACTCGCCAGCTGTTTACTCTGCCTGCCGATACGCTGGTTTATCCTGGTCACGATTATAACGGTAATACTGTTTCAACCATTAAACAGGAAATAACGAAGAATCCACGCATTGGTAATGCGCGTAAGCGCGAGGATTTCATTGCCATTATGCAAGAGCTGAAAATAGCGTATCCCAGGTTCATTGATCAGGCGCTGCCAGCAAATCAGTGTTGCGGACTGGCAGCTGATTCATTATAGAAGACACAACATGATACTGACGATGAGTTTGTCAATTTTAATTGGCTTGATGTTGGGACTTCTCGGTGGCGGCGGATCAATTTTGACGGTGCCTATGCTGGTCTACCTGTTACATGTCGAACCTAAGCAGGCTATTCTCACTTCGTTTGTGGTCGTTGGTATTTCCAGTTTGATAGCTTTGTTATCGCATGCCCGGCGTGGCACTGTATGCTGGAAAAGCGGTGGAGTGTTTGGCATTGCCGGTATGGCAGGGGCATTTGGTGGCGGTCATTTGGCCGGACATTTTTCGGCGCAGTTACTGATGACGTTGTTTGGTCTGGTGGTGGCAATAACGGGTATTTTTATGCTGAAAGGTGAAAAAATAGCCAGCAAAACCAATGTTGACAGTCAAAAACCTTTACCAATTTGTCCGTTAAATCTTCCCTTTTTACGGGTATTGTTCGATGGATTTTTTGTTGGCGGTCTGACCGGCATGGTGGGCGTGGGTGGTGGGTTTTTAATCATGCCGGCTTTAACGCTATTAATTGGCTTGCCTATTCAGGGAGCTGTAGGCACTTCTTTACTGGTTATTGTCATGAATGCCATGGCAGGTTTGATTGGCTATAGTCAGCATGTCAGTTTGGATTTAAATCTGACTTTGATTGTAGCAAGCGGTGCAATCATGGGCAGTACAGGAGGTGCCTGGTTATCAGGCTATGTAAATCCGGTCTGGTTGCGACGCCTATTTGGCGTGTTAGTATTGTTGGTGGCCGCTTATACCTTATTTCAATCCTTAAGCTTGTCAATATTGGAGTCGTTGTGTGTGTTGATAACTGATGTGCAAAGTCTGGAATGGGCTATGTTGGCAGTGTTGTTATTTGGGGTGCTGGTACGCATTGCTTATAGCATACACAGAACCGCACCGTTGGGTTTGCCGTCGTACTCTGATGCAGCGAAAGAGGACTAACTTAATGCAATTAGAACAATTTAACCAAAATCGGCAAATTATCCGCAATTGGATTGATGAATTAGGTAGTTTATTAATTGAGGCCTTTCATTATCTGGCTTTGTTTGTGATTGGTGCCAGTATCGTCTGGTCGGCAGTGGTGGCTTACGGTGGGATGATGCAACAGGGACACGCCACCATCGGTGATATTTTGCTGTTGTTTATTTATCTGGAGTTTGGGGCGATGGTGGGTATTTATTTTAAAACCAGTGTCATGCCTGTAACTTGTTTGATTTATATAGCTATTACAGCATTATCAAGATTACTGATAGGCGATATTCAGGCACACCATCAGGTAGATACCGGTATTTTATTGGTGGCTACTGCAATTTTATTGCTAGCGATAGCCACGCGCGTAATCTGTAAACCAGCTACAGCTAATAATTGAGGTGCTGCGTGATTATTTTTTACGCCATGTAACAGGAGGTAAGTATGAATGAGTTCGTTTCAAAATCTGTATCGGTACCGAAAACCAGCTTATATCGATGGGAAATCGGTGTGGCGTTAATCATAAAAGTAATATTTTTAACCGGATTATGGTTTCTGATTTTTCGCTGGCCGGATAAACCTGTGCATAAGCCAGATATAGCTGTGCATTTTATGCAATCCAATTCTCAACCTCAGGTAGATCCTGATTTTTCCTCCCAATCCAAAAAGGAGACTCACCATGATCGGTGAAGATATTGTTATGTTGTCCCGGTTGCAATTTGGCCTGACAGCGCTCTACCACTTTCTATTTGTGCCGCTGACTTTAGGCATGACCTTTATTCTTGGCATTATGGAGTCGGTGTATGTGATGACCGGAAAAGAGGTCTACAAAGATATGACTAAATTCTGGGGCAAATTATTTGGTATTAACTTTGCCATGGGCGTAACTACCGGTTTGACCCTGGAGTTTCAGTTTGGCACAAATTGGGCCTATTACTCGCATTATGTCGGGGATATATTTGGCCCATTGTTAGCCAGTGAAGGCTGGATGGCATTTTTCCTGGAATCGACCTTTGTAGGTCTGTTTTTCTTCGGCTGGGACAAATTGACCCGTGTTCAACATTTGGTGGTGACGTGGTTGCTGGCGGTAGGTACCAGTCTTTCAGCGTTATGGATTCTGATTGCCAATGGCTGGATGCAGTATCCAGTGGGGGCAGAATTTAACTACGAAACGCTGCGTATGGAAATGACCAGTTTTGCCGATGTGTTTTTCAACCCGGTAGCTCAGGTTAAATTTGTGCATACCGTTGCAGCTGGATACGTTACCGGCTCCATGTTTGTGCTCGGTATTAGTTCCTGGTATTTGTTAAAGAAGCGTGATATTGGTTTTGCCCGGCGTTCATTTTCAATTGCTTCAGCCTTTGGATTGGCTTCAGTGTTATCGGTTATCGTGCTGGGGGATGAGAGTGGCTACACTTCGGGTGAAACCCAAAAAATGAAACTGGCCGCAATTGAATCTGAGTGGGAAACTCACCCTGCACCCGCAGGCTTTACGCTATTTGGCTTGCCGGATCAGGTGAACGAAAAAACCGATTACGCTATTAAAGTACCTTATGTGCTGGGTCTGATTGCAACGCGTTCCATCGACGAAGATGTTAAGGGGTTAAAGGAATTGCGCGAGGAAAGCGTCATTCGAATTAAAAGTGGCATGATTGCCTACGCAGAACTGCAAAAATTGCGCAGTGATGATCATAGTGCTGCCACCAAACAAAATTTTGATGCTCATAAAGCCGATTTGGGTTATGGACTACTGCTGAAAAAATATACTGAAAAGGTAGTCGATGCAGACACTGCGACTATACAAAAAGCCGCTAATGACACTATTCCTAAAGTGGCACCACTATTTTGGACTTTTCGGGTAATGGTTGTTTGCGGTTTTACCATGCTGTTTATTTTTGCAATGTCATTTTACTACTGCGCCACACGCGTAGCCGACCAAAAACGCTGGTTAATGCGCATGGCTGTGTGGTGTATCCCGCTACCGTGGATTGCAGCAGAAACCGGCTGGTTTGTGGCTGAAGCGGGTCGCCAACCCTGGACTATATCAGGCATATTACCCACGCATATCAGTGTGTCTAGCGTCAGTAGCGAACAGCTTTGGTTCAGTATTGGAGGTTTTGCTCTGTTCTATACAGTATTGCTGATAATTGAATTGTATCTGATGTTCAAATATGTACGTCTTGGTCCTAGCAGTTTGCATACCGGTCGCTATTGCTTTGAACAATAGGCGCATTAACCACTAAAGCATTTAATGAGGAATACATTATGTTCGATTATGAATCTATCCGCCTGATCTGGTGGGTGTTTATTGGGGTGGTCGCCATTGCATTTACCTTGACAGAAGGCTTTGATTTTGGGGTTGCCACCTTACTGCCTTTTCTTGGTAAAACCGATGTTGAACGCAGGGTTATCATTAATACTGTCGGTGCAACCTGGGAAGGTAATCAGGTTTGGTTGATATTACTGGGTGGTGCTATTTTTGCCATTTGGCCCGCTGTCTATGCCACCCTGTTTTCGGGTTTGTATATCGCCATGTTGCTAGTGCTATTTTCCTTGTTTTTCAGACCTGCCGGGTTTGATTATCGTGGCAAACTGGCAAATCCAATTTGGCGAAATACTTGGGATTGGTGTTTGTTTTTAGGTGGTACCTTGCCACCCGTGTTGTTTGGAGTTCTGATTGGTAACCTGATTTTGGGATTGCCGTTTCATCTTGATCAGGATTTACGCAGTTTTTATACGGGGTCGTTCTGGGCTTTGTTGAGTCCATTCTCCTTGTTGTGTGGTGTGGTTAGCTTACTGGGAACCAGCTTTCACGGCGCTTTATTTTTGAAATGGCGTAGTGAAGGTGTTATTCATCAACGTGCTACTGTGGCGGTTAGACGTTTGGGGGGGGTGTTGCTGATCGGTGTAGTACTAATTACGCTTTGGGTTGTCATGGGTATTGATCGTCCTGAAATTATGCAGATGGCCGCTACCGATGCGCCCTCCAATCCGTTGCATAAAATCGTGCTTGCAGTGGGGCCTGGCTGGCTGCAACATTTTCTTACTCATCCCTGGATGCTGGTGGCACCCGTGCTTGGTTTTTCTGGCATTACGTTGGCTTGGTTGTATGGTAAAGGCACGGCACGTATTGCAGCCTTTATGTATAGTTGTTTGGGTATTACCGGGTTGTTATTGACTTTGGGATTTGGATTGTTTCCCTTTCTGTTGATCTCTTCAACCCATCCTGACTCAAGTTTGACACTGTGGGATGCAAGTTCTAGTCATTTCACACTCTTATTAGCCTTTTGGATTACCGTAGTGTTTTTACCTATCGTGCTGTTGTATACCCGATGGGTGTACAAAATCATGTGGGGCAGCGTTACTGAAGATTCTGTATTAAAAGATACTCATACACTTTATTAAGGAGACATGCGATGTGGTATTTCACCTGGATGCTCGGCGTTGGTTTTGCGGCTGCTTTTGCCATCATTAACGCTATGTGGCTGGAATCGGTCTGCGCTATTGATACCCATGGTATCGAAGAGTCTTGCGACAGTTTATCAAAATCTAATCGGGAACTATAAGTATGACCACCGAACGTATAGTCAGAATTGTTGCGGGCTTTTTTATTTTGTTGTCTCTGAGTTTAGGGGTGGAAGGTAGCCCGTTGTTTCAAAATGTTAATTGGCTTTGGTTTACTGCTTTTGTTGGTGCCAATCTGTTTCAAAGCGGTTTTACCCAATTTTGCCCGCTGGAAATGATCTTAAAAAAGCTGGGTATAAAAGAAACATGTCGGTAAAACCGACAGAAAATATCTATCAACGAGGAATTTAACATGGCAAAAATAGTAATCGTAGGAGCAGGCATTGGGGGTATCCCGATGGCTTTTGAAATGAAAGAAATGGCGCGTGCAGAAGATGAAGTGCTGGTGATAGCGGATACCCCAACTTTTCATTTTGTACCGTCTAATCCATGGGTAGGGGTAAATTGGCGAAAACCGGAAGACATTAAAGTGGAATTGGCACCGGTTTTTAAAAAGAAAAAAATCAGCTTTATTCAGCAAAAAGCTATCCGTTTTCATCCTGAAAGCAATCAGGTAGAGATAGCAGATGGCACTCGGGTGGATTATGATTTTTTGATTATTGCCACTGGCCCCAAACTGGCTTTTGACGAAGTGCCGGGGTTAGGGCCTGATGGGTATACTCAGTCTGTGTGTCATGTCGATCATGCTGGTGAGTCGGGCGAGTTTTGGACTAACTTTGTGCAGGATCCTGGCCCCATTGTGATTGGTGCAGTGCAAGGCGCCTCCTGTTTTGGACCTGCTTATGAATATATGTTTATTGCTGAAACCGATTTGCGTAAACGTAAAATTCGCGACCAAGTGAAAATGACTTATGTAACCTCCGAACCGTACATCGGGCATTTAGGTTTGGGTGGAGTGGGTGACACCAAAGGCATGCTGGAAAGTGAACTACGGAATAAACATATTGATTGGATCTGTAATGCCAAGGTCGATAAAATCGAAGCAGGTATGATGTATGTCACTGAAGTGGATGAGAATGGGCAAGAGAAAAAGAAACACGAATTGCCATTTAAACACAGCATGTTATTACCTGCATTTAAAGGCGTGGACGCTTTATTGGGTATTGATAAACTGGTTAATCCACGTGGATTTGTATTGGTCGACGAGCATCAGCGTAATCCGACCTATAAAAATATCTATTCGGTAGGTGTTTGTATTGCCATTCCGCCGCTTTCGCAAACGCCGGTGCCAACCGGAACGCCAAAAACCGGTTATATGATCGAATCTATGGTTACTGCCACAGCACATAATATTCGCGAAGAGCTCGATGGTGGACAGCCAACACATAAAGGTAGTTGGAATGCGTTATGTTTGGCGGATTTTGGTGATACGGGTATCGCCTTTCTTGCCATGCCGCAAATACCGCCACGAAATGTGCAATGGGCCTCCAGAGGCAAATGGGTGCATTTAGCCAAAATTGCTTATGAAAAATACTTTATTCGTAAGGTACGTCAAGGCCTCAGTGAGCCGATTTATGAGCGTTTGCCGTTAAAAATGCTGGGCATTATGCGACTTAAACATAAGCCTAAGGTCTAAAAAGTTTAGCTCCAAGGTGTATTGTTATATTACCCTACACCTTGGGGGATTTTTCCTGAACAATACACGTTACAATTCGCTGAAAAGTATTAGACAAACTAATGAATTTAAAATGAAACAATTAACATTTCTATTTTTTTCAGCTACGTTATTGCTAGCACTCAGTAAGCTGGTGTTTGCTGAATCTGCCATGCAAAGTTATAACCTGGAGCAAGCGATTGATCTAGCTTTGGCGAATAATCCAGAGTTAAGCATTATGCAAGCACGTATAGAACAGGCTGATGCTCAGTTGGGTCAAGCGATGGCCAGTTTTTACCCGCAATTAAAAACCAGTTTGTCTTATCAATATAGTAATAATCCTGCCCAAGCTTTTGCCATGTTGATTGCAGAGCGTCGCTTAAATTTTGCAGGTACTAATTTTAATCAACCCGGCTTTATTGAAGATTATCGTCCGCAAGTTAGCGCCAGTTACGCGCTATTTCGTGGAGGACAGGATTATTATCAGAGTCAGGCTGCCAAATTGGGGGTGGAAGTTTCTGAATATGAAAAGTCTGCCACCCGAAATCGTCTGCTGAGTAATGTCACCGCAGCCTATTATGGTGAATTGGCAGCTATAGATGCACATAAAATCAGTCAACGTGCCATTGAGGCCGTGCAAAGTGAATTGGATCAATCTCGAGTTCGCTTCGACGCCGGAACGGTGTTGAAGTCCGATGTTCTATCTCTGGAAGTACAATTGGCAGAGGCCAAAGAGCAGGATATTCAGGCGGCAAATGTCATTGAAATGGCACAAAATATGTTGAAAACCTTGCTGGGTCTTTCGATAAACGAGGTATTTGCCATAAACGAGACTCAGGTCAGTGCTTTACCCGCTGCCCCAGCTGGTTTTGATGACTTGTTGAATGAAGCTTTAAGTCATCATCCGGAATTAAAAGCAGCTGAAAATCGGGTAGCGATTGCCGAAAAACAACTTGCGGCAGCACAAGCGGCATATTTGCCCAGAGCGGATGCGTTTGTTAATTATGGCTCAGATAGCAAAAATCTGACTTATAACAGTAATCGGGACAATGTCAGTGCCGGTGTAATAGTGGAATTGGATCTTTTTACCGGTTTTTCAACGCAGGAAAAAATTAAAAAAGCCGAACACGAATTGACAGCCGCACAGGAAACGGCTCGACAAACCCGTTTACGCATAGAAAATCAGCTGAAATCTGCCCAGCTTCGATTGCAGGAAGCGTTAAACCGTGTGCAAGTCAGTGCTGTGGCGGTTCAATCGGCCCAAGAAGCCTTACGTCTGGTTAACGAGCAACGTCAGGCTGGCGTTGTAACGGTTACCCGCTATCTTGAGGCAGAAGTTGCCCGCGATAGAGCCAATACCCGGCAAATAAGTAGTCGTTACGATGCTTTACGCGCAGAAGCTGAACTTAAACAAGCCATTGGTTTTTGGCAATAACTTAGAAAGTTAGAGGACTAATTCATGACTGATGACAACACAGTAGCACATAAACCTAAATGGCTGATACCAGTTGCGGCAATAAGTGCATTACTACTGGTAATATTGTTTGCACTGGGAGTGCTTAGCGGCGACAAAAAGACTGAGTCGGGTAACACCGAAATTAAAGGTGAAGCCCTACCCGAAGGCGCAAAGGTTTTAAAAGTCGATAGCCATGCAGAAGCTAATTTGTTGTCATGGCAAGGTACTGTGCGCTCACGTTTGGCGGTGAAAATTGCACCGAAATTGAATGCCCGCATTGTTGATGTTTTGGTACATCCTGGTGATCGCCTGAAAAAAGGAGATGTCATCGCTCGTCTGGATGGCCGTGATTTACTGGCTGCCTATAACGCTGCCAATGCCGCACATAGTGCCGCGCAAGCTCAGGCGGTACAAGCCAAGGCAGAAGAAAATCGTATTATCGACCTCTATAACAAACAAGCGGCTACCCGGCAAAATTATGATGCGGTACTCGCGCAATCGCAATCCGCGCAGGCCATGGCTAAGCAAGCCGCCAGTAATGCTCAGCAAAGTAAAGTCATGCTGGGCGAAAATATATTGTATGCCCCCTTTGATGGGGTGGTGGGTGAGCGTTTGCAGGAGCCGGGAGATATGAGTATGCCCAATCAACCCATCATTACTTTTCTAAAACCTGATGATTTGCGTTTGGAAGTGGCGATTGCGGATCGTTGTGCTGCCAGAGCAAAGCTCGGTATGCAGGTCACTGTGCGCATTGATGCTATTCAGCAAGCCATGAGCGGCACTATAGACGAGATTATTCCAGAGATCGATCCTCTAACGCGTAGCCAACAACTCAAAGTTCGTTTGCCGAAAGTTAATGGTTTACAGCATGGCCAGTTCGGCTGGCTTGAATTGGCATGTCAGGCCGAGCAAGCCACACTATTGATACCTGTTTCGGCTGTTTTACATTACGGTCAGTTACAGGTAGTAAAAGTAGTTGTTGGCAATTTGTTGCACAACCGACATATTCGTACCGGTAAACAATACGGTGAACAATTAGAAGTATTGTCGGGTTTACAAGAAGGCGAAATCATTCTGGTAACAGGTGGAAAAGCACAATGAAACAGGGTGAAATTAAAAAAGACAGTTTGACTGTCAGCATTGTACGCTTGTTTACCACTTCGCATTTGTCGCTACTGTTTTTGATCATATCCCTATTGGCTGGGGCGGCTGCACTGCTATTAACGCCCCGCGAAGAAGATCCGCAAATTATTGTGCCAGTGATGGATGTGTTTGTACAGGTACCGGGTGCATCTAGTGAAGAAGTTGAAAAACAGGTAACAACTCCGCTGGAAGTATTGTTGCGGCAGATAAAGGGTGTCGAATATGTTTATTCAGTTTCGCGTCCAGGTTCAGCGGTTGTTACTGTGCGTTATTTTGTGGGTGAAAATCTGGAAAACAGTTTGATCAAAACCCGAGATAAATTGTTGGCGAATCAGGATACCATTCCACCAGGTGTCAGTGATTGGCTGGTGAAACCGGTCGAAATTGACGATGTGCCTATTTTATTATTAAGTCTGTCGTCTAAACATTCCGCTACAGATGCCTTGGCTCTACGTCGCATTGCCGATGAACTCATCGAACGTTTACGTACAGTGGATAATGTGGGTAATAGCTGGGTAATGGGCGCGGCCCCACGCAGGATTTCGGTTTATCCCGATCCCGTTAGACTGGAAGCTACTGGTATCAGTTTGCTGGATGTCAAACAAGCATTGCTGCAAAGCAATGTTAATCTGCAGATAGGCCAACTTACCCATAATAATCACGAAATTGTGTTGGAATCTGGACCGCATTATCAAACTGCCGAAGATGTTGGTGCTACGGTATTACAAAGCCTCAATGGGCGTTTGTTATATTTGCGCGATGTTGCCAACGTGCTGGATGGCCCCGCTGATACTGATGAATATACGCGCATTGGTTTTGGGCCAGCAGTTGCTCAGATGAAAACCGTGGGTGACAGTCATGGAAAATTTCCTGAAGCGGGTGAAGAAAGGCAAATGGCGACCATTGCTATTTCCAAACGGCGCGGAAGTAATGCGGTGAGTGTGGCCGAACAGGTTTTGGCTTTAACCACACAATTACAAGGCACTTTAATTCCAGACGATGTATTGATGACCGTCACGCGTAATTATGGTGAAACTGCAGACCATAAAGTAAATGAATTGGTCATGCATTTATCCATCGCCATTTTGACTATCATTGTGCTGCTGGCTTTATCCCTGGGTTTAAAGGAATCTCTGATTGTGTCATTAGCAGTACCCATGACATTTGCCATCACTTTATTATGTGACTTGATTTTTGGATATACCATTAATCGGGTCACCATGTTCGCGCTTATTTTATCGTTGGGCTTACTGGTCGATGATCCCATTGTCGATGTTGAGAATATCCATCGCCACTACAAGATGCGTAAGGAACCACCGTTACAAGCCTTGTTGAGTGCTGTGAATGAAATCCGTCCGCCAACCATTTTGGCCACCTTTGCGGTCATTATGTCCTTTGTGCCAATGTTTTTTATTACCGGCATGATGGGGCCGTATATGGCGCCCATGGCGTTTAATGTGCCGATTGCAATGTTGTTGTCGTTAGTCATTGCATTTACCGTCACACCCTGGGCCAGTTATCGTTTGCTGAAAGGTGATTACGGCAAAGAGCATGGTCCGGCTTTTGTACTTGAGGAATCGCGTGGTTTTAAACTTTACCAATCGATTTTAGGTCCCTTATTAGCTAGCAGGAGCAAAGCCTATTGGTTTTTACTCGCCGTGTTTTTTGCATTTGTCGCTTCGGCGCTGTTGGCAGTGACGCGTGTGGTACCTTTGAAATTGCTACCTTTCGATAATAAAAATGAATTGCAGCTGATTATTGATATGCCTAAAGGCTCGGCACTGGAAGCAACCGATGCGGTTGCGGCAGAATTAGGCCAATATTTAGCCACCGTTAACGAGGTCAGTAGTTATCAAACTTATGTGGGTACCGCATCGCCTATGGATTTTAATGGCATGGTACGCCACTACTATCTTAGACAGGGTGCTCATCTCGGTGATATGCGTATAGTGTTGGCGGATAAAGCACACCGCCAGCAAAGTTCACATGATATTGCTTTACGCATAAGACCCGATATTGAACGGATTGAAAAAAAGTACGCGGCGAATATCAAAATTGTCGAAATGCCGCCCGGTCCTCCTGTGCTGTCAACTCTGGTAGCAGAAGTCTATGGTCCGCCTGAATCCGGTTATCAAGATGTGATACAAGTTGCCAAGCAGGTCAGGGCGGATATGGAGCATACCGCAGGTGTAGTCGATGTGGATGATTTTGTGGAAGCTGAACAGGACAAACTGCATTTTCTGCTTGATCAGGATAAAGCGGCATTACTGGGTATAAACAGTAGTCAGGTTGCTAATACCTTACGCTTGGCAATCGCTGGTAGTGGTGTCGGTTTGTTGCATATTGCCGAAGAACGGCAGCCCTTGAGCATACAAGTGCAATTACCCCGTGCTGTGCGCTCTTCTGAACAGGATTTATTAGGGCTTACCGTAAAAACAGCCAGTGCTACACTGGTACGACTCAGTGAAATTGGCCATTTCAGTCATGAACATAACCAACAAGCTATTTACCATAAAAACTTACAGCCTGTTGCTTATGTGACTGCTGAAATGGCTGGACGTAGTCCGGTTGAAGCCATTCTGGATTTATTCGACAGCTTTAAAAAACAGCCCTTACCGCCTGGATACAGAGCCGAAATGGCCGGGGAGGGGGAATGGAAAATCACTGTGGATGTATTTAGGGATTTGGGTTTGGCATTCGCCGCAGCCATGGTAATGATCTATATCCTATTGGTTGGGCAGACGGGTTCACTCAGTGTACCGTTGATAATGATGATCGCCATCCCGCTAACCGTTATAGGTATTATGCCAGGTTTTTGGTTTATCAATCTGTTCACCGAGCCAGTTGCGGGTTATCCAACGCCAATCTACTTTACCGCTACGGCAATGATTGGCATGATTGCTCTGGCGGGTATCGTGGTGCGTAACTCAATTATTCTGATAGACTTTATTGAGAAAATTTACCGGAATAATCCCTTCATCAGTTTAGCGGATGCTATTGTCGCAGCTGGCGCAACACGTCTTAATCCAATTTTTTTAACTGCTGCTTCAGCCGTGCTTGGGTCGATGATGATCGTGCTTGACCCTATCTTTTCAGGATTAGCCTGGAGTTTCATTTTTGGCATTATTGCCTCCACGCTATTTTCTTTAGTGGTGATACCCGTCGTATATTTTCTTATTAATCGAAATATGTCCAAGCAAGGATTGACTGATGAATAAGGGAATAACCTAGGGGAATGTTTATAATCTGAGCTTAGGGCAAATTAGATGTTTTTATTTAAAGTTTAGGAAAAAATCATGAAATTTATAAATAAGTTGCTGTATATATCCATTTTAGTATTATTGTCACCTGTTGTTTTTGCCGCAACTGACGATCTCTCGGCATCGACGCTTAGTCGGCATTTATTGTTGAAAAAAAGAGTCACGCTGTCTGCAAACTCCATAGACTCAAAAGTAATACGAGTACAATTTCCACAAGGCTATAAAACCCCTGTGCATACTCATGAGGGGGCAGGGCCGCGTTATGTGGTAAAGGGTAAGCTACGGGTTGAAGAGGGTGCTAAAAATCAGGTATTTAGTGCTGGAGAAGTGTTTTGGGAAACAGGGGAAGCGATGACAGTGGAAAATGTGGGTACTGGGGAAGCTGAAATCATTATTTTTGAAATGGCCCCTGTAATAAATTAATTTTGTAAACAGAAATCATTATTCGTGCAGTTTTTGCATGTCTTTAAAACGTCCATAATCTGGCTGAGATAGATAGTATTCGATTGACTATTCTAGCTTTTATGCAATGTGTCGGTAAAGAAGCGCTTTAAGCCAATTGCTATGTGGACATTATAAAAGTCCACATAGCCAACTAACAACAATAAATTGGTGTATTGGTTGTTATCTGATCAAAAATTTACAAACACGGAAGCCATGCCCAAATTGTGAACTGTATGGGTGTTGTGGTTTGCACCATCCAAATATTGATTCATATATCCTAGTTCGGTACGGATATTGCTGTTAAAACTCCAGCCGAAACCCGCAAAGGCGCGATTTTGGTCAAAACCGGAGTTACCGCCCCAATTGGTAGTATTTATTCGGTAAAATGCTTCATCCCAAGCAATTAAACTTAAACGCGGTTCGAATTCCAGGGGGTGCATAAATTTAATCATTTGGCGGGGTCGCTCTCTTACCTGTGAACCCAGACCAAAATTACTTTCCCACATAGTTCTAAAAGTAAATGTTCCTAGTTCCGTGGGCAGTACATAACGAATGGCTGGCCATAAATCTTGCTGGCCTATGGCCTGACCGTTGACGAGTTGTCCATGCAGTTCTTTAGCGTACACCAAATTATCAGTTGGTAGGTAAGTGTAACCAGCCCAGACTGTTAGTCGATCAGTAATTGCATAACCAGCCGCTGCTCGCACCATGCCTTGATACCAGTGATCCATACCCTGATCAAAACGTGATTGCCCTTCTACCCAAAGCCGGGCTTTTTCCAATGAGGGATCGACAGCTTTTAAACTGCCTTCACCAACTGCCTGAAACCATGCGCCAGTATCTTCAACTAAAGAAGTACCTGCTTGAACAGAAGTTTGGTAAATCGAAGTTAGAATAACGGCGGTTGTAAGCCATTGGTAAGTTAACATTTTTTGCATCTAGGTAGTCCTAAAATAATACAGAATGAAAAATCAGCGGGAATTCTACACTTAAATATTACAGATTTGTGACAGTTTTGACTGCTAAAAAGGTCGATATTTGTGATGTGGGGCTATAATTGCGACCTATATTTTTGAAGTAGTTTTTATAGTTAAACGATCTATGTTTATATTTTTGCTTTTTTGTCAAAATATAGGTGTGTATAAACCAAACTTGGATTTTATTTTGACTAATATTAGATCGTAACCGAGGTAAATTTAAAGCTGGATCTTCATGGTAGACTTTAGAATGTTTTTATCAGGAAGCTTGGCTTGATCTAATTAGTCATTAATGTGTAGCCGTTTTAGTTAAGAAAGTTAATTCAGGAACATAAGGCAGATAGCTATGGAAAAAATTCAGGTGGGTATTAGCAGTTGTTTATTAGGGAACTTAGTACGTTACGATGGCGCACATAAATATAATAGCTACATAGAGCAAACATTGGGACAATATTTTGAATTTCGGTCATTTTGCCCTGAAGTAGCAAGCGGGATGACTATTCCCAGACCACCCATTCAGTTACAGCAGACCGCTGCAGGCATACGCAGCATTGGCGTTAAAGATTCAAATCTGGATGTAACTGAAAAATTAGAACAAATCTCAATTCAGCAGCATGAGTGGTTAAAAAATCTATCTGCATACATTCTGAAAAAAGACTCCCCCAGCTGTGGTATGGAACGAGTCAAGGTTTATAAAAATGGAATACCTGCCCGTTCAGGCATAGGTATTTTTGCCGACTATTTGCAGAAAGCCTTTCCAAATTTGCCTATAGAAGAAGAGGGGCGGCTTGGTGACCCAGTGTTACGCGAAAATTTTATTCAACGGGTTTTCGTTATGTGGCGTTGGCAGCAATTGTGTCTGCAAGACTTAACAACCCATGAACTAATGATCTTCCATAGTCGCCACAAGTTGATTGCCATGAGTCACAATCAAAATATTGCTAAGGACTTGGGTAGAATTATTGCCAATATAAAACCTGAAACCCTTGCGACAGATGCGCAGCAATATATTTCCACATTAATGGGCTGTTTAAAAACCGTGGCTACCAGAGGAAATCACGTCAATGTTTTGCAACATATACAGGGGTATCTGAAAACTAGTTTGGATAAAGAAGATAAACGCGAGTTATCAGAAACTATTGAAAATTATAGAAAAAATGAAATACCCTTAATTGTGCCTCTTACCTTGTTACGCCATTATTTTCGAAAACAGCCAAATGATTTTATAGATGCTTCTTACTATATGTTGCCACATCCTGGAGAGTTGTCTTTGTTAAATGAAATATGAGAGGAGAGTGGGGTGGTTTGGTAAAGTGGTGTCTGGCATACGGGCTTTATTTCATGCAGGTAAGTAATTACTCATTATTCCTGTTGTAAGTATTGGTTTTTTAAAAGCACATAATGGTGGGAAGAATATTCCAGAAAGGCTTTTTCATTATCCGTAAGTATTCTGGATGGTTTCGCTGGTGAGCCAACGTATAGATGGCCCGTTTCCAATTTTTTTCCGGGAGGTACCAATGCTCCCGCACCCAACATTACGTAATCCTCAATCACAGCACCATCCATTATAATCGCGCCTATGCCAATCAAGCAGAAATTACCTATGCTGCAACCATGTATTACGGCTCGGTGTCCAATTGTGACCCCCCGACCAATCGTTAATGAGTGTCCAGTGGGTGAGTAATCGCCAGCATGAGAGACATGTAATACACTGCCGTCCTGTATATTGCTAGCTTTGCCGATAGAAATAGCTTCAACATCTCCCCTGATAACCGTGTGAGGCCAGATAGAAACATCATCACCAATCAGCACATTGCCTATTACAACGGCACTCTCATCAATATAGACACTGTTGCCAATTTGAGGACGCTGGTTACGGAAAGATCTAATGGCCACCTGGGCTCCTAAGATAAAATGCAAATATCAGGCAAGTGCGAAAGGCACAATAAAAAATAGGCAACGAGCTAACAACAACGTTTAATACCGTTCCATTTACGCTGTGTTTCCTCCGCAAAAAAGTCTTTGCGGTTAAGTGGTCTATCTTCAGTCATAGCATGCTGTTGTTGCCAATGAATTAGGTAACGTTGGTAGGCGCTATCACCATTCAAATTGTGCCAAACTGTTTTCAATTTCTCTAATTTCCGGTTCATTTCTTAATATCAGTAAAGATAATTACCCCAAGCATAAATACACTAAAATAATAGAGGCTGTTTGCGTTATGTAAATAATGTTAACTAATTTTAAACGTAAGGTTAGAGTCTTGTTCATCTACATCCACATTATCATGAGTTAGTTTTACACATTCAAACATCATGTTATCCAGAGTATTTTCAGTATGATGGTGCTTGTATTGCAATCCAAAGACATGGTCTTGTTGCACATGTTTAATGTTGCCATGTATGGAAACAGTAATTCCAGACTCCGGTAATACCAACGATATTCGTAGTTCTGCTATTTCGGTAATATAGGCTAGAGGTCTTTTGAGTCTGATTTTAATGCCGTTGTAACTCATATCGAGTACATAACCATCTGCAACGATTTCTTCACCGTTGGGAAGATCAATAACAATATGCGCATTTAAGCCTACCGGATTAAATCTTTTGCAATTGCGATTTTCTGTATACATTGCCTAACTCCATTGTTGCAGGGAAAGTATAGGCAGAAACTGTTATTTGGCAAAATTTATATGTAATGCCAAGATTTAATAGTCGATTCAGCCGCGTTTATTCTAAGCAGCTCTGGTCAGTGTTACAATAGCATTTCCCCGAAAGCTTTTTGATGCACAACCTATGATGCCCTATTTCTATTCAAGATTAAGTCTGTTTTTTGGATTATTGTTACTTACCGTTTTGTCGGTACAAGCCGCCAGCCCGGTTTTTACCCCTGCAGCACCGACGGTTGCAGCGTCTAGCTACATATTGTTAGATTTTAACAGTGGTAGGGTATTGGCAGAAAAAGAACCTGATAAGCGGGTTGCGCCTGCCAGTTTAACCAAGATCATGACCGTTTATGTAGTATTTAGAGAGTTAAAAGCCGGACATTTGGCTCTGGATGAAAAAGTAACTATCAGTCAGAATGCTTGGGAAACTGGCGGTTCCAAGATGTTTGTAGAAGTCAATAAACAAGTCTTGGTTGAAGATTTACTCAAAGGAGTGGTTATTCAATCTGGCAATGATGCCAGCGTTGCTTTGGCAGAACATGTGGCTGGTAGCGAAGAAACTTTTGCCACCATGATGAATGAACAAGCTGCTCGACTAGGGATGACCAATAGTCATTTCGAGAATAGTATGGGTTTGCCTACGCAAAATCATTACAGTACCGCACGTGATCTGGCTATATTGGCACAAGCATTGATTACTGAGTTTCCCGATTATTATCGTTGGGATTCACAGAAAGAATTTACTTACAACAATATAACCCAGCAAAATCGTAATCAATTATTATGGCGCGACGCATCTGTGGATGGGGTTAAAACTGGTTTTACTGATGAAGCCGGTTATTGTATGGTCGCTTCTGCCAAACGTGAAGATATGCGTTTAATTTCGGTAGTGATGGGTACTGCAAGTCCAAATGCGCGTGCCAATGAAAGTCAATCCCTGCTCAATTACGGTTTTCGCTTTTTCGAAACCCATCGCTTATACGAAGCTAAAACTCCGTTGGCCGAAGCCAGAGTCAGAAAAGGAGTTAGTTCTAAATTACAAGTGGGTGTTGCAGACGATGTGTATGTCACCGCACCGCGCAAACACTTTACAGAGTTAAAAGCCGAAACTCAAATTGATAAGGCTATTCTTGCCCCTGTTAATAAAGGTGATGCCGTAGGTACTTTAAATATTACCTTGGCTGGAGAAACCATTCTGAATAAGCCTCTGGTGGCCATGGATAGCATTGCAGAGGGTGGTATTTTCCGTCGTCTCTACGATGCGGCTTTGGGATTATTGGAGAAATAATATGCAGAAAGTTTTTTTAAATGGTGATTATTTGCCTATTGATGAGGCAAAGGTCTCCGTGCTGGATCGGGGCTTTCTGTTTGGAGATGGCATTTATGAGGTAATACCTGCGTATGCGGGCCGTCTTTTTCGCTTGGCTGACCATATTCAACGCTTGAATAACAGTCTTGCTGGTATTCGCATGTCCATTGATAATTCAGTTAGCGATTGGGAGGCTATCTTTAATCCTTTGTTAGAAAGTAGCAAAGATCAATATATTTATCTACAGATTACTCGTGGTTACGCACCAAAACGCGATCATGGCTTTCCTGAAAAAGTGATTCCAACCATTTTTGCCATGTGTTCTGAGATAGTGCCGTTTGCTGGTAAATTTAATGGTATTAAAGCACTTACTCTGGATGATACCCGTTGGCAATTATGTAATATTAAGGCCATTACTTTATTAGGTAATATTTTGCTTAGACAACAAGCGCTTGATCAAGGTTGTGCAGAAGCGATTTTAGTCAAAAACGGTTATGTTATCGAGGGTGCCGCCAGTAACGTGTTTGCGGTGATTGAGGGGGAATTAATTACTCCACCAAAAAGCAATGAAATTTTGCCAGGTATCACGCGGGATGTCATTCTTGAGTTAGCCGCAGCGAATAATATTCCTTACCGTGAAGATATTATTGCTCTGGAAGCTCTAAAATCTGCCAGTGAAGTTTGGGTGGCCAGTTCCACTCGTGAAATTTTACCGATTGTAGAATTGGATGGTGAGGTCATTGCCGATGGTAAACCGGGCGAGGTTTGGCTGAAAATCGATCAACTTTTACAAGCTTATAAAAAATCCTTACTATGACAGAAACCGAATCTTTATTGGTATTTCCATGTGAGTTTCCCATCAAAGCTATGGGTAAAAGTCGTGATGATTTTGACTTGATTGTGGTTGAAATTATTCGCCGTCATGTGGATGATATTAAGGAGGGAGCTGTGACTAGCCGACCCAGTAAAGCTGGCAATTACACGGCTGTAACTGTGATGATAGAGGCCACTAGTCGTGAACAATTAAATGCTATTTATCAGGATTTAACTGACAGCACGGATGTGTTGATGGCTTTATAGTTTTTATGGTGGATGATACCCGTACCGTTGTCCGTAATTTGGGTGTGCAGGACTATGTCACTGTCTGGCAACAAATGCAGCAGTTTACCGCTGAGCGTACTGAAAGTACGGCCGATGAAATCTGGATTACTGAGCATCCGCCAGTTTACACACTGGGGCTAAATGGTAAACTTGAACATTTATTAAGCGCTACTAATATTCCCGTAGTTGCCAGCGATAGGGGAGGGCAAATCAGTTATCACGGCCCTGGGCAATTAGTGGTTTATGTTTTGATCGATCTGCGTCGTTGCCATTTAGGTCCTCGGCAAATAGTGACTATTTTGGAAAATGCTGTACGACAAACTCTGCGTCAATACGGTATTAGCGCTGAAACAAAACCTACTGCACCTGGTGTCTATGTTGCAGAAAAAAAGATAGCTTCCTTAGGCTTACGTATTAAACGCGGCTGTTGTTATCATGGCTTGAGTCTGAATAATAATATGGATCTGACCCCGTTTCTGAATATTAATCCTTGTGGTTATGCCGGTCTGGAAGTTACCCAGTTGCTGGTATGTGGGGTAGATGTGCAAACTCATGAAGTGGCGGTCCCCGTCATACATCAAATCATTAAGGCAATCGAATTATGAAACTGGAAGCACCTTCGCGCTCAAACCCGTTAACGCATCAGCGTCAGGCCGACAAGTTATCAAAAATTCCTATTAAGGTGGAAAAGCCTGAAACCATTTTGCGTAAACCAGACTGGTTACGTATCAAGCTGCCAGTGGGGGATAAAGTTAATCAAATCAAAAAATCCTTACGCGAAAACCGTTTGCATACAGTATGCGAGGAAGCCGCCTGTCCAAATTTAGGAGAGTGCTTTAGTCACGGAACTGCAACATTTATGATTATGGGGGATTTATGCACCCGGC
Organism: Methylomonas sp. AM2-LC; assembly: GCF_039904985.1. Lineage (NCBI taxonomy): Bacteria > Pseudomonadati > Pseudomonadota > Gammaproteobacteria > Methylococcales > Methylococcaceae > Methylomonas > Methylomonas sp. AM2-LC. Next base: position 1,207,097 of record NZ_CP157005.1, read on the forward strand.
GCTGCCCGTTCTGCGATGTTGCACATGGGAAACCACTGCCTTTAGATGCCGAAGAGCCGCAAAATCTTGCCAACACCATCGCCGCTATGGCCTTAAAATATGTGGTGGTAACCTCAGTAGACAGAGATGATCTGCGCGATGGTGGTGCAAGGCATTTTGCCCATTGTATTGCTGCTATTCGTCAACAATCACCCGCCACCCGCATAGAAATATTAGTGCCGGATTTTAGGGGGCGGTTGTCATTAGCACTGGATATCTTAAAACAACAACCTTGTGATGTGTTTAATCATAATCTGGAAACCGTACCCAGATTATATAAGGAAGCGCGGCCGGGTGCAGATTACCTGCATTCGTTGGTTTTACTTCAACAGCATAAGGAAAATTTGCCGGAAATACCCACCAAATCCGGTTTAATGTTAGGCATAGGCGAAACAGAAGTAGAAGTACTGCAAGTACTACAGGACTTGCTAGAGCATGGTTGTAGCATGTTAACCTTAGGTCAGTATTTACAGCCTAGTAAAGAACACTTGGCAGTTAAAGAGTATATTCATCCTGACCAATTCAAACGTTACGCCGATCTGGCCAAGCAAATGGGATTTCAGCAGGTTGCCAGTGCGCCTTTGGTGCGTTCGTCTTATCATGCTGATTTGCAGGCGGCTGGGTTGGTTTGATGCCTAGTCGCTAAGTTGTCTGTTTGAATCAGCACCTTGCTGGCGATGGTTTGTAAATTAAAATTATTTTCACCGCAAAAGTTTCGAAAATGTTTAAAATCAGCGAAACTATCCCTTATTGTATTCATGGTACATCTAATTTTTGTGGTTTTTTTGCGGGCAAAGAAGGAGTAAATGCATATTTTTACTTTAATCGCAGGTAGATGGCAATTTTTGATAGCCCATGCTTATACATCCGCCAGTCAATTTGTAGGTTAAGTTTTTAACTGTGGCTATACTGGACTAAGTAGCAATCCATCTTTTAGAAAATATAAAAAATATGAATATTCTTTCCGTCGGTAAAAAATTGTTCGTGCTGGATACCAATGTATTAATGCACGATCCTACCGCCTTGTTTCGCTTCCAAGAACACAATATTTTTATTCCAATGATAGTGTTGGAAGAGTTGGATCATGCTAAAAAAGGATTATCCGATGTCTCGCGTAATGTACGGCAGGTTAGCCGTTTTCTGGATGATTTAATTCGCGATGCTGATCAACAAAGCATCAATGATGGGTTGCCTTTGTCTCTGATTGAAAATACTTCAGGCAACGAACAAAATTTGGATGGTCGTTTATATTTTCAAACCCGGCAATTGGCCCATTTATTACCCGCAGATTTACCCGGTCAAATTGCGGATAATTCCATATTAAGCATTGTCCTAGCCTTAGGGCAGGAATTTCCAGAAGTTAATGTGATTTTGGTGTCTAAAGACATTAATATGCGCATTAAAGCCGCAGCGTTACAAATTAATGCCGAAGATTACCATAATGATCAGGCTATCGAAGATATAGACCTGCTATATAGTGGCTCTATGGCGTTGGATGCTGATTTTTGGGAAGAACACGGCAGTAAAATGGAGTCCTGGCAGGATAATAATCGTACTTTTTATCGCTTGCATGGTCCGTTAGTGGCTGAATGGTATCCCAATCAGTATCTGTACATGGACGATGACTTTGGTTTTGAAGCGGTGGTTAAGTCGTGTGATGGTGAGTCCGCTGTGTTGCAATTAACGCGCGACTATAAAACTAAAAATCATAACGTATGGGGTGTAATCGCCAAAAACCGTGAACAGAATTTTGCCCTTAATGCATTATTAGATCCTGATGTTGACTTTGTTACGCTATTGGGTTCGGCAGGTACTGGAAAAACCTTGTTGGCTTTGGCGGCGGGATTGTCTTTGACATTGGAGCAAAAAGCCTTTCTGGAAATTATTATGACACGGGAAACCATGCCCGTTGGTCAGGATATTGGCTTTTTGCCGGGTACTGAGGAAGAAAAAATGGCACCTTGGATGGGGGCTTTAATGGATAATCTGGAACTGCTAGGTAGCCGTTCTGGGGCTACCGAATGGGAGCAAGGTGCTTCACATAATATGATGATGAATCGGGTTAAAATCCGCTCATTAAATTTCATGCGCGGTCGTACTTTTTTAAATCGTTTTCTCATCATTGACGAGGCGCAAAACCTGACGCCGAAACAAATGAAAACTTTAATTACACGGGCTGGCCCAGGAACAAAAATTATTTGTATTGGTAATCTGGCGCAAATTGATACGCCTTATCTCACGGCAACCAGTTCCGGCTTGGCCTATGTAGTAGACCGATTTAAAAATTGGGAGAACAGTGCGCATATAACACTAAGGCGTGGCGAACGCTCCAGGTTGGCGGATTTTGCTTCAGAAAATTTATAACTTTATTTGTTTTCTTGGCTGACTGTTAATATTTTTTCCGCCATTTTGGTAGGTATTAACAGTTCAAGGATTATCACTGAATGACATTTGGAAGCCAGTATCATTCAGTGACTGGCTAATCCGTGTTTTTGGATGCGATAGAGTAAAGCATCTCTGGATATGCCAAGTAAGCGGGCAGTTTTACTGCGGTTGCCTTTAGTTCTTATTAACGCCTGATAAATAATATCTGCTTCCAGTTCTTCCAATTGCACGCCCAGTTCTGGCAATATGTAGCCGCCAACTGTTTCAGTGCTTTTTACTAGTGTAAATTCACGAGGCAGATTTTCAGGTTCTATGTTACGTCCTGACAGCAAAATACAGAGTCGTTCACATAAATTGCGTAATTCTCTGACATTGCCAGGCCATTTGTAGCTACGTAACACTTTTACAGCCGCGCGGCTGAATACCGGTGCTTCCAGGTTATGGGTAGCAGAAAAATTTTTGAAAAAATGCTCAATCAATAAGTCTAAATCTTCACTACGCTCATGTAAGGAGGGTAGTTCCAAAGGCACGACATTAAGTCGGAAATACAGGTCGCGTCGAAACTCACCCGCATCAATCAAGGCGTTTAAATCCATGTTAGTCGCCGCAAAAATGCGTACATTTACTTTGTAGGGTGTAGTTTCACCAATACATAAACATTCGCCCGACTCAAGAAAACGCAATAATTTGGATTGTATAGAAAGTGGTAATGAATTGATTTCATCAAGGAATAATGTGCCGCCATCTGCAACCTTAAACAAACCGATTTTGTCATTGGTAGCGCCAGTAAATGCGCCTTTTTTATGACCAAAAATTTCAGATTCAACCAGCGCTTCAGGTAAAGCTGCGCAATTTAAAGTAATAAACGGTTTATTTGCCCGTGGGCTACTTTTTTGTATGGCGGTGGCTAATACTTCCTTGCCAGTGCCAGTTTCGCCTTTAATGAGCACTGTGACATCGGTTGCTGCCACAATTTGTGCGCTACGAATTAAAGCTTCTAATGCAGGTGATTTGCCAATAATCGAATTGAAATGATTCATTAATAACCCTTTAATACGTCATTATGTGTTCAACCCGCATGGGGTTAAGCGAAGGGAATGCAGCCAGTAAGGCAAAGATAATAAACAAAACCCCTACAATGCTTTTAAAGCGCTGAGCTCTGGATAGTCGGGTTAACAAAGGTGTAATTATACCTACACCCATAACAGCGGGTAAAGTACCTAAGCCAAAAATGAACATGGTTAGCGCACTATGTAATATATTGCCAGTGGTTGCAGCTAAGGCAAGAGCGGTATAGATTAAACCGCAAGGGAGCCAGCCCCAAACCATGCCGAATAACAACGCTTGTTTTAAAGATTTAACTGGAATAAGTTTGCGACCATAGGGTTCAGCAATTTTCCATAAGTGTATGCCTAATTTTTCGATATAGGCAAAACGTGGAAACCAACCGGCTAAATACAAACCTGCACCAGCCATAATCACTGCAGAAATTAATTGTAAAGCACGATGAGCCTGCCCATTGCTAAAAGGTAGGCTCAAAAATTCTACCACCACTGCAACCACTGCGCCTGCCATAGCATAACTGATGATTCTACCCACATTATAAGAAAGTACGGTGCAGAATAAGCGACTGTTGTTGTTGCGTAGTTCAGGACTTAGGCTGAATGTCAATGTGCCAATAATTGAACCACACATGCCAATACAATGCAGACTGCTGAATAATCCCATTAACAGTGCGGTAAGATAGGAAGCATTAAAATCAAGATAAAGATGCATGTAAAGTAGATGGCGGTATGTTAGATAGGTTAAGCGGCAATTATAGACGCATTCTCTCTGGAAAAGCAGGATTAGTCTTGGTTAACTGCTAACGGTACAAAGTATTAATGTTAATTTACTGCAAAATTAATCGGTTTTTAGACAAAGTTGGCTGTTTAAATGGGGCGCTGAGTGATTAATTCAGAAAATTTATGTGATAGTATTGATCGTACTTTTCACCATCTCTAAAGTTTATGCTAACAGACTTAGCGCAGTCGTTTTACAGCGCGCTAAGTCTGTTGCGCAAATTACAGTCCTGCCAATACTTTGGCTACTGTTTCTCCCATGGCTGAAGGTGTTGGAGCGATAATGACCCCTAGCTCTTTCAGTATTTCAACCTTTTCCGCTGCAGACTCGCCTGAAGAGGAAATAATAGCGCCCGCGTGGCCCATGCGACGGCCCTTAGGTGCTGTCAGGCCGGCAATATAAGCCACTACTGGTTTGCTCATGTGTTCTTTGGCAAATAAGCCTGCTTCTACTTCCTGAGGACCACCAATTTCACCTATCATCACCACCACTTTAGTCTCAGTGTCTTGTTCAAACCTTTCCAGAATGTCTCGATGTGAACTACCGTTAATCGGGTCTCCTCCAATACCAACGGAAGTTGAAATGCCAATGCCTAGTGATTTCATCTGGTCAGCGGCTTCATAGCCTAGCGTACCAGAGCGACCAACAATGCCCACATTTCCTGGAATGTAAATATGACCGGGCATAATGCCTAGCATGGATTTACCGGGACTAATGGTGCCCGCACAGTTAGGCCCCGTGAGTATCATGCGTTGTTCTTTGGGGAAACGACTGAGGAAAATTTTGACTTTCATCATGTCCTGTGTAGGAATGCCATCGGTAATTGCCACGCAATATTTAATACCTGCATCCGCAGCTTCCATAATAGAATCAGCTGCATAGGCAGGTGGTACGAAAACGATACTGGCTTCCGCACCTGCTTGCTCTACAGCTTCCTTAACAGTATTAAACACTGGCCGGTCAAGATGTTTTTGGCCGCCTTTGCCAGGTGTAATGCCGCCGACTACATTGGAACCATAATTAATCATGTCTTGAGCATGAAATGAGCCGATTTTGCCTGTAAAGCCTTGTACGATAATGCGGGTTTGTTTGTCGATAAAAATTGCCATGTCGTTTCCTTAACCTTGTCTTGCGACGACTTCGTTACGTGCTTGTACTGCTTTCTCGGCCGCTTCAGCCAAGGTGTTTGCCATAATGATAGGCAAGCCGCTGTCAGCGATAATTTTTCGGCCTTGTTCGACATTGGTGCCAGATAAACGCACTATTAAAGGTACTTGCATATCGATTTTTTTCACCGCTTGCACCACGCCTTCGGCAATCCAGTCGCAACGGTTAATACCAGCAAAAATGTTGACCAACATGGCTTTAACATTTTTGTCCGCTAATACCATGCGAAACGCTTTCTCTGTGCGTTCTGCCGAAGCTCCGCCGCCAACATCCAGAAAATTAGCTGGCTCACCTCCAGACAGTTTAATCATGTCCATGGTTGCCATAGCAAGCCCAGCACCATTAATCATGCAGCCAATATCACCATCCAGGCCAACATAACTAAGGCCACGATCTGCTGCCGCCATCTCGCGAGGATCTTCCTGGGTTTTATCACGCAATTCTGAAATTTTTTGGCGGCGGAATAAGGCGTTATCATCGAATCCCATTTTGGCATCTAGTGTAATCAGGTCGCCATGCTGGGTGATTACCAGAGGATTGATTTCGATCATATTTGCATCCAGGTCGCGCATGGCTCGATAGCAGCCCTGAATTAGTTTTACGGCTTGCGGAATTTGGGAGGCATCCAGACCTAGATAAAAGCCCATTTTTCGCGCCTGGAAGTCTTGTAAGCCGACTGAAGGCTCAATATAAATTTTTTTGATGGCGTCTGGATTGGTTTCAGCCAATTCTTCAATGTCCATGCCACCTTGAGCAGAGCCTACCATGACTATGCGCTCGTGAGCACGGTCAACCAGAAAGCTTAGATAAAGTTCTTTGGCTATATCTGTGCCTGCTTCTATATATAGACGCAGACAAACTTTGCCAGCAGGACCAGTTTGATGGGTAACCAAGCGTTTACCTAATAAATCCTCAGCGGCAGCACTGACTTCGTCATGGCTTTTGCAAACGATGATGCCGCCTGCTTTACCGCGAGCGCCTGAGTGAATTTGGGCTTTAACGACCCAAACATTGCCGCCAATTTCTCTGGCGCGTTGTACTGCGTCTTCCGGGCTGTAAGCTAAGCCTCCGTCGGCGATTTTAATGCCATATTCGGCTAATAATTGCTTTGCTTGGTACTCATGAATATCCATAGCATCTCTCTTGGTTAATTTTCGGATTCATTTGAATCCCGGCACAAACTTAAAGTTAACGAACCGGGATTTTGAAGTTTAAATCAGACATTTGCCATGTATGGCAGTCCAGGCGTTTAGCGCCCTCGGGTTCTGATTCAGAAGTTTGTTGGTTAACGGCTTTTAGCGGCAATCGCTTCAGCTGCACGCACGATGTTATTCGCCATGCGTTCTGAGGCTGCATCTATTAATCGGCCATCAAGTGCGGCTGCGCCTTTACCTTGTGCAGCCGCTTCTTGTAACGCAAGTAAAATGCGTTTGGCTTTTTCGACTTCGGCTGTAGGTGGCGTAAATACCTCGTTAGCCAAGGCAATTTGCGAGGGATGAATGGCCCATTTGCCTTCACAGCCTAATGCTGCTGCTCTTCGCGCAGCTGCTCTAAAGCCATCGGGGTCTTTAAAATCGCCAAAAGGTCCGTCAATTGGACGTAAACCATAGGCACGACAAGCAACGGTCATACGGCTGATAGCCGCATGCCACTGATCCCCCGGATAATCAGGATTGAGACCGCCAATATTGACAGTGCGTGCTCTGTTGCTGGCCGCATAATCGGCAACACCGAAATGCAGCGCTTCCAGACGGCCACCAATGGCACCTTGTTTGGCGATGTCTTCAACATTGGCCATGCCAAGAGCTGTTTCGATCAGGCATTCAATGCCAATTTTATTATTAAGGCCTTGTTGCATTTCCAGTTGGTTTAACATGGCTTCCACCATATATAAGTCGCCGTAAACACCGACTTTAGGAATCAGAATAGTGTCAATCTTGGCGCCTGCCTGTTCAACCAGATCCACAACATCGCGAACCATATATTGTGTATCTAGGCCGTTGATTCTCACTGACAGAGTTATGCCGTGGCCTGCCCAGTCAAGATCATTTATGGCTTGAATGACATTTTTACGAGCTTGAAGTTTGTCGTCTGGTGCAACAGCGTCTTCCAGGTCAAGAAACACAAAATCTACACCACTTTGCAGGGCTTTTTCGAACATGTCGGGATTCGACCCTGGGACTGCCAGTTCACAGCGTTGAACGCGCTGGGCGTTGGCTTCATATAGTGTATGACTCATGTATGGTTTCCTTGCGTATGCGGAATGCTGAGATTAAATCTCAAATAATTTAAATAAACAGACATTTTACTTTTAGGGCAAGCAATGTCAATCATCTGATTCCTTATAAATAAACAGATTTAGAATAAAAACAGTGTAAACGACTTGCCGAATCATGCTAAATATGCCACTATCCGCCGATTTATAGCTGCTTCAATTATTATAGGAGAATCCTGATGGCAGGTCGTAACCACTTATTTATACCAGGTCCAACGAATACCCCCCACGAAGTATTAAGTGCAATGCACCTACCGATGGAAGATCATCGTTCGCCTATTTTTCCTGATTTATTTAAACCTATACTGGCGGATCTGAAAAAGATTTTCCGTACTGAGGCTGGACAATGTTTTGTTTATCCGGCAACGGGTACGGCGGGTTGGGAAGTAGCGCTTACCAATTGTTTGAATCCTGGTGATAAAGTTTTAATTTATCGCTTTGGTCAATTTGGACATTTATGGATGGATATGGCACGTCGTTTGGGTTTTGATGTTGAGTGTCATGAAGTTGAGTGGGGTAAAGGTATACCTCTAGATGTATTGGAAGCACGTCTGAAAGCAGATAGTCAGCATGAAATTAAAGCGGTGCTAGCTACGCACAATGAAACATCTACCGGTGTTACCAGTAATATTTCAGGTGTACGTCAAGCCATGAATGCAGCTTCGCATCCTGCTTTGTTGTTTGTTGATGGGGTTAGCTCTATTGCCAGCCTAGAGTTTAAAATGGATGAATGGGGCGTAGATGCAGCCATAAGTGGTTCCCAAAAAGGCTTTATGCTGCCTGCTGGAGCTGCAATTCTGGCATTCAGTCAAAAAGCAATAACTGCTTCTGAAACCACTACTTATCCACGTGCTTTTTTGTCGCTGAAGGATCAAATAAACTCAAATAAAGAAGGTTACACGCCTTATACCCCTTCAACGCCAATGTTGCATGGTTTGCGTAAATCTTTGGATTTGTTGTTAGCTGAAGGGCTGGATAATGTGTATGCTCGTCATTATCGTTTAGCTGAAGGTGTGCGTCGTGCAGTGGCTGCATGGGGTTTGCGTCTTTGCGCTCATCCTGGATTTGAGTCTGATACCGTTACAGCAATAGTGGTGCCTGCTGATAAAGACGCCAGACATGTTATTAGTACTGCATTTAGCAAATATAATATATCCCTTGGAGCTGGTTTAACTGAAGTGGCTGGTAAGGTTTTCCGTATTGGACATATTGGTGATATGAACGATGTGTCTTTGTTAGGGGCGCTAGCTGGCGTTGAGATGGCTATGCTGGATAATGGTTTCGACATTAAACCCGGTAGCGGTGTGGCTGCTGCCATCGAGTATTATCGCTCTACGGCTCAATAGTCCATACTCAACTGAAGCCGATGCGGAATAGACAGCCACATCGGCCTATTTATCATGGACGTTTCCGCTTAAGTCTATCAAAATGTATCAAGCTCCCTCTGTGAATTTTAAAGTTGTTTTCCAATAGTAAAGGACTAACTTTGGGAATAGTTTTGTCAACATAGTCAAATTTTTACTCAATTTGTAACCCTAACAAATTTACCCGATACCTTAAAAAGGGATGCGAAAGATTTTTATAGGTTTTATTGCATTTAGCTCAAGCTGCAATCTATAATTCTAAAATGGGCAGTTAAACGCTTCGTAAACGAGTTAAATATAGTAAATCAATGAATTAAGTCTTTAATTCTGTTTGAAAAATGGAATGCAAGCTTCGCGCTCGATGATCACAGTTTCAGTTAGCATTACTGCGTTGCTTTTTTTGTAGTGGAGGTGTAAAGCGTGGAGTTATCATGCCGTCAGATAAGCTGGAATAGAAAGCCTCAGATGCGCTCAACTGCTGATTCTAGAATAATTTTATGCCATGTTTTTCCAGTGACTTTGAGATTGAACAGACCATTATGAACAAACCTAAAGTTCTTATTACCCGTCGCTGGCCAGCGACGGTAGAAGCTAAACTCAATACTCTCTATGATGTTACCTTAAATGATGATGATCACAGTTTCAGTATAGATGAATTAAAAACCGCCTTACAAAACTACGATGCTGTATGTCCAAGTGTCTGCGATCTATTGCCCGCAGAGGTAATTAATGTTAATGATCGACGCTGCAAAATTCTCGGTAATTTTGGGGTGGGTTTTAATCATATTGATATTCAGGCCGCCAAACAACAGGGCATTATTGTGACTAATACACCGGGTGTATTAACTGAAAGCACAGCAGATATTGCCATGACTTTGTTGTTGATGACCGCACGGCGCGGAGCTGAGGGTGATCGGTTAGTGCGAGCAGGGCAATGGAGTGGCTGGTGTCCAACTCATATGATGAGTAGTGATGTGACTGGTGCTACTCTGGGTTTGGTGGGGTTTGGTCGAATTGCACAAGCGATGGCTAGAAAAGCCCATCACGGATTTGGCATGAAAATTTTGTTCTTTAAGCCAACACTGGCAGAGACTGCTATCGTTGAAAATTTGCAGGCTGTACGCTGTGAAACATTGGAAGAATTGCTGCCGCAATGCGATTATATTTCTTTGCATTGTCCTGGTGGTGTTGAAACTCGACATCTAATGAATGATGCGACCTTAAATTTAATGCGTCCTACTGCGCATCTAATTAATACCGCTCGTGGAGATGTAGTGGACAGCAAAGCCTTGATTAAGGCTTTACAGGAAAAACGTATTGCTGGTGCAGGGTTGGACGTGTATGAGGGCGAGCCTGCTATTGATTCGGGTTTTTTACGTTTGGAGAATGTGGCTCTGTTGCCACATTTGGGTAGTGCCACTATTGCCACCCGCACCGCGATGGGCGAAAAAGTGCTTGCAAATCTGGCTGTGTTTTTTGCCGGACATGCCTTGCCTGATCGGGTTGTCTAAACTAAGTGCTGCGCAGGCATTTATTAACGCCTGCGCAGTGTCCTCTATCTAATTAACGGATAGGGTCTTCACCAACAGTAATTACTTTCAACGAGTTGGTGCCGCCTTGATGTCCGGTTGCATCGCCTTTGGTGATGATAAAAGAATCACCATTCTTGACCAGTCCACGCGATTTCAGTTTGTCAATGATGTAGCGATTAACATCAGCATTTGCCATTTTTTCATGCGTAAACGGAATTGGGAACACACCTCTATATAAGGTTACCCGTCCTAAAGTTTTCTCATGATTACTGAATGCAAAAATCGGTATGCCTGAGCTAATGCGTGACATCCATAGAGTAGTTGACCCAGTTTCGGTTAACGACGCTACGCCTGTTATATTGGTATGATTTGCCATATACATGGCTGACATTGCTATAGCTTCATCAATGTGACTAAAACTATCGGTCATACGGTGCTTTGACTTGATCACACTGGGTTGTTTCTCTGTTTCCATACAAATACGAACCATTGCTTCTACCACTCTAACTGGATGTTTACCAGAAGCGGTTTCGGCTGAGAGCATGATAGCATCAGTTCCATCGACAATAGCATTCGCGACATCGAATACCTCGGCACGGGTTGGAATTGAATTTTCAATCATTGATTCCATCATTTGTGTGGCAGTAATAACAGCTCGATTTAATTCTCTTGACCGTTTGATCAGTAATTTTTGAGCAGCAGGTAAATTGGCATCACCAATTTCTACGCCCAAATCACCACGTGCTACCATGATGGCATCTGAAGCCAAAATAATTTCGTCAATTACTTCCATGGCTTCTGCGCGTTCAACTTTTGCAACCAGTCCAGCATGGCAGCCTTCAGCCAAAAGCAGCGCCCGAGCTTCGTGCATATCTGCGGCTGTACGTGGAAAAGAGATTGCTACGTAATCAGCGTTAATAATGGCAATAGTTTTAATATCTTCCTTGTCTTTATCCGTTAATGCAGCGGCAGAAAGCCCACCACCAAGCAAATTAATGCCTTTGTTGTTGGATAAATCGCCGCCCACTACAACTGTACAGTTAACACGGGTATTATTTTCGACATTAACAACATCTAATACTACGCGACCATCATCAAGAAGTAAGCGGGTGCCTGGCTTTACTTCACGAGCCAAAGGTTCGTAGGTAATGCCAACTTGGGTATTATCACCCGCATCTTTGTCGAGATTGATGTCCAAGGCAAAGTTCTGACCTTCTTCCAGCCAGATTTTTTTATCCTTAAAGCGAGCTATGCGGATTTTAGGGCCTTGTAGATCAGCTAGAATGCCGACTCTACGCCCGGATAGTTTGCTGAGTTCTCTAACCCGGTTAGCGCGATCAATATGATCTTGTGCCGAGCCGTGTGAAAAATTCAGCCGTACTACATCAATGCCCGCTTCGAATAAGTCTTCAAGTACACCCGGCTTGTCAGTCGATGGTCCTAATGTAGCTAGGATCTTGGTTCTTCTAAGTTGCATGTAAACCCTTATTTGGCGTTAATTAAAGCAACAGTGGTATCAAGCATGCGGTTTGAGAAACCCCATTCATTGTCATACCAGGACAGTACTTTTACAAAGTTACCGCTGGTAACTTTAGTTAAAGAAGATTCGTAAATGGAAGAATGCGGATTGTGATTAAAGTCGATAGACACAAGTGGTTCGTCATTCACGGCTAAAATGCCTTTTAATGAGCCGTTTGCCGCTTCGCGTAAGATGCTATCAATTTCTTCTTTAGTGGTATTTCTGGAAGCTTGGAAAGATAAATCCACAACAGAAACATTGATAGTGGGTACGCGCATTGCAAAGCCATCTAATTTGCCTGCCATTTCTGGCAGAACTAGGCCAACAGCAGCGGCAGCGCCAGTTTTAGTAGGAATCATGGAATGCGTGGCCGAGCGGGCGCGACGTAAGTCACTGTGGTAAACGTCAGTTAAAACTTGATCATTTGTATAAGCATGTATGGTAGTCATTAAGCCGTGATCAACACCGATGGTGTCGATCAGAGGTTTAACCAGAGGCGCTAAACAGTTGGTCGTGCAAGAGGCATTTGAGATAACAGTGTCAGAAGCTTTCAATGTGTGATGGTTAACGCCGAAAACAATAGTAGCATCAACATCGTTACCACCTGGAGCAGAGATAATCACTTTTTTAGCGCCAGCTTGAATGTGGGCAGAAGCTTTGGCTTTGCTGGTAAAAAAACCAGTACATTCATGAACAACGTCAACACCTAATTCACCCCAAGGAAGTTTGGCGGGGTCTCTTTCTGCCAGTACACGGATTCTGTCGCCATTGACAACGATGTAGTCACCATCAACGCTTACGTCGAAAGGAAAACGTCCATGCGCTGTATCATATTTTGTTAAATGAGCATTGGTTTTGGAATCGCCTAAATCATTGATAGCTACCACTTGAAATTCATTAGTGCGACCTGATTCATACAATGCACGCAAGATATTGCGACCAATACGACCATAACCATTAATTGCAATTTTAATTGCCATAGAGTTTTCTCCAGAAAGAGTGTGAAAGACTTGGATTGATAGAAGCACAAATTAAGCCGATTGTAGCAAATCGTAGTAAGCAGCGTCTACCTTGACTCAAAGACAGTGGTATTTCTGTGAGGAGAAAAACGATTTTGCACGTTGATCAATCAGAGGGGCGGTTAGTGTGTATGGTGTTTTTCGCACCGACAAGGTGCATTTGCACCAATTTTAAACGTGTTTACGGTGTTGTTATCTGTAAGTGTTTGATTGTAAATAAAATAAATATAGGCATGATTTCTGCTTTTTAAAAAGAAACGGCTCCATAGTTAAATGAGTAAAAAAAAGCCGTTTATAAGGTTGTAGGCAACTTATTAAGTTGTTTAACCCGTTATTGCAGATTCGCTATGGAGCTAAATATTTTAAATGGCTTGTATTAAGTTAGGTGTATTACATGAATTTAGCTTATTTTCTATTAACAGCAGTTTTCTTTATATGGACCGGGATTTTGTTTTTTGGTAGTGTCTCATTACGGTTGTTGTGAGATTTTTAGGGCTGTAGTCTTGTAGGGTGGATGGTATAAATGGTAACGGTAAACTCTCACAATAAGGTTAATCCGTTTGGTGGAGTCTGTTGAGTGGTTTGCAGGTTGTTTTTAATTCTGAATATTTACTGGAGAGGTGCAACTGTCAAAATGAAAAAAATAGTTAATACTGTATGATTTTTTCAAAAACCAACTTTTTGCTAAACCAATCGCCTCGATACTGGTGGTTTTCTTAAAGTAGCTTACTTCTTTTATAGCCCCTCTACTTGGTAAGTAGAGGGGCTTAATGTCAATCCCCATTTTTCCTCTATTAGTCTATTTAGGTTTAAATATCAATACTACCTATGTGAGCGTAGTCATAGGCTAAATATTATTTACGAGTATCTGATGATACGGATAAGAGTGTTCGTGGATTAAAATAAAGTAAATTCCAATAGTAAGCTACGCCTGTATTTGTTTTTCAAAATCCAGATTGCTGGACAAAGAAGCCATGCCAAACAGTAGGGTGGAAATGATGAATTCCCCTGACATAAATCCAAAGATACCGGTGATAAATGAGAAGCCGATAAAAATATCTCTATATAAGTTTTTTGATTTTTCCATGTTAATTACCTTGACTTTAGAGTCGAATATTAATGATGGTTTAACTATATAGTATTTTAAAAAAATTACAATAATGCATGTTATGCATGGTTTGTTTCTTATTAAGAAACAATGTAATGATGGTGGCGCTTTTGTCTGATTGTAGAAAATTACAAGGTAGTTGAATTTATTGACAAGGCCATTCTTTTAGCAAGGCTTTATAGACTAATTTATCGACGCTTAGATGCTTTAAGTCAGGATTGCTGTGTAGATAGTCGTACACCACCATTTTTAGTTTTAATGCACTAATACCTTCTGGATAACAAACCAGCGGAGGATTTATGCTGGATAACATATCCAGTATTCCCATTAGATAACCCTTTGCCATTCCGCCTTGGTAGGTTTCTACACCACGCAAGTCATTATCAAGCCATTGATACAGGTCTGTGCTTGAAAAGAATACGGCAGAAACAGGAGTAGAAAATACAATTAAAAAAGCTAGGCAGAGTTTTTTCATAAAAGAAGATGTTTGAAAATAAGCGAATGTAATACACACAAGGCGCAAAGTGTGCCTGTTTCGGTATTAAGGTTAAAGGGTGCTTAAAAAATTTTTGTATTTCTAATTTATAATAGTTAAGCACTGATTAGGCAACAGGTTTTATTTTTAAATCCAAAGTGCCGATTGTCAGTATCATT